>NZ_JBEXFB010000051.1:0-25737 GCF_040606575.1 Streptomyces sp. NPDC005402
GTGATAAAAATCCCTGAGCATGAAATTCGAAGCCCTAGAATCCTAGATATGCGGCCGGCGTCCGGTACCGAGCCCCTCTGAAGCAGCCGAGCCGCCGGACCGAGGACGGACACCCCCCACCCCGGCCCCGACCCACCCACCGAACCGAACGCGCTACACCAGCGCCCACCGAAGCCGCACAGGCCGCCGCAGGCATTCAGGGGCGCGGGGAACTGCGCAAAAACGCCCGCCCCCACCGGCCCCGCAGCCAGACGACAACCCCAACCGCCGGAGGCATTGTCAGACCCCGGGTGCAGGATGGACGCATGGTCAGCCCAGCACACCGAGCCCTGAACGGCTTCTCCCCCGCCACCCGCGGCTGGTTCACGGGTGCGTTCGACGCGCCCACCACCGCCCAGGCCGGCGCGTGGCAGGCCATCGCAGAAGGTTCGGACGTGCTCGTCGTCGCCCCCACCGGCTCCGGCAAGACCCTGGCCGCCTTCCTCGCCGCTCTGGACCAGCTGGCCTCCACACCCCCGCCCGCGGACCCCAAGAAGCGCTGCCGGGTCCTGTACGTCTCGCCCCTCAAGGCCCTCGCCGTCGACGTGGAGCGCAACCTCCGCAGCCCCCTCACCGGCATCCGCCAGGAATCCGTCCGTCTGGGCCTCCCCGAGCCCGAGGTCAAGGTGGGCATCCGCTCCGGCGACACCCCTCAGGCCGAGCGCCGGGCCCTGTCCACCCGCCCCCCGGACATCCTGATCACCACCCCGGAGTCGCTGTTCCTGATGCTGACGTCGGCGACCCGGGACGCACTCGCCGGCATCGAGACGGTGATCCTCGACGAGGTCCACGCCGTGGCCGGCACCAAGCGCGGCGCCCACCTGGCCCTCTCCTTGGAGCGCCTGGACGAACTCCTCCCGAAGCCGGCCCGCCGCATCGGTCTCTCCGCCACGGTCCGTCCGGTCGACGAGATCGCCCGCTACCTCTCCCCCCAGCGCAAGGTGGAGATCGTTCAGCCGAAGTCCGGCAAGGAGTTCGACCTCTCGGTCGTGGTCCCGGTGGAGGATCTGGGTGAACTCGGCGGCTCCCCGGTGGCCGAGGGCAACGAAGGCGCGGAACGCCCCTCCATCTGGCCCCACGTGGAGGAGCGGATCACCGACCTCGTCCAGTCCCACCGCTCCACGATCGTCTTCGCGAACTCCCGCCGCCTCGCGGAACGCCTCTGCAACCGTCTCAACGAGATCGCCTACGAGCGCGCCACCGGCGAGCCCCTGGACGAACACCACGCCCCGGCCGAACTCATGGGCGGCTCAGGCGCGGCCCAGGGCGCACCCCAGGTCATCGCCCGCGCCCACCACGGCTCGGTCTCCAAGGAACAGCGCGCCCTGGTCGAGGAGGACCTCAAGGCGGGCCGCCTCCCGGCGGTAGTGGCCACGTCCAGCCTCGAACTTGGCATCGACATGGGCGCGGTGGACCTGGTGATCCAGGTCGAGTCACCCCCGTCCGTGGCCTCCGGTCTGCAACGCGTCGGCCGCGCGGGCCACCAGGTCGGCGCGGTCTCCACCGGCGTGGTCTTCCCGAAGTACCGAGGCGACCTGGTTCAGGCAGCGGTCGTCACGGAACGCATGCGCACCGGCTCCATCGAGTCCCTCAAGGTCCCCGCGAACCCCTTGGACGTCCTCGCCCAGCAGATCGTCGCGATGACCGCGATGGACACCTGGCAGCTCGACGACCTCCTCGCCACGGTCCGCAGAGCGGCCCCGTTCGCCTCCCTCCCCGAGTCCGCCTTCACCGCCGTCCTCGACATGCTCGCGGGCCGCTATCCCTCCGACGCCTTCGCCGAACTGCGCCCGCGCGTGGTCTGGGACCGCATCGCCGGCACGATCACCGGCCGCCCCGGTGCCCAGCGCCTGGCCGTCACCTCCGGCGGCACCATCCCCGACCGCGGCCTCTTCGGCGTCTTCCTGGCCGGCTCCGACCCCAAGAAGGGCGGCGGGAGGGTCGGCGAACTCGACGAGGAGATGGTCTACGAGTCGCGCGTCGGGGACGTCTTCACGCTCGGCACCAGCTCCTGGCGCATCGAGGACATCACCCGCGACCGTGTCCTGGTCTCGCCCGCCCCCGGCGTTCCCGGCAGGCTCCCCTTCTGGAAGGGCGACCAGCTGGGCCGCCCCCTCGAACTGGGCCGCGCGGTGGGCGCGTTCCTCCGCGAGGTCGGCTCCCTGTCCAAGGAGGACGCCCGCCTGCGCCTCCTCACCGCGGGCCTGGACGCGTGGGCGGCGGACAACGTCCTGTCCTACCTGGACGAGCAGCGCGAAGCCTGCGGCCATGTCCCGGACGACCGCACGATCGTCGTGGAGCGCTTCCGCGACGAACTCGGCGACTGGCGGGTCGTCGTCCACTCCCCGTTCGGCGCCCAGGTCCACGCCCCCTGGGCCCTCGCCCTCGGCGCCAAGCTCTCCGAGCGCTACGGCATGGACGCCCAGGTCATGCACGCCGACGACGGCATCGTCCTGCGGCTGCCCGACGCCGACATCATGAGCCTGGACCTCCTCGACCGGGAACCGACCAGGACCGGCACGGAGTACGACGCCGAACAGGCCCCGGTGGGCGCCGCGGACGTCGTCTTCGACAAGGGCGAGGTCGACCAGGTCGTCACCGACCAGGTCGGCGGCTCGGCCCTGTTCGCCGCCCGCTTCCGCGAATGCGCCGCCCGGGCGCTCCTGCTGCCGCGCCGCAACCCCGGCAAGCGCACCCCCCTGTGGCAGCAGCGCCAGCGCGCTTCTCAACTGCTCCAGGTGGCGAGCGAGTTCGGTTCGTTCCCGATCGTCCTGGAGGCGGTCCGTGAGTGCCTCCAGGACGTCTTCGACGTCCCCGGCCTCGTCGAGCTGATGGGCGACCTGGAGTCCCGCAGGGTCCGCCTGGTCGAGGTCACCACCCCCGAGCCCTCCCCGTTCGCACGGTCCCTCCTCTTCGGCTATGTCGCCCAGTTCCTGTACGAAGGTGACTCGCCCCTCGCCGAGCGCCGGGCGGCGGCCCTCTCGCTGGACTCGCGTCTGCTGGCCGAGCTGCTGGGCCAGGCGGAGCTGCGCGAGCTGCTCGACGCCGAGGTCCTGACCGAGCTGGAGCGGGAGCTCCAGTGGCTCACCGAGGACCGCCGGGTCAAGGACCCCGAGGGCGTCGCGGACATCCTCCGTGTCCTCGGCCCGCTCACGGACGCCGAACTGGCCGAGCGGGGCGCCGAGCCGCAGTGGGCGCACGATCTCGCCCGAGCCCGCCGCACGATCAAGGTCCGGGTCGCCGGCGCCGACCACTGGGCGGCCATCGAGGACGCGGGCCGCCTGCGCGACGCTCTCGGCACAGCACTGCCGGTCGGTGTCCCGGAGGCTTTCACCGAACCGGTCAAGGACCCTCTCGGTGACCTCCTCGCGCGCTACGCCCGCACCCACGGCCCCTTCACCTCGACGACGGCCGCCGCCCGCTTCGGCCTGGGCACGGCGGTCACCGAGGGCGCGCTGCAGCGCCTGGCCGCGAGCGGACGTGTCGTGCAGGGAGAGTTCCACCCGGCGGGCATCGGCCAGGAATGGTGCGACGCGACCGTGCTCCGCCGCCTGCGCCGCCGCTCCCTGGCAGCGCTGCGCCACGAACTCGAACCGGTACCGCCACCGGCCCTCGCCCAGTTCCTGCCGCAGTGGCAGCACATCGGCAAGGGCCACTCCCTGCGGGGCATCGACGGACTGGTGCGTGCCGTGGAGCAGTTGCAGGGCGCCTCCGTGCCCGCCTCCGCGCTGGAGAAGCTCGTGCTGCCGTCGCGCGTCACGCACTACACCCCGGCGATGCTCGACGAACTCACCGCCGCCGGAGAGATCGTCTGGGCCGGAGCGGGCGCGCTCCCGGGCAAGGACGGCTGGGTCTCCCTGTACCTGGCGGACGCGGCCCCCCTCCTCCTGCCACCGCCCCACCCGCTGGAGCTGACGGCTCTCCACCAGTCCGTCCTCGATGCCCTCACGGGCGGCTACGGCTTGTTCTTCCGCCAGATCGCCGACCAGGTCCGCGCCACCACGCACCCCGACGCCACCGACCCCCAACTGGCCGACGCCGTATGGGACCTCGCCTGGTCGGGACGGCTCACCAACGACACCCTGACCCCCATGCGCTCCCTGCTGGGCTCCGGCCGCACCGCCGGTTCCACCGCCCACCGCGCCAAGCGCACGATCCCCCGCGGCCGGTACGGCTCCCTCACCGCCGCGGCACGCACCGCCTCCCGCACCGGCCCGCCGACCGTCGCCGGCCGCTGGTCCCTGCTCCCCCAGCGCGAGCCCGACCCCACCGTGCGCGCCCACGCTCTGGCCCGCACCCTCCTCGACCGCCACGGAGTGGTGACCCGCGGAGCGGTGGCGGCGGAGGGCGTGGAGGGCGGCTTCTCGGCTACGTACCGCATCCTCTCCGCCTTCGAGGACAGCGGCCAGGCTCGCCGCGGTTATGTCGTGGAGGGCCTCGGCGCCGCCCAGTTCGCCATGGACGGTGCGGTCGACCGCCTCCGCGCGGTGTCCAACGCCCGCGACCGCGGCGAGCCGCTGCCGGAGACCGGCACTCCCGACATCTGGAGTGCGGACTCGGCACAAGGCGACCCCGCGACCGAGGACTGGGACTGGACCCGCGCCTTCGACAACCCGGACGGCCCCGGCCCCGCAGCCGGCACAGACGGTGTCCCGTCCCCCGTGTCCCCCGCCTCCCGCGACGAGTACATCTCACCGCAGGACTACCCACCCCAGCCCGCTCCCCAGCACTGGCAAGGCACGCCCGCGTACGGTTCCGGCTTCGGCAACCGCAGGCAGAACGCCTCCGACGCCTCCCGAGCCGTGGTCCTCGCCGCCGCGGACCCCGCCAACGCCTACGGTGCCGCCCTTCCCTGGCCCGACCCCCCGACCGAGGCGGGCCACAAGCCGGGCCGCAAGGCGGGCTCCCTCGTGGTTCTCGTGGACGGCGAACTCACGCTCTACATGGAGCGGGGCGGCAAGACCCTCCTGGCCTGGCCCTCCACGCCCGGCACCATCCCCGACACCACCCCCACCGACGACCCCCGCCTACGCACGGCGTCCGAAGCCCTGGCAGCAGCCGCCAAGGCAGGCTCCCTGGGCACCGTCACGGTGGAACGCATCAACGGCACCTCAGCCCTTACCTCCCCCCTGGGCACCCTCCTGGAAACAGCGGGCTTCATCGCCACCCCACGGGGCCTACGCCTGCGCGCATAACCCCCCGACACGCCTCACACCACCCCCGGGCCTCCGTGGTCGTGACGCGGCCCACGGGTCCCCACGGAAAGCCGTCCCGGGGTGCTGCCCCGGATCCACCGGCCTTACGGCCTTACGCAGTCCCGCGACCACCCGAACTCCAGGCTCCTCACCAGCACACCCACCCCTCGCCGCCACACGCAGGTCACCCGCCCCCCGCGCCCCCGCAGCCGCCGACGGCGAGCACGCCCCACAGGAGCCACCCGCACCCGACCACGAACCCAGCACGGGTGGTGCGGGTGGGACCAAACCAGCCGAAGGCGAAACCGAGGCCGTCCCCACCACCCCGCCCCACCCCATGCCACCCTTGACCCATGCCCGAAGGAGACACCGTCTGGCAAGCCGCGAAGCGCCTGCACACCGCCCTCGCGGACAAGGTGCTGACCCGCAGCGACCTGAGGGTGCCGAAGTACGCCACAGCCGACCTCACCGGCCGCAGAGTCCTCGACGTCACCCCCCGCGGCAAACACCTCCTCACCCGCATCGAAGGCGGCCTGACCCTCCACTCCCACCTCCGCATGGACGGCTCCTGGAAGGTGTACGCAGAAAACCAGCGCTGGACAGGCGGCCCCGCCCACCAGATCCGCGCGATCCTGGCCAACCCGGACCACACGGCCGTCGGCTACCGCCTCCCCGTCCTCGAACTGCTCCGCACCGCGGACGAACACAAGGCCGTCGGCCACCTCGGCCCCGACCTCCTCGGCCCGGACTGGAACCCCGAGCGCGCCCTCGCCAACCTCCTCCAGGACCCCACCCGCCCGCTCGGCGAGGCCCTCCTCGACCAGCGCAATCTCGCCGGCATCGGCAACGTCTACAAGAGCGAGCTCTGCTTCCTGCTCGGCGCCACCCCCTGGATCCCCATCGGCGCCCTCCCCGCAGACCGCGCCGCGCAGCTCCCCGCGCTCGCCAAAAAGCTCCTGGAGGACAACCGTGACCGCCCGGTCCGCGCCACGACCGGTACCGGCCGCCGCGGCCAGGACCTGTTCGTCTACGGCCGCGCACCGCGCCCCTGCCTCCGCTGCGGCACCTCGATCCGCGTCGCCGACCAGGGCGACGGCTCCCGCGAACGCCCCACGTACTGGTGTCCGGCCTGCCAGGTCGGCCCGACCCCGGGCCCACTCCGCAGGGCTCCGGGTGGAACACACCCCGGAACCTCACGCCGTACGACCAATTGACGATCCGTCAGAAACGCTCGTACCGTCGCTCCATGGCCGTCAGCGCGTACGACCTCACCGGACGCACCGCGTTCGTCACCGGCGCCGCCAGTGGCATCGGCCGCGCGACCGCCGTCCTGCTCGCCGAGGCGGGCGCCACCGTCCACTGCGCCGACCTCGACGCGGCGGGGCTGCACGAGACGGCGACCCGGATCAAGGACGCCGGCGGCACCGCCCGCACCCACCCCCTCGACGTCACCGACCGCGAACAGCTCCGCCAGGCCATCACCTCCTGCGAGCGCCTGGACGTACTCGCCGCGATCGCCGGGATCATGCACAGCAGCCCTGTTCTGGAGACGCGGGACGAGGATCTCGACCGCGTCCTGAACGTCAACTTCAGGGGTGTGCTCCACGCCTGCCAGGAGGCGGCCCGTCTGATGCTCGACCGGAGGACGAGGGGCAGCATCGTCACGATGGCATCCGGCGCCGTGGACACGGGCGGCGCCGGCCTGCTCTGCTACGGAGCGGCCAAGGCGGCCGTCGTACAACTCACGAAGACCCTGGCCACCGAGGTCGGCCGGTACGGCATCCGGGTCAACGCCGTCGCGCCCGGCTGGATCCGCACCCCCATGACCGACCGGCACGACGAGGACGCCCAGGCCCACACCGAGGCGCTCATGTCCCGTATGTCACCGCTCAAGCGCGTGGGCGAACCGGAGGACATCGCCCACGCCGTGCTCTACCTGGCCTCCGACGCCTCGTCCTTCACGACGGGCCAGATCCTCCGCCCGAACGGTGGGGTGGCGATGCCGTGGTAGCCCCCGTGGCCCCCACCTCCCCGGCCTGCCCGGGGCCCGCAGGCACCGCTGCCCGCCACGCCTGACGCCACCGCCCAGCACCTACGGCCCCCGCGGCCCGCGTCTTCGGAACACAGTGCACCGGCAGCAGACTCAGCCCCCACCCACCCGCCGCGACCGCCCCTTCGAGCAGCCCGGCGTCCGGCGCCAGCACCAGCCGCGCCACGGCCCACCACCACAGCGCCCCGAGCCCGAGAGCCACCCCCCGGCGTACTGTCGGCCCCGCCATGCAGCCACCTCCAGCCCGGACGCTAGACCGCCGCCGCACCCACCGGGGAGGGCGCACCAAGGGCACACGGACGCACTGACGCGGCCGTCGCTCCAAGATGCACGAAAACCCCGACCGGCGCCTCTCCAGACCAACTGGAGAAACCCGTCCGGGGCCTCGCAGACTTCCTCTCGGCGAGCCAATCGGCTCATGGCAGACCGAGCGCGAGCGTCACGCCGCTACGACGTCCACAGCTTCGCTCGGTGCCTTGATGGTCACCCGTTCCGGTGGCACACCCTTCACCGACACGGAACCCAGCATCGGGCGCACGGGCGCCGGTACGGGCTCGCTGGGGGTGGCCGCAGCAGACTGGGCCAGCTCGGCGAGGGCGAGCTCGTCGCTCACTTCCCGCATGAGCTCGGACATCCGTACGTCCAACGCGTCGCAGATCGCGGAGAGCAGTTCGGAGGAAGCCTCCTTCTGCCCCCGCTCCACCTCGGAGAGATAGCCGAGTGAGACTCGGGCGGAGGAGGAGACTTCGCGCAGAGTACGGCCCTGGCGCTGGCGCTGCCGACGCAGCACGTCACCCAGCAGGCGACGGAGCAGAATCATCGGTGGCTCCCTCCTCGGACCGCGTAGCCGCATCCTTCACGCCCCACCGTACCGCCTTGCGCCGCGGCCGTGCGGGGAGCGATGTCGTGTTCACTCAGGGCTGCAAACATCAAAACCCCCCGTTCCGTTCCGTATCCTGTGCCCGCTCATTTCCGGTCTGTTCGCTCGCGAGCTCCTCCAGGAGGAGTGCGAGTACGCTCCGTACACTCTCCATACGAATTTCCGCGCGGTCGCCGTTCAACCGCAGCGCGGTCACTTTCCCGCCACCCGCTGCTTCGGAAGCGCCGACGGAGGGCCCGTCGACCGCCACGAAAACCGTTCCGACGGGCTTGCCGTCCTGCGGTTCCGGACCCGCGACTCCGGTGGTCGCGACCCCCCAGTCGGCGCCGAGTGCCTTCCGCACTCCGGCCGCCATCTGGGCCGCGACCTGCGGATCCACCGCACCTCGCTGGTCCAGCAGGGTGGCGTCGACACCCAGCAGCTCATGCTTCAGTTCGGTGGCGTAGGCGGTCACCGAACCCCGGAACGCCTGGGACGCACCGGGGGCGGCTGTGATTTCCGCCGCAACCAGTCCGCCGGTGAGCGACTCGGCGACCGCGAGCGTCTGACCCTTCACGGTGAGTAGTCGTACCACTTGGGCGGCTGGGGAACTCACGCTTCCGTCTCCTCCAACGCCGCCTTGCGCTCGGCGATTCCCTGCCTGCGCAGCACAATGGCCTGTCTCACATAGTCGAGTCCGGTCGCGACGGTCAGCACGACCGCCACAGCCATCACCCAGAACCGCGCGGTGGCCAGCCACCCCGTCAACGCCAGGATGTACATGCCTACGGCGATGCCCTGGCTGAGGGTCTTGAGCTTGCCGCCCCGACTCGCCGGGATCACGCCGTACCGGATGACGAGGAAACGCAGGAGGGTGATTCCGAGTTCCCTGCCGAGGATGACGAGCGTCACCCACCAGGGCAGGTCGCCGAGCCCGGAGAGACAGATCAGCGCCGCCCCCATGATCGCCTTGTCGGCGATGGGATCGGCGATCTTCCCGAAGTCCGTGACGAGGTCGTAGGCGCGCGCCAGGTGGCCGTCGAACAGGTCGGTGATCATGGCGACCGCGAAGGCCGCCCAGGCGAACGAGCGCCACGCGGGGTCGTGCCCGCCGTCGGCCAGCATCAGGGCGACGAAGCCGGGCACGAGGACCAGCCGGAGCATGGTCAGCAGATTGGCGATGTTCCAGACGCTGGCCTGGTTGACGGCCGCAGCCGCGATCTTCTTGCCGCGCGGGGGCCTCGCACCGGAGTCGGAGTCGGCCTCCGAAGCCGCTCCGGCGACGACCGCTACTCCGGGGACGGCACCGGCACGCACCTCGGCAGCCGTAGCGGAGACCGCGTCCGAGGGAGCGCTCGGTGCCACGCCGGACGCGGCGCCCGAAACCGCGCCCGCCGGTCCGCCCTTCGCGGCGGAGGGGCCACCCGCGGCGGACGCCGGAACTCCGGTCATCTGCCCGCCTCCTCACTACACGCGAGCGAGCCGTCGAGCGGCTCGGCCACCAGGTCGACACCTTCCGTACCGACCACCTTCGCCTCGACCATACGACCGACACTCAGACCTTCGCCGCTCGTGAGCAGCACCTGGCCGTCGGTCTCCGGCGCCTGGTGCGCGCCACGGCCGTGCACACCCTCCTCGTCCACGGACTCGACCAGCACGTGCACGGTCTCGCCGACGCGCTCCTCGGCGCGCTGCGATACGAGTTCCTCGGCGAGCCGGGAGACACGTGCCAGCCGCTCGGCGACCAGGTCCTCGTCCAGCTTGTTGTCGTACGTCGCCGCTTCGGTGCCCTCCTCGTCGGAGTACCCGAAGACGCCGATGGCGTCCAGTCGCGCGCCGGTCAGGAACCGCTCCAGCTCGGCGAGGTCGGCCTCGGTCTCGCCGGGGAAGCCCACGATGAAGTTGGAGCGCACACCGGCCTCGGGGGCCTTGCCTCGGATGGTGTCGAGGAGCTCCAGGAAGCGGTCGGTGTCGCCGAAGCGGCGCATCGCGCGCAGCACGCCGGGGGCGGAGTGCTGGAAGGACAGGTCGAAGTAGGGCACGACCTTGGGCGTGGAGGTGAGCACGTCGATCAGGCCGGGCCGCATCTCGGCGGGCTGGAGGTAGCTGACCCGCACGCGCTCGAGGCCGGCCACCTCGGCGAGCTCCGGCAGGAGCGACTCCAGCAGGCGGATGTCACCGAGGTCCTTGCCGTACGACGTGTTGTTCTCGGAGACCAGCATGATCTCCTTGACGCCCTGCTCGGCCAGCCAGCGTGTCTCGTTGAGGACGTCCGAGGGGCGGCGGGAGATGAAGGAGCCGCGGAAGGACGGGATGGCGCAGAAGGAGCAGCGCCGGTCGCAGCCGGAGGCGAGCTTCACCGAGGCGACCGGGGAGCCGTCCAGACGGCGGCGCAGGGGCGCACGGGGGCCTGAGGCAGGCGCGAGGCCATCCGGAAGGTCCGCGGGGGCGGGAACGGCTTCCTCGGCCGGACCGTGGCCCGGCAGCGCGACGGACGCCGCCGAGTCCTGCCGCTCGGCCGGGCTGATCGGCAGCAGCTTGCGCCGGTCGCGCGGGGTGTGCGCGGCGTGGATGCCACCGCTGAGGATGGTCTGCAGCCGGTCGGAGATGACGGCGTAGTCGTCGAAGCCGAGCACCCCGTCCGCCTCCGGCAGCGCCTCGGCGAGGTCCTTGCCGTACCGCTCGGCCATGCAGCCCACCGCCACGACGGCCTGGGTTCTGCCGTGACCCTTGAGGTCGTTGGCCTCCAGGAGGGCGTCGACGGAGTCCTTCTTGGCGGCCTCGACAAAACCACAGGTGTTGACGACGGCGACGTCCGCGTCGGCGGCGTCCTCCACGAGATCCCAGCCGTCCGCCTCCAAACGGCCTGCGAGCTCCTCCGAGTCCACCTCGTTGCGGGCGCAGCCAAGAGTGACGAGTGCGACGGTACGGCGTTCAGGCATGGGCTCAAGACTACTTCGTCCCACTGACACCCCACGTCGAAGGGGTTGGCCGATCTTGGCCAACCCCTTCGCAGCGAAAAAACGAACAGAGAGCTATCCGACCTGAGGGTCGCCCTTGGTGTACGTCAGGCGCTCCACGGCTCCGGGCTGCCAGTCGTCGTCGATCTTCTTGCCGTTCACGTACAGCTGGATCGCCCCGGCGTCACCGAGGACGAGGTTGATCTTGTCGCTGTCCTGGAAGGTCTTGGAGTCGCCCTGCTTGAGCAGTCCGTCGAAGAGGGTCCGGCCGTTGTGGTCCTTGGCGAGGATCCAGCTCTTTCCGTCGGCGGCGCTGACCTGCACGGTCACCTTGTCCTGGGGCGCCGCCGCGATGGCGCTGTCGGACGGCGTGGGCTTCGGGTCCTTGGTGGTCCTGTCGGACTTGGGCGTCGGAGACTTGCTGGTGGCGGGCGTGGTGCCGTCGGCGACCTGTGCTGTCCCGCCGTCGTCGCCGCCCGTGAACGCGGTGAACCCGACGAAGCCGACCACGGCGACGATCGCGGCGACCATGGCCGCGGTCCAGTTGGGTCCGCGCCGCTCGGGACGGATGCGTTCCGCCTCGAACAGCGGGGCGGCCGGGGTCGGGGCCGGACGCCCGCCGCCGTGATCGGCGGCGAACTGGTCCAGAAGGGGGGCCGGATCCAGATGGACGGCCTTGGCCAGGGTCCGGATGTGACCCCGGGCGTACACATCGCCACCACAGGGGGCGAAGTCGTCCGCCTCGATGGCATGCACGATGGCGATGCGGACCCTGGTGGCGTTGCTGACGTCGTCGACGGTCAGCCCGGCGGCGATCCGCGCCTGTTTCAGGGCGTGGCCGACGGAGAGGTGGGCTTCCTGTCGGTCGTCTTCGAACGGACGCTCGTCTTCAGGGGAGTTGCCGATGGACACGGGGGCGCCTTTCGAGCGTTTAGCCACCTGTGCTGGAGGTTCAGTCTAGGGGGGGTGCGAAAGGGTGGGGCAACCGGGCGGTGGGACTTTGTACGCCATCGGAATGGCCGAACACGCCGATGGTGGGGCAGCAGCTTTTCGCTTCCCTCAACTTGACGTACGCCGAAGGGAAACGGTTGCTCGATGATCCCTTACGGGTGAGTCACGATCGAACATCGGTCGCCGCACCCGCTCCGGGCTCCCTCTAAGCCTCCCCGCGGATCACCGCGAGCACTCCGTCCAGCTCGTCAGCCTTCACAAGAACGTCACGAGCCTTGGACCCCTCGCTGGGTCCGACGATGCCCCGGGACTCCATCAGGTCCATCAGCCGACCCGCCTTCGCGAACCCGACCCGCAGCTTGCGCTGGAGCATGGAGGTCGACCCGAACTGCGTGGAGACGACCAGCTCGGCCGCCTGGCACAGCAGGTCGAGGTCGTCGCCGATCTCCTCGTCGATCTCCTTCTTCTGCTTGGTGCCCACGACGACGTCGTCCCGGAAGACCGGCGCCATCTGGTCCTTGCAGTGCTGGACGACCGCCGCGATCTCGTCCTCGGTGACAAAGGCACCCTGCATACGCGTGGGCTTGTTCTGACCCATCGGCAGGTACAGCCCGTCGCCCTTGCCGATCAGCTTCTCGGCGCCCGGCTGGTCCAGGATGACGCGGCTGTCGGCGAGCGAGGAGGTGGCGAACGCGAGCCTCGAGGGCACGTTCGCCTTGATCAGACCGGTCACGACGTCGACCGACGGCCGCTGCGTGGCGAGCACCAGGTGGATGCCGGCCGCACGCGCGAGCTGTGTGATGCGCACGATCGAGTCCTCGACGTCCCGCGGCGCGACCATCATCAGGTCGGCCAGCTCGTCGACGATCACCAACAGATAGGGGTAGGTCTTCAGCTCCCGCTCGCTGCCCTCCGGCGTCTTCAGCTTGCCGTCCCTGACGGCCTGGTTGAAGTCGTCGATGTGCCGGTATCCGAACGCGGCGAGGTCGTCGTAGCGCAGATCCATCTCCCGTACGACCCACTGCAGGGCCTCGGCCGCCCGCTTCGGGTTGGTGATGATCGGCGTGATCAGGTGCGGAATGCCTTCGTACGCCGTCAGCTCGACGCGCTTGGGGTCGACGAGGACCATACGGACGTCCTCGGGGGTCGCGCGGCACATGATCGACGTGATCAGGCAGTTGATGCACGACGACTTGCCCGAGCCGGTGGCGCCGGCCACGAGGATGTGGGGCATCTTCGCCATGTTCGCCATGACGTAGCCGCCCTCGACGTCCTTGCCGAGCGCGACGAGCATCGGGTGATCGTCCTCGGCGGCGTCGGCGAGCCGCAGTACGTCACCGACGTTGACCATCTCGCGGTCGGTGTTCGGGATCTCGATGCCGACCGCCGACTTGCCGGGGATCGGACTGATGATCCGCACATCGGGGCTGGCGACGGCGTAGGCGATGTTCTTGGTGAGCGCGGTGATCCGCTCGACCTTCACGGCGGGACCGAGCTCGACCTCGTAGCGCGTGACCGTCGGCCCGCGCGTGAAGCCGGTGACGGCGGCGTCGACCTTGAACTCGGTGAAGACGTTGGTGAGCGAGGCGACGACCGCGTCGTTGGCCGCGCTGCGCGCCTTGCCTGGACCGCCGCGCTCCAGGAGGTCGAGCGAGGGCAGCGAGTAGGTGATGTCGCCGGACAACTGGAGCTGCTCCGCACGCGGAGGCAGCTCGCTGGGAGCCTCGGGAACCGGTTTGGTGAGGTCGGCGACCTCGACCTTGAGCTTCTCCTGCTTCGGACGCGCCTCCTGCTTGGGCCGCGCGGCCGGGACCGGTGTGGGAACCGGGGTCGTCTCCACCCGGTCGCCCACGCTGACGCCCTGGGTGAGGTCGGCGACCAGCGGCGAGGGCGGCAGGCCGTGCATGACCACGCCGTCCAGATCCGCGGCGGCGGCCGCGGCGATGTCCACGGCGTCCATCCGCCGGTCCATGGCGGGCTGCGGCACCGCTGACCGCCGGGGGCGCCCACGACGCTGCGAGAGTGCGTCCTGCTCCGCTCCGTCGGGGTCGTACGACTCGGGCGCAGAACCGCGCTTGCGCCCCCGCGGAGGCAGCGCCTCGCGCCACTGATCGTCGTAGCGCTCGTCGTCCTCGCCGAACTCGTCCATCGGGTCGGGAAGGAGCCCGAGCCGCACACCGAGCTCCCGCAGCCGCCGCGGGATCGCGTTGACCGGGGTGGCCGTGACGACGAGCAGCCCGAAGACCGTCAGCAGGACGAGCAGCGGTACGGCGAGGACCTCGCCCATGGTGTACGTCAGTGGAGTCGCCGCTCCCCAGCCGATGAGGCCCCCGGCGTCCCTTATCGCCTGCATGCCGTCGCTGCGGGCGGGAGAGCCACAGGCGATGTGGACCTGGCCGAGCACGCCGATGACGAGCGCGGACAGGCCGATCACGATCCGGCCATTGGCCTCGGGCTTCTCGGGGTGCCGGATGAACCGCACGGCGATGACCGCGAGCAGTATCGGCACGAGCAGGTCGAGCCGGCCGAAGGCGCCGGTCACGATGATCTCGACGAGGTCACCGACGGGGCCGCGCAGGTTCGACCAGGTGCCGGCGGCCACGATCAGGCCGAGGCCCAGCAGCAGAAGTGCCACGCCGTCCTTCCGGTGCGCGGGGTCGAGGTTCTTCGCACCCTGCCCTATCCCGCGGAACACCGCGCCCACGGCATGGGCGAGGCCGAGCCAGAGGGCGCGGATGAGCCGGAGGACGCCTCCGGTCGGGCTGGGCGCCGGCCTCGGCGGCGCGGCTTTCTTCGCCACGGCCTTCCTGGCGGGCGCCTTCTTCGCCGGTGCTTTCTTCGCAGGCGCCTTCGCCGGACCCTTCGCGGGAGCGGCAGCCTTCTTGGCGGGCTGCTTCTTGGCTGCGGAGGGACGTGAGGCCATAGGTGTGAGATTACCGGTGGAGACGCCCGCGGACACGTGTGCCCACTGCTTCACCCGTTCGTGTCGCTTCCGGGAAGGTGCCGAGCTGACGCGGGCTCACCCGCGTGCCGGGCGGGAACACTTGCGCCACACGTCAGTTCCGCTCAGTTCTGCGAGGGCACCGACGGCGAACTCCCGGTGCCCGGCTCCAGCGCGTCCAGTGCCCGCCGCAACCCCGTGAGTTTGCGTTCGAGATGGGCCGCGGTGGCCACCGCGGCCGCGTCCGCGGACTCGTCGTCCAGTTGCTTCGAAAGCGCCTCGGCCTGTTCCTCGACCGCCGCGAGCCGCGCGGACAACTCGGCGAGCAGACCCGCCGGCTCCTTCGCGTCCCCGACCGCCGCCCTGCCTCCGCCGCCCTCCAACTGGAGCCGCAGCAGCGCCGCCTGCTCCCGCAGCTGGCAGTTCTTCATGTAGAGCTCGACGAACACCGAGACCTTCGCGCGCAGCACCCACGGGTCGAACGGCTTGGAGATGTAGTCCACCGCACCCGCCGCATACCCCCGGAAGGTGTGGTGCGGCCCGTGGTTGATGGCGGTGAGGAAGATGATCGGGATGTCCCGGGTCCGCTCCCGCCGTTTGATGTGCGCCGCGGTCTCGAAACCGTCCATGCCCGGCATCTGGACGTCCAGCAGAATCACCGCGAAGTCGTCCGTGAGCAGCGCCTTGAGCGCTTCCTCCCCGGACGATGCCCGCACCAGTGTCTGATCGAGCGCGGAGAGGATGGCCTCCAGCGCCAGCAGATTCTCCGGCCGGTCATCGACCAGGAGGATCTTGGCCTTCTGCACCATGGCCCGCCCTCCTCGCCCCGGATGTGCACCGGGTGCCGCCCCTGGGGACGACTCCCTTTCGCCGCCCGTCCTTGTGCCGGTCATCGTAGCCGCACCCTGTCTGTCGCCACACCCTGTCACCGTGATGTCACTGTGCACGAAGCAGAAACGTAGCGGGAGACCAGAAGGTTCCCCGAATCCCGTACTTCTACACGGCGTCGGGCACACTGAGTCAGCAACTCCGCGTGAACTTCGCTGATTCCCATCACTCCCCTCGCATCCACTGTTCCATCACGGACAGCAGATGATCGGGATCGACCGGCTTGGTCACGTAGTCGGAGGCGCCCGACTCGATCGCCTTCTCCCGGTCGCCCTTCATCGCCTTGGCGGTCAGCGCGATGATCGGGAGCCCGGCGAACTGCGGCATCCTGCGGATCGCGTTGGTCGTCGCGTAACCGTCCATCTCGGGCATCATGATGTCCATCAGGACGACCGCCACGTCCTCGTGCTGTTCCAGCACCTCGATGCCCTCACGGCCGTTCTCCGCGTAGAGCACCGACAGTCCGTGCTGTTCGAGGACGCTGGTGAGCGCGAAGACGTTGCGGATGTCGTCGTCGACGATCAGCACCTTCTCCCCGCCGAACCGGATGCCCCGACGCGGCTGCGGCGCGGCCTGGTGCTCCACCGCCGACCACTGGTCCGGCTGCCCGATCCGCTGTTCGAGGGCCGGTGCGGTCCTGCGACGGCGCCGGAAGAGCGCCGCGGCACCGTTCTGCGTCTCCTGGTACGACTTCACCTCGGCCGGCGTCTCGACCTCGACTCCGGCCATCCCGTTCTCCGACCTGGACGCCACCAGGTCGTCGGCCTCCAGGGCGGGCATGGACTGCTGGTAACCCTGCGGCGGCAGTTCGCTGGGGTGCAACGGCAAATACAGCGTGAACGTCGATCCGCGTCCCGGCTCGCTCTGCGCGTGGATCTCTCCGCCGAGCAGTTGCGCGATCTCCCGCGAGATCGACAGCCCGAGTCCCGTGCCGCCGTACTTGCGACTGGTCGTGCCGTCGGCCTGCTTGAACGCCTCGAAGATCACCCGCATCTTGCTGGCCGCGATACCGATCCCGGTGTCCGTCACCGAGAACGCGATCAGGTCGGAGTCCGCGTCGCGCAGCGAACCGGCCTCCAGCAACTGCTCCCGGATCGCGACCGGCACATCCCGCCCGGCGGGCCGGATCACCAGCTCGACGGCCCCGGAGTCGGTGAACTTCACCGCGTTGGACAGCAGGTTGCGCAGCACCTGGAGCAGCCGCTGCTCATCGGTGTGCAGCGTGGCGGGCAGCTCCGGCGAGACCCGCACGGACAGATCCAGGCCCTTCTCCGCGGTCAGCGGCCGGAAGGTGGCCTCCACGTAGTCCACGAGCTGCACGAGCGCGATGCGCGTCGGGGACACGTCCATCTTGCCCGCCTCGACCTTCGACAGGTCGAGGATGTCGTTGATCAGCTGGAGCAGGTCGGAGCCCGCGCCATGGATGGTCTCGGCGAACTCGACCTGCTTCGGGGTGAGGTTGGAGTCCGCGTTGTCGGCGAGCAGCTTGGCGAGGATCAGCAGGGAGTTGAGCGGCGTACGCAGCTCGTGCGACATGTTGGCCAGGAACTCGCTCTTGTACCGCATGGACACGGCGAGCTGCTCGGCGCGCTCCTCCAGGACCTGCCGCGCCTCCTCGATCTCGGTGTTCTTGACCTCGATGTCGCGGTTCTGCTGGGCCAGCAGCTCGGCCTTCTCCTCCAGCTCGGCGTTGGACGCCTGGAGGGCCTTCTGCCGGTTCTCCAACTCGGCCGACCGCTCCCTCAGTTGCTCGGTCAGCTCC
Source organism: Streptomyces sp. NPDC005402 (assembly GCF_040606575.1). Classification (NCBI taxonomy): domain Bacteria; kingdom Bacillati; phylum Actinomycetota; class Actinomycetes; order Kitasatosporales; family Streptomycetaceae; genus Streptomyces; species Streptomyces sp. NPDC005402. Next base: position 17,646 of record NZ_JBEXFB010000051.1, read on the forward strand.
TGCGACTGCTTCAGCAGCACCTCCGTCTTGGTGTTGACGGAGATGGTGTTGACGCTGGTCGCGATCATCTCGGCGATCTGGTTGAGGAAGTCCTTCTGGATCTGCGTGAAGGGGGTGAAGGAAGCGAGCTCGATGACACCGAGCACCTTGCCCTCGAACAGCACCGGGAGGACGATCACCTGCGCGGGCGGCGCCTCTCCGAGACCGGAGGAGATCTTCAGATAGCCGCTGGGCGCGTTGTCCACCAGGATCGTTCGCTTCTCCTCGGCAGCCGTCCCGATGAGCGCCTCCCCCGGCCGGAACGACGTCGGCATGGAACCCATCGAGTAGCCGTACGACCCGAGCATCCGCAGCTCGTACTGGTCCTCGGCCTCGGTGCTGATGTCCTTGCCGTCCAGGAGCGGCATCGCGACGAAGAACGCGCCGTGCTGCGCGGTCACCACCGGTGTCAGCTCGCTCATGATCAGCGAGGCCACGTCCTCCAGGTCCCGGCGGCCCTGCATGAGCGCCGAGATACGGGCCAGGTTGCCCTTGAGCCAGTCCTGCTCCTTGTTGGCGATCGTGGTGTCGCGCAGGTTGGCGATCATCTTGTTGATGTAGTCCTGGAGCTCCTGGATCTCTCCGGACGCGTCCACGTCGATCTTCAGGTTCAGGTCGCCCCGGGTCACCGCGGTCGCCACGCGCGCGATGGCTCGTACCTGGCGGGTGAGGTTTCCTGCCATTTCGTTCACGGACTCGGTGAGGTCGCGCCAGGTGCCGTCGACGTCACGCACGCGTGCCTGGCCGCCGAGCTGTCCTTCGGTACCCACCTCACGGGCGACCCGGGTGACCTCCTCGGCGAAGGACGACAGCTGGTCGACCATCGTGTTGATGGTCGTCTTCAGCTCCAGGATCTCGCCGCGGGCGTCGATGTCGATCTTCTTCGTCAGGTCACCCTTGGCGATGGCCGTGGTCACCATGGCGATGTTGCGCACCTGACCGGTCAGGTTGGACGCCATCTGGTTCACGGACTCGGTGAGGTCCTTCCAGGTGCCGGCCACACCGGGCACCCGCGCCTGGCCGCCCAGGATGCCGTCCGTGCCCACCTCACGGGCCACCTTGGTGACCTGGTCGGCGAACGAGCTCAGTGTCTTCACCATGGTGTTGAAGGTGTCGGCGAGCTGCGCGACCTCACCGCGCGCCTCGATCGTCACCGTCCGCGTGAGGTCACCGTTGGCGACCGCGTTCGCGACCTGGGAGATGTTGCGCACCTGCATGGTCAGGTTGTTGGCCATCAGGTTCACGTTGTCGCTGAGGTCCTTCCAGATGCCCGTGACACCCGGAACCCGCGCCTGCCCGCCCAGCTGGCCCTCGGTGCCCACCTCACGGGCCACCCGGGTCACCTGCTCGGCGAAGCTGGAGAGCTGGTCGACCATCGTGTTGACGGTGGTGACGAGCTCGAGGATCTCGCCCTTCGCGTCGACGGTGATCTTCTTCGAGAGATCGCCCTTGGCGACCGCGGTGGTGACCTCGGCGATGTTGCGCACCTGAATGGTCAGGTTGTTCGCCATGAAGTTCACGGACTGGGTGAGGTCCTTCCAGGTGCCGGAGACACCCTGCACCTCGGCCTGGCCACCGAGGATGCCCTCGGTGCCCACCTCACGGGCCACCCGCGTCACCTGGTCGGCGAAGCTGGAGAGCTGGTCGACCATCGTGTTGAGGGTGTTCTTCAGCTCCAGGATCTCGCCGCGCGCGTCCACGTCGATCTTCTGGGACAGGTCACCCCGGGCCACCGCGGTCGCCACCTGGGCGATGTTCCTCACCTGGGCGGTAAGGTTTCCTGCCATTCCGTTCACGGAGTCGGTCAGGTCACGCCACACACCCGCCACGCCGGGCACCTGCGCCTGTCCGCCGAGGCGTCCCTCGGTGCCCACCTCCCGGGCCACCCGGGTCACCTGGTCGGCGAAGGCGGAGAGCTGGTCGACCATCGTGTTGATGGTGTTCTTCAGCTCCAGGATCTCGCCGCGCGCATCGACGTCGATCTTCTGGGACAGGTCACCCCGGGCCACCGCGGTCGTCACCTGGGCGATCTGCCGCACCTGAGAGGTGAGGTTGCCACCCATGAAGTTGACGGAGTCGGTGAGCTCCTTCCACGTCCCGGACACGCCGGGTACGACGGCCTGACCGCCCAGCCGGCCCTCGGTGCCCACGTCCCGGGCCATCCGCGTCACCTGGTCGGCGAAGGCGGAGAGCTGGTCCACCATCGTGTTCACGGTGTTCTTCAGCTGGAGCATCTCGCCGGAGACGTCCACGGTGACCTTCTGCGACAGGTCACCGTTGGCCACCGCCGTCGTCACCTGGGCGATGTTCCTCACCTGTCCGGTGAGATTCCGGAACGCGGTGTTGACGGAGTCGGTGAGGTCCTTCCAGGTACCGGCGGCCCCGGGCACCTGCGCCTGCCCGCCCAGCTCACCCTCGACACCGATCTCGCGCGCGACGCGCGTCACCTCGGCACCGAACGCGGACAGCTGGTCCACCATCCCGTTGACGGTGTTCTTCAGCTCCAGCATCTCGCCGGCCACGTCGACGGTGACCTTCTGCGACAGGTCACCGTTGGCCACCGCCGTCGTCACGGCGGCGATGTCCCGCACCTGCGTGGTGAGGTTCCGGAAGACCGTGTTCACCGAGTCGGTGAGATCCTTCCACGTCCCCGCCGCGCCCGGCACGTTCGCCTGGCCGCCGAGCTGTCCCTCCGCACCGACCTCGTTGGCCACACGGGTGACCTCGTCCGCGAAGATCCGCAGCGTCTCGGTCATCTGGTTGATCGTGTCGGCGAGCTGCGCGACCTCGCCGCGCGCGGAGACCGTCACCTTCTGCGACAGGTCACCACTGGCCACCGCCGTCGTCACCTGGGCGATCCCGCGCACCTGGGCCGTCAGATTGCCGGCCATGAGGTTCACCGAATCGGTGAGGTCCTTCCACACCCCGGCCACACCCGGCACCTGCGCCTGGCCGCCGAGCTCACCCTCGACGCCCACCTCGCGCGCGACGCGGGTCACCTCGGAGGAGAAGGACGACAGCTGATCCACCATCGTGTTGACGGTGTTCTTCAGTTCCAGCATCTCGCCGGCCACGTGAACGGTGACCTTCCGCGAGAGATCGCCCTTGGCGACCGCCGTGGTCACCAGCGCGATGTCCCGCACCTGGGCCGTCAACCGGTACGCCATCGTGTTGACGGACTCGGTGAGGTCCTTCCACGACCCCGACATGCCACGCACGCGTGCCTGCCCGCCGAGCTTGCCCTCGGTCCCGACCTCGCTGGCCACGCGCGTGACCTCGTCGGTGAACGTCGACAACTGATCGACAAGGTTGTTTACAGTCCGCCCGACCTTCAGGAACTCCCCGCGCAGCGGATGCCCCGTCCCGTCGGGCGCCTGGGTCCTGAGCTCCATGCGGGGCGACAGATCGCCCTCCGCGACCGCGGACAGGACCCGGCCGACCTCGGAAACGGGCCGTACGAGATCGTCCACGAGCGCGTTGGAGGCATCGATGGCGGACGCCCAGGAGCCCTCACAGGCGCCTGTTTCCAGCCGTTCCGTGAGCTTGCCCTCACGGCCCACCATGCGCCGCACCCGCGACAGCTCACCCGTCAGATGCAGATTGCGGTCGGCCACCTCGTTGAAGACGGCCGCGATCTCCGACATCACGCCGTCGCCGGACACCGTGAGCCGCTTGCGGAAGTTCCCGTCACGCATCGAGACCAGCGCCGCCATCAGCCGGTCCAGCGCAGCCGTGTCCACCGCGGTGGTCCCACCCCGCGGTTTGCGCTGGCCGCTCGCGGACTGTCCGCCTTTCGCGCGCGTCTTAGTGCCCCGCGTCGCTGCGCCAGACTCCACTGTGTCCCTCCCGCAGGGGTCGACCGTTACTGCTGTGCTCGGGTGGTACCGCGCGGCACACCTGTTGCTGCCACGTGCTTCTGCTTACTACAGCGATATTTCAACCAGGCACGCAAAGCCGCACCACGGGCTGCTGCCCGCCGTACGCTCAAGCCACTCGGCCTGCCCGAACCTTCTTCAGGAGCCTGCCCAGTGTTTCACCCCGGTTGAACCCGGCCATAACAGTTCGGCAGCTTCGCACATCGTCCGCACACCCTCCGGACGGAAACACTGCAGACCGGCATCCGCATGGCCGTCGAAGGTAAGTAACCTTGCATGCGGCTGTCCAGCCGAGCCGGTCCGTCCGGACTGGGCGGTGGCACGAGCACGAGCGGGCATCGGAGGGCGGCCGCACACATGACCACCGGACTGATCCCCGGGGGACAGAACCCGGATCCCCGGCCGACGGGCGGTCTGCCGCAGCAGCGGCACGAGCCGGTCGGCCAGGCAGCCCTGCACGTCGACAACCGGTCGAGGAGTTCTGTGATCACCGCGCGCGCGGCCGCCAGCTTCGAGCCCGTCGGACGATCGGTAGCGACCGCCCGCTCCTTCGTCCGCGACACCCTCCAGGGCTGGGGCTTCGCCGACATCGTCGACGACGCGGTGGTCCTCACCAGCGAACTCGTCACCAACGCCGTGGTGCACGCGGGCACCTCCGCCGATGTCCTGTGCCTGCGCAGTGACGACGGTGTACGCATCGAGGTGGCCGACCGCTACCCCGAGCGGGAGATCCCCCTCCAGGGCCAGGCCGTCAACATGGGCAACCTCGACCGCGAGGGCGGCCGCGGCCTCCAGCTCTGCGCCGCGCTCGCCGGCCGCTGGGGCGTCGATTACACCCCCACCCAGAAGCAGGTCTGGTTCCAACTCGACCTCCCGGAACGCCGGGTGGGCACCCGCACGGCAGGACCGTCCCTGCCCGCAGACCTCCTCCCGCTGGCCGACGGCCGCGTCCGCGTCGCCGTCGTACAGATCGACCGTACGTGCGCCATCACCTCGTGGAACGAGGACGCCGAGGAACTCTTCGGCTACGCCGCCGAACAGGTCATCGGCAAGCCCCTGACCGACCTCGCGGCCTGGCCGCACACCCCGGGCACCAGCACCGGAATCGCCGAGGCGCTCCAACTCTCCCGCTGGGAGGGCAGTTACGGCATAAGGGCAGCCAACGGCCGTGTCACCTCGGTCTACGCCTCTCACCTGCGCGTCCGCGACACCGGCGGCGAGCCCTCCACGGTCTGCCTCCTTGTGCGCGACCACGAACGGGCCGTACTCCAGACGCCGTTGCGCGTCCCCGCCTCCGACACGAACACCTCCGGCGACGGCCAGAGCACTGACCCCTTCGAGGTGTTCATCGGCTCGCCGGCCCCGGACGACCTCGACGGTCTCCTCCAGCGCACGGTCGAACGCGCGCGCGACATGCTCGACGGCGACTCCGCCTTCCTGCTCCTCGCGACCGACGACGAGACGGAGCTGGAGGTCCGCGCCTCCACCGGCCTGCCCTCCGCCCGGCAGCGCTTCGCGCGCGTGCCCGTCGAGGCCGGCCCCGGCCGCTACAGCTCGGCCCGCATGCCGGCCGTCCACGACGACCTCGCGGCCGTACCGGGCGCCGTACCGCTCCTGAGCGGCACCGGCATGCGCTCGGTCGTCACGGTCCCGCTGAAGGTGGAGGGTCGCCTCACCGGCTCCCTGGGGGTGGCCGCGGAGGGGCCCGGCAGATACTCGAACGAAGAAGCCCTGCGCCTCCAATTCGCCGCCGACCGCATCGCGTTGGCGGTCGAGTCGGCTCGTCTGGGTGAACTGGAGAAGCTGCGCCGAGGCTCGCTGAGCTTCCTCGTCGAGGCCTCCGACCTCCTGGCCGGCACCCTGGACCGCGACCAGACCCTGGCCCTCATGGCCCAGATGACCGTCCCGACCCTGGCCACCTGGTGCGCCGTGTACACGATCGCCGACCAGGCCTCGGAGCCCTATCTGTCGTACGTCCTGCACGAGGACGAGGAACTCATCGACGGCATCAAGTCGTTGCTCTCGAAGATCCAGCCCCCGGACCCGGTCCCCACCCCCGGCGCCCGTGTCTGGTCGGCACCCGGCGAAGCGGCCCACCAGGCGGCTCTGCGCAGCTCCATGCGCAGCCTCGGCCTCAGCGGCGGCCCCACCCGCCAGATCGCCTCCGGAATCGGCCCCACGCTCGCCACGGCCTCCGCGGTGGGCGGCGAGACGGTCGTCCTCCCCCTGGTCGCCCGCAACCGTGTCATCGGCATGCTGACCCTCGGCAAGCCCGCCGACGAACACTTCCGCCAGGAAATCCTGGAACTGGCCGAGGACTTGTCCCGCCGGGCCGCCCTCGCCCTCGACAACGCCCGCCTCTACTCCGAGCGCACGGCCATCAGCCAGTCCCTCCAGCGCAGCCTCCTGCCACCCGAGCTGCCCGAGATCGACGGCGTCGAGGTCGAGGTCATCTACCGCGCGGCCGGCGAGGGCAACGAGGTCGGCGGCGACTTCTACGACGTCTTCCCCATCAGCGACGGCGCGTACGGCTTCGCCATCGGCGACGTCTGCGGTACGGGCCCGAACGCGGCGGCCGTGACGGGCCTCGCGCGGCACGCCCTCCGTCTGCTGGCCAGGGAGGGCCTGAGCGGTCCCGCCGTCCTGGAGCGCCTGAACAACGCGATCCTCGACGAGGGCGCCCGCAGCCGCTTCCTGACCCTTCTCTACGGCGAGCTGTGGCCCCAGGAGGACGGCAGCGCCCGCCTGAAGGTCGTCTGCGCCGGCCATCCGCTCCCGCTCCGCCTGCGCCAGGACGGCACCGTGGAACCGGCCGCCGAACCCCAGCCACTCCTCGGCGTCATGGACGACCTGGAGCTCTACGAGCAGACGGTCACCCTCGACCCGGGCGACGTCCTCCTCTGCGTCACGGACGGCGTCACCGAACGCCGGGAAGGCACCCGCATGCTGGGCGACGACGGCCTCGCCGACGTCCTCACCACCTGCACGGGCCTGACAGCCGGCGCGGTCGCGGCCCGCATCATGCGTGCGGTCGAGCGCTTCGCCTCCGACGCTCCGTCCGACGACATGGCGATCCTGGCGATGCGCGTCCCGGGCCTGCAGACGGACTGATGGAGAGCATGAAAAAGGCCCCGCCCGAATGGGCGGGGCCTTTTGGCTGGAGCCCCCTAACGGAATCGAACCGTTGACCTTCTCCTTACCATGGAGACGCTCTGCCGACTGAGCTAAGGGGGCCTGTCACTTTTCGAGGTTTCCCTCGCGGCAACGGAATAGATCATACCCCGAGCAGACCCGTGCTCCCAACTCACTCAGAAGGCGGGCTGAAGCAGTCCCCCGAGGGCATTGCACGCGCCCACCACCCGCTGCATGTCCCGCTTGGTCAGCGAGGCATCCACCGGCAACGCAAGCGTCTCGTCGGCGGCCCGCTCGGTTTCCGGCAGCGTCACACAACGCCGGAACTCGGGCAGCCGGTGCACTGGCGTCTTCACCGGCACCCGGCAGTCAACTCCCTTGCCCCGCAAAGCCCGGGCGAAAGCGTCCCGGTCCGGCCGCCCATTACCCGGAACTCGCACGACGTACTGCTGATAGGTGTGCCCGTCCCCGCCATCGGGCGTGCGCACCCCGCGCAACTTCCCATCGAGATAGCAGGCCCGCTCCCGACGCTGAGCGACCTCGTCGTACGGCGCCTCGGACTCGCCCTCCTGCAGCACCAGCAACCCGTGCCGCCGCCCGACCCCGAGCAACCGCGCCATGTCGGCCGGTCGACCGAATCGGTGTACGACAACGACCGCTGCCGTGCGCGGAGTTATGGCCGCTTCGACAGCCGACGCGTCAAGGCAGTAGCTGACCGGATGTATGTCCGCGAACACCGGGAGCGCACCCGCGAGTGTCACCGCCTCGGCGACCTCCACGTTCCCGAAGGCCGGTACGACGACCTCGTCACCGACTCCGACGCCGGCAGCCCTGAGCATTGCAGCAGTACCCATGCTGCGGATGGTGGTTGCGCAACGTGAACTTCAAGTGACGCCCAACAAAAAAGGGTTGGACCCTGAACCGAAGTTCAGGATCCAACCCTTTGAATAATTGTTCGGCGGTGTCCTACTCTCCCACAGGGTCCCCCCTGCAGTACCATCGGCGCTATAAGGCTTAGCTTCCGGGTTCGGAATGTAACCGGGCGT
>NZ_JBEXFB010000052.1:0-25404 GCF_040606575.1 Streptomyces sp. NPDC005402
CCCTCATCGGCTTCCTACGCGGCCACTCCATGAACGTGTACGCGGGAGAACACCGACTCACCCCGACAGCCACCACGGCCGCCCAGGGCTGACCGGTCTTCCCCGCATACACGACGGCGGGACCCCGATCGGGCGGGGAGCGCCCCCTGCGCCCTCGGGGTCCCGCCTCAGTCGTGCGTCGTCAGCACTTCTCCCGCAGCGAGTGCAGGTAGGCGCTGGAGCGGCGGGCGAACGTGAAGGACTCGGCGGGCTGGTCGTGCTCGGTCTGCCAGTGGTGGGCCAGGCGCTCGCCCCGCAGCCGGGTCACGGCCGAGATGAACTTCTGGTAGTCGATGTCGCCGTCTCCGACGTCGGTCATGCGGTAGCCGTAGGTGTTGGCCGGGTCGCTCACCCCGTCCTTGACGTGGAAGAGCGGGTAGCGGTGGGGCTGCCTGAGGACGTAGTTGAGGGGTTCGAAGGGTGCGGGGGTGCCGTCGGGCCGCTTGGAGAAGCGGAACTGGCCCGAGTAGGCCCAGAAGATGTCCATCTCCAGGAACACCAGGTCGGGGTCGGTCTCCTTGAGCAGCACGTCGTAGAGACGGACCTTCGGGTTGTCGGTGGCGAAGGAGAACTCCTCGGAGTGGTTGTGCTGGTAGAACTTCATGCCGCGTGCCTTCGCCGCGGCTCCGTAGGTGTTGAACTCCTCGGCGGCGCGCTTCCACGCGTCGACGGTCGAGCCGTACCGGAACGGTCCCGAGGCGGTGCCGATGTGCTTGAGGCCGAGGGCCTGGGCGTCGTCGAGGACCTTGGTGAGGTTCTGGGCGAACGTGTAGGCGTTCGGGTCGTCGGAGTAGTAGCCGACGTGGCTGCCGATCGGGTTCAGTCCGTGGTCGCGGGCCAGCCGCTTGAGCTGGGCGAGGGTGATCGGTCCGGCCGAGCCCTGGGTGTAGCCGGCGAACTCGACCTCGTCGTAGCCGTACTTCTCCAGTTCGGCGAAGACGGGGGCGAAGCCGAGCGTGGAGACCTTGTCGCGGAGGCTGTAGAGCTGGATGCCGAGGCGGCCGGGGGGCAGGACGGGGCGGCCGCGGCCGTGACCGGTGGTGGCGGTCGCGGTATCGGTGGCGGCGCCGGCCGGGGAGGCCGCGGCGCCCAACAACGCGGCCGCGGTGGCACCGGCGGCCACGCCGAGCATGCCTCGTCTGGTCAGGCGGTGGGTGAGTTCGGGGTCGGGCTGGGACATGCGGCTCATGTCTGAATCCTCAGGTCGATGGGTGTTGTCAGTGGTGGGTGCTTCACTTGGGACCAGTCAGAAAAGACCGGCCAGTCGGAGCAGGAGTGACTTCACGTCGGTGGCCGCGATGCGGTCGCCGACGGCGCGGGGGGTGGAGCAGATGAGGAGCGGACCGTCGTCGTCGCTCTCGGGGAGGCGGCCGTGGCTGCCGCGAATAGGTGACGGGTCGAGGGGCACGACCGCCATGCGGTAGCGCAGGCCGAGTTTCTTGCGGGCCAGTGCGGTGGCCGCCTTGACCTTGACGTAGGGGTCGAGCGGGTCCATGAAGAGCTCGACCGGGTCGTAGCCGGGTTTGCGGTGGATCTCGACCAGCTGCGCGAAGTCCGGCGCGCGGTCGTCGTCGAGCCAGTAGTAGTACGTGAACCAGGCGTCCGGCTCCGCCACGGCGACGAGTTCGCCGGAGCGCGGATGGTCGAGGTGGTGGGTCTTCTTGCCCTCGTCGTCGAGGAGTTGCTCGATGCCGGGCAGGCCGTCGAGGGCGGCGCGGGTGGCGTCGAGGTCTTCGGGGCGGCGCACGTAGACATGGGCGATCTGGTGGTCGGCGACCGCGAAGGCGCGCGATGCCATCGGGTCGAGGTACTCCATGCCGTCCTGCGTGTGCACCTCGAGCAGTCCGGCGCGGCGCAGGGCCCGGTTGATGTCGACGGGTCGGTCCGCGCGGGTGATGCCGTACTCGGACAGCGCGACGACGGTACGGCCTTCCGCGCGGGCGTCGTCCAGGAGCGGGGCCAGCGCCCGGTCCAGGTCGGCGGCGGCTTTCAGGGCGCGTGGGTCGTCGGGGCCGAAGCGTTGCAGGTCGTAGTCGAGGTGGGGGAGGTAGCAGAGGGTCAGGTCGGGGTGTCGGGTGCCCATGATGTGGCGGGTCGCGTCGATGATCCACCGGCTGGAGACCAGGTCCGCGCCGGGGCCCCAGAAGTGGAAGAGGGGGAAGGTGCCGAGTTTCTCGGTGAGTTCGTCGTGCAGGGCCGGGGGCCTGGTGTAGCAGTCGGGTTCCTTGCGCCCGTCGGCGTAGTAGACCGGACGGGGGGTGATGGTGAAGTCGGTGTCGGCGCCCATGGCGTACCACCAGCAGATGTTGGCGACGGTGTAGCCGGGGTGGGCGCGGCGGGCGGCGTCCCAGAGCTTGTCGCCGGCGACCAGTCCGTTGTGCTGACGCCACAGGAGTACGTCGCCGAGCTCGCGGAAGTACCAGCCGTTGCCGACGATGCCGTGTTCCGACGGGTGGGTGCCGGTGAGGAAGGTGGACTGGGCGGCGCAGGTGACGGCGGGCAGGACGGTGCCGAGCGGGGCGTGGGAGCCGGACCCGGCGAGGGACTTGAGGTGGGGCATGTGGTGGAGGAGTCGGGGGGTGAGGCCCACGACGTCGAGGACGAGGAGAGGGGTCGGTCCGGCCGCGGGGGGTTGATGGCTCATGGCAGCTCCTTGAGGCCGAGGTCCGTCAGCAGGTCACGCACGAGGGTGAGTTCGGCGGCTATGCCGTCGGCGAGCTGGGGGCGGCCGCGGGGGCGCAGTTCGGGTGGGAGGGCCTGCCAGGTGTAGGTCTCGACCTCCAGGTGGCGGGTGAGGGGGTGCGGGCCGCCGACGAGCCGGGTGAGGGCGGACTTGAGGACGGGGAGCGTGGAGGTGAGGGGTGCGGCGGGGGCCGCGTGCAGGGGGACGTGGAAGTGGGCGCGCCAGGGTGCCACGTCGGGCAGGGCGTCGCCGGTGAGTGCCTCGCCGAGGTCGTCGGTGCCGCGCAGGCCTGCGGCGGTGGAGGTGCGGGTCTGGTGCAGGAAGCGGGGTTCGTCGAAGGCGGCGAGTGCCTCGCGGACTTCGGGGAGATGGGGGTGTTGGGCGTGCAGGGCGGCGGAGAGCTGGGTTTTGACGACGGGGACGCCGGCCGCGGTGAGTGCGTCCAGGGCGGTGTGCGGGTCTTCGAAGGAGGTGGCGAGGTGACAGGTGTCGACGCAGATGCCGATGCGGTCGTGGGCGATGGTGGTCAGCGGGGCGATGGCGTCAGCGGTGGTCTCGACGACGCAGCCGGGTTCGGGTTCGAGGCCGATGCGGAGGGAGCGGCCGGTCAGCTCCTGGAGGGCGTCGAGGCGTTCGGCGAGGGTGAGCAGGGCGGTGTGGGCCTTGTCGGCGCTGCCGTCGTCGTAGCCGGTGCGCCAGGCGAGCGGGAGGGTGGAGATGCTGCCCTCGGTGACGTCGTCGGGCAGGAGTCCGGCCAGGACGCGGGCCAGCGCGGTGGTGTGGTCGAGGCGTTCGGGGTCGGTCCAGTCCGGCTTGTAGACGCGGTACTTGACCTCCTCGGCGCCGAAGCCCTCGTAGGGGAAGCCGTTGAGGGTGACGACTTCGAGGCCGCGGCGGTCGAGTTCACAGCGCAGGTCGCGCAGCGCGGAGGGGTCGCTGACCAGGGCGTGGGCGGCGTCGTGGGCGAGCCACAGGCCGATGCCGAGGCGGTCGCGGCCGAGGCGGCGGCGGACGGGTTCGCAGTGGTCGCGGAGTTGGGCGAGGACGCCGTCGAGGGTTTCGGCGGGGTGGACGTTGGTGCAGTAGGCGAGGTGGACGGTGGTGCCGTCGGGGTGGCGGAAGCGCATGGCTCACGCCTCCGTCTTCTGGGGGCCCCGGAGGATGGAGTTGCCCTCGTGGGTGGCTCCGGTGGCCGCGATGTCGAGGTCGAGCCGGCCGCTGAGTCCGTAGAAGGCGACCGGGTTGCGCCACAGCACGCGGTCGACGTCGTCCTCGGTGAAGCCTTCGGCGAGCATCAGGTCGCCGACCTTGCGGGTCTTGAGTGGGTCGCTGCGGCCCCAGTCGGCGGCGGAGTTCACCAGGACCTGTTCGGGGCCGTACGCGCGCAGGATCGCCACCATGCGTTCCTCGTCCATCTTGGTGTCGGGATAGACGGAGAAGCCGAGCCAGCAGCCGCTGTCCTTGGCCTCTTTGACGGTGGTCTCGTTGAGGTGGTCGACCAGGACCCGGTCCGTCGGCAGGGCGGACTCGCGCACGACGTCGAGGGTGCGGCGCAGACCGGCGAGCTTGTCGCGGTGCGGGGTGTGGACGAGCGCGGGCAGCTGGTGGTCGGCGGCGAGCTGGAGCTGGGCGGCGAGGGCGGTGTCCTCGGCGGGGGTCATGGAGTCGTAGCCGATCTCGCCGACGGCGACGACCTGGTCCTTGACGAGATACCGGGGCAGTTCGTCGAGCACCGGGAGGCAGCGCGGGTCGTTGGCCTCCTTGGGGTTCAGGGCGAGGGTGCAGTGGTGGGCGATGCCGTACTGGGCGGCGCGGAAGGGTTCCCAGCCCAGCAGGGAGTCGAAGTAGTCGAGGAAGGAGGCGGGAGAGGTGCGGGGCTGGCCCAGCCAGAAGGCCGGTTCGACGACGGCGCGGACGCCGGCGGTGTGCATGGCCTGGTAGTCGTCGGTGGTCCGTGACGTCATGTGGATGTGGGGGTCGAAGATGCGCATCAGGACTCCTTGCCGTGGGTGCCTTCCGCGCCGTTCGGGCCGTGGTCGGCGGCCGGCGCGGGTGGGGTGGCCGTGGGGTCGGTCAGGGTCAGGACGCGGTGCAGGTCCTCGGGCACGGGGCGGCCCGCGGCGGTGCGTTCGGCGGCGTAGTCGCCGAGCATGCGGGCGAGTTCGGCGTCCGCGTGGGCCCGCCGGTCCAGGTCGGCCACCTCGGCAAGGGGCACACCGGTGAACAGGCACTTCAGGATGGCGTGGCGCCACTGGTGGGCGTCGAGGTGGCGGGCGGCGTAGGGGCCGACGGCGGCGGCCACCAGGCGGGTGTCGTTGGTGCGCAGGGCGTCCTCGACGAGCGGGAGGGCGCCCGGGCCGGGCACGAGATGCGGCAGGGCGTGCAGGACGGCGCGGCGTTCGGCGGCGGTGCCCTGGGCGTAGACCCGGGTCAGGGCGTCGGTGTCGGCGCGGGCCGCGTGCAGGATCAGGATGCGGGCGGCGTCGGCGTGTTGGGGGCCGCAGCGGCGTCCGGCCTCGGCGAGGCGCAGCTCCCACACGGAGATGGGGCCGTGGGCGCCGGGGTGTGCGGCGGCCTCTTCGAGGGCCTGGTCGAGCCAGGCGCGGGCCACTTCGTCGAGGCGTTCGGTGAGGTGGCTGTGCAGGTCGTGCAGCGGGGTCCGGGCGAGGGTGGTGCCCTGGGTGTCCGCCGCGGGGGTTGCCTGGTGGGCGTGGGAGTGGGTCATGGGGTGCTTCCTTGTGAGAGCGCCACTGCCTGACGGAGGAAGGGGAGGGAGTGTTCGGCGAAGCGGGGGCCCGCGTGGGAGTGACGGGGCAGTTCGACGACCGTCAGTCCCTGGTAGCCGGTGTCGGCCAGGGCGGCGAGGACCGGCGGGAAGTTGATGTCGCCGTCGCCGAAGGGGAGGTGTTCGTGGACGCCCCGGCGCATGTCCTCGATCTGGACGTGGCGCAGCCAGGGACCTGCGGCGCGTACGCAGTCGGCGGGCGGCAGGGGTTCGAGGCACTGGCAGTGGCCGATGTCGAGGGTCAGGCCGAGGGCCGCCGGGTCTCCGAGCGTGGTGCGGAGGTGGTGGAAGTCGGCGAGGGTGGCGAGGAGGTGGCCGGGTTCGGGCTCGACGGCGAGGGGGATGCCGGCGGTGGTGGCGGTGTCCAGGACGGGGGCGAGGGTCTCGGCCAGGCGTTTCCACGCCGTGTCCGGGTCCGTGCCCGGCGGGGTGATGCCGCTGAAGCAGTGCAGGGCGTGCGCGCCGAGGTCGGCGGCGACCTGCACGGCCCGGGTCAGTAGGTCGACACGGCGGGCGCGGTCGTCCGGGTCGGGGTCGAGCAGCGAGGGGCCGTGTTTGCGGCGCGGGTCCAGCACATAGCGGGCGCCCGTCTCGACGGTGACCGTCAGGCCGAGCACGTCCAGTCGGCGCGCGAGGTGCCGGGTGCGGGCGGCCAGGTCGGGGGCGAGGGGGTCCAGGTGCATGTGGTCGAGAGTCAGACCGACACCGTCGTAGCCGAGGTCGCCGAGCAGGGCCAGGGCGTCGTCGAGGCGGAGGTCTGCGAGACCGTTGGTGCCGTAGCCGAAGCGGAGTCGGCCGACGCCGGGGGCTGGAGCGGGTGTGGGGGGAGCGAGGGGGGCTGTCATCTCGCCGGGGTCCTGAATAGGCCGGGGGCGGGCCACGGGGCCAGTCGTGTCCGCACCAGGGCTTCGAGGGGGCCGGGTTGAGGCAGCGGTGCGGGTCGTGTCGCCGCCCGAGCCCGCCGTGAGTCGGGGCTGAGCAGCGGGGTCAGGCACGTCTGAGCTGGAGCCAAGAGGGGACCGAGCCGAAGCAGGCGGGCCCGTCATGACGCTGCCCGAGCTCGGAACGGGCCAGGGCCGACCGACCGAGTCAGGCACCTCCGCACCGGAGCCCCGAGCGGACCGAGTTGGAGCAGCGGGGCCGGTCCTACCGTCGCCCGAGCCCGCCGTGAGCCAGGGCCGAGCGACGGAGTCAGGGCCGTTGGCGCCGGAGTCCCGAGGGGACCGAGCCGAAGCAGGCGGGCCCGTCATGGCGCCGCCACGGCCCGGAATGGGGTGGCGCGGAGAGAGGGGATCGGTCATGTGACGCTCACCTTTCTCGCGAAGCGGCCTGCCAGTGGGGCGAGGGCGGTGGTGAGCAGGGCCGTGACGGTCGCGCCCTTCGTGCCGGAGCGGGCGGCGAGGGCGGCCTGGAGGGGGATCGTGGCGCGGATGCCGGCGGTGACGGCTCGTTGGGTGAGCGGAGGTGAGGGGTTGAGGGTGGCGTGGAGGTAGGGCCGGGCGGCTGTGGACGCGTAGGCGGCAGCGAGGGCGAGGCGCAGGGCGGCGTGCCTGTCGAGGGGTTCGGGACCGAGGCCCATCTGAGGGATGTGATCACCGGCCTGCCGCAGGGGGCGTGGCAGGCGGGACACGGCCGCAGCCGCCAGGTCTGCCAGGTGCGCCAGGTGGCGCGAACCCGTACCGCGTCGGCTCTTCTCGACCCGATCCGATGAGAGCGGGCCCTGTCGGGTCACCGTCCGCGTCAGCGCGGCTGTCGCGGCGAGCGCTGCGAAGGGGGCCAGGGAGGAGCCGCCCTGGGTTTCACGACGGGACACGGTGGTGACGGCAAGGATGTGGGTGCCGAGCAGTGCGGCGGAGGGCAAGGCCCGGCGGATGCGGTGGGCGACGCCGGGAACGGCTGCCGCCGACAGGGCCGACCGAGGCTCGTCGGCGACGGCCGTGGCCCACGAGCGGCGCGCACCGCCCTTCCTGCGCACGCCGCCCGCACCGCTCCTCCACGCCCCGCCGTCCACGGCGCTCCCCCAGCCCCCGACATCGGCCCCCGCTGTCGCCGCCGCGCCGAGCAGCAGGTCCAGCCCTCGTGCTGTCGCCATGGCGAACGGTCCTGCCGGGGTGTCCTTCAGGGCCAGGTCGTACGCCCAGACGGTGGCCGCGAGTGGCACCGCGACCGTGAGGGCGGGGCGGCCCGCGCAGGCGGCCAGGGTGAGGCCCGCGCCAGTGAGGGCGCAGGCCGCGCCGAAGGCTGCCGCCGGGTGGATACGGCCGGAAGGAAGGGGGCGGTGGGGGCGTTCCACGGCGTCCACGTCGCGGTCGGCCCAGTCGTTGAGGGCCATCCCGGCCTCGTAGAGGCAGAGGGAGGAGGCGATGGCGAGGAGGGTGCGGGAAGTGGGGCGTGCGGAGGCTGCCGCCGCTCCGGCGAGGGCGTCGCCGGGCACGGTGAACAGGGCGGGGAGGCGCAGGAGTTCGGCCCAGGCGTGGGCGTGGGGGCGGTTGGTGTGTGCAGGGGTCGGCAGTGTTTTCTGCTGAGGGGCCCTCACCGCGGCTCCTCCCCCGCACGACCGTCGGCATGACTCCGCGTGCCGTCCCCGCCAGGCTCTGCCCGAAGTCGTTCCGCGAACCTCATCAGCTCCGCGTACTGCTCCCCCAGTCCCGCGGGCCCTTCCCCCACCGGGTCCTTGAAGTAGAAGCCCAGTTCGCCCAGCGGGCCGGACAGCCCCGTCTCGTGGGCGCGGGCGGCCAGGCGGGCCAGGTCGAGGACGAGGGGTGCGGCCAGGGAGGAGTCGCAGCCCTGCCAGGTGGTCTGGAGGATCATGCGGGTGCCGAGGAAGCCGTCGAAGGCGATGTGGTCCCAGGCGGTCTTCCAGTCGCCGAGGGCGGGGACGTCGTCGATGTGGACCTCGCCCTCGGGAGTGGCGGCGAGGGTGTCGGCCAGGACGCGCTCCTTGCCGGCGTTCTTCGCCGCGGCGGCCGCGGGGTCGGCGAGGGAGGCGCCGTCGCCGCCGCCCAGGAGGTTCGTGCCGGACCAGGCCCGGACCGTCAGGGCGCGTTGGGTGAACATCGGGCCCAGGACGGACCGGAGCAGGGTCTGGCCGGTCTTGCCGTCACGGCCCGCGTGAGGCAGGCCCGAGGACGCGGCCGGTCCGGCGAGAGCGGGGTGGTGCAGTCCCGTGGAGGGCGTGAAGTTCACATACGCGCAGCCTGCCCGCAGGGCCGCCGCCGCGTAGAGGGAGCTCGGGGGCAGGGCGTCGCCGATGGGTGCGGGCTCGGTGGAGGCCACGTTCACCACCACCGCGCGCGTCAGCCGGCACCGTCGTACGAAGGACCGGATGTCCGCGGCGAAGGCGGTGATCAGGTCCTCCTCGGTCCTTGTGTCGCCGGGGAGGGGGCCGCCCGGCCTGATCTCCCGTTCGGCGGCGGCGAGTTCGGCGCTCACCGCGGCCGGCAGGCCGTGGGGCACGACGCCGCCCGCCGCCAGGGCCTCCGCTCGTTTGGGCAGGGGGCAGTCCAGCGTGTCGTGGCCGCCGAAGACCAGGGAGGACAGGGCGGGCAGGCCGCTCTCGGCGAAGGGCGGGGTCTCGGTGATCAGGCCCGTCGGCGGGTGCAGGCCCGCGGTCATGGCGGCACAGCCCGCGACGACCGTCGTGGCGACGGAACCGCGGGCCCCGATCAGCCAGACGCCGACGCGCGGTACGGAATCGGACGCGGACATGGCAGCCTCCTTGTCGAACACGTGGTGCGCAGACCCTGCGAAGAAGGGATGAAGACGGCGGGCGGGGGTCCGGCGTCCCTCGCCCGCCGTCGCTCAGTCGCCCTGCGAAGCCACGGCCGGCGAGGCCTTCGCGGGCAGTTCCTTGATCCGGATGTCTCGGAAGGACACCTGGTCGTCGGCTCCGTGGTTCTGGATACCGACATGCCCGTCACGCAGGCTCCGGGCCGGATCGGTGTTGGTGAAATC
Organism: Streptomyces sp. NPDC005402; assembly: GCF_040606575.1. Lineage (NCBI taxonomy): Bacteria > Bacillati > Actinomycetota > Actinomycetes > Kitasatosporales > Streptomycetaceae > Streptomyces > Streptomyces sp. NPDC005402. Next base: position 9,462 of record NZ_JBEXFB010000052.1, read on the forward strand.
GTTGATCTTCACGCCGTTGAGCCAGACGCGGAGGCGTTCGCCCTCCACGCGGATCTCGTACGTGTTCCACTCCCCCGGCGGGTTCAGCGCACGATCGCGCTTGTTGAGGTCTGCGGACCGGAAGCCGTAGACCGACCCTGTCGTCTTCTCGGGTACGTCGGTGGCGTCGATCTGGATCTCGTAGCCGTTGTCGACGGCGGACCACGGGTCGTCCGAAGGCGGGAAGCCCACGAACACACCGGAGTTGTCGTCTCCCGAGGCGCTCGCCATCTTCCAGTCGAGCTTCAGGGAGTACGACCCGAAGCCCTGCCCGGAACCGGCGTACCAGAGCATCCCCATGCCGCCGGACGACGTGAGGGTGCCGTCGTCGGAGCGGGTGAAGGAGCCCGGGCCCGCCTGTTTCCAGTCGGCGAGCGACTCGGCGGTGCCGTCGAAGAGCGGGCGGTAGCCGTTCTCGGGCCGGCAGTCGGCCTGTGCCTCGCCGGTCGCATACCGGATCCCGCCCAGCAGGTGGCTACGGAATGCCGGATCCGCGTACGACTCCTTGGTGTGGCCGAAGCCGGTGTAGAAGGCGCGGCCGCCCTGGTAGTCCTGGCACCAGGCGATCGGATGGTCGCCGTTCATCGTGCCGCCGGTGTACGACGACTCGTCGAGGGAGGCCAGGACGTGGACCCGGTCGCGGGGATCGGAGCGGTAGTTGTACCACTCGTCGGTGCGGTTCCACGTCGGGGACAGCTCCGACGTGGAGGGGTGGGACCGGTCCTCGACGACCACCGTGGCCGGCTGGATCGCCGGGTGCGACTGGAAGTAGGCGCCGGCGAGACCGCCGTAGAACGCCCAGTCGTACTCGGTGTCGGCGGCCGCGTGGATGCCGACGTATCCGCCGCCGTGCCGGATGTAGCCCTCGAACGCCCGCTGCCCGGCGGGGTCGAGGACGTCTCCGGTGGTGGAGAGGAAGACGACGGCGTCGTAGCGGCGCAGGTTGCGTGCCGTGAACGCGGCCGCGTCCTCCGTGGCGTCGACCGAGAACCCGGCGCTCGCGCCCAGTTCCCGTACCGCCGCGACCCCTTCGGGGATGGAGTCGTGCCGGAAGCCGGCCGTCTTGGAGAAGACCAGCACCCGTGCGGTGTCCGCGGAGTGGGACACCGCGGGTTGGGAGACACAGCCGAGGAGCAGGGCGGCTCCCACAACTGCCGTTGTCCAGCGTCCGGTTGTGTTCATACGAGCCCCTCCTCTCAGCCGGTCGTGAAGGTGAAGTCGTCCACGTCGAACAGGGCGCCGGTGCCGCTCCCCTTGAAGACCAGGTAGAGCGTGGTGGTGCCCCTCGGGGCGCGGGACAGGGTGGCGGTGACGTCCTGGAAGGTCTCCCAGCCGCCGGTCACCGGTACGGTCGCCTTGCCGAGCAGGGTGCCGGTCGCGGACCCCGCGCGGATCTCCAGCGTGCCGCCGGTGCCGCCCGAAGAGACGCGTGCGGAGAGAGACTTGGCGTTGCTCAGGACGTACGGCGTGAAGGAGATCCAGTCGCCGTTGTTGATGTCGCCGACGGTGTTGCCGCCGTGTGCCGTGTCCTTGGCGATGACGGAGACGCCCGAGCTGTTGCCGAAGTGCTCGGCCTGGCGGTGCCTGGGCTGCAGGACGCTCTGGTCGTGGGTGGTCAGCGGGGCCTGGCCGCCGCCACCGTTGTCGGTGTACTCGGCGTCCATCACGCCGAAGATGTTGGCGTCCTCGTCGTGGCCGCCGTCGGCGCTGGTCTGGAGGGTGCCGGTGCAGCCGTTGGCGGAGGTGACGGGGTGGCCGTGGCTGTCGTGGCCGAGGACGAAGGTGACCTTGACCTTGGCGCAGTCGATGGACTTGCCGTCCTCGGGGTCGCTCACCCGCACCTTGAACGGGATGGCGTCACCGAAGCTGAACAGCTGCCCGTCCTGCGGGAGTTCGAGGGTCACCTTGGGCGCGGTGTTGCCGACGACGATCTGCACGCTGGCGCTGCCGGTGCGGCCGCTCGCGTCCTTCGCGGTCAGGGTCGCGGTATAGGTGCCGTTCTTCTTGTACCTGTGGGTCGGGTTCGCCGCCGTGGACGTGGCGCCGTCGCCGAAGTCCCAGCTGTAGGTGAGGGCGTCGCCGTCCTGGTCGCTGGTGCCCTCGGAGGAGAACCGCACCCGCAGCGGCGCCTGTCCCGACGTACGGTCGGCGGACGCCTGGGCGACCGGTGAGTGGCCGTCGGTGGCGTTCTCGATGCGGTACAGGGCGGAGTTCTCGTCGCCGCCGAACCAAGAGACGCCGTAGTCGAGGACGTACAGTGCGCCGTCGGGTCCGAAGGCCATGTCCATCACCTGGGTGCCGGTCCAGGGGATGTCGTTGATCGACTGGACGGTCCCGTTGTCGTCGCTGGTGATGCGCTTGATCCAGCGGCGGCCGAACTCCCCGGCGAAGAAGTCGCCGTCGTAGGCCTCGGGGAACTTCACGGGTGAGTCGAGTGCGGGGTCGTAGTGGTAGACCGGGCCGCCCATCGGGGACTCGGAGCCGGTGCCGAACTCCGGTACGGAGCCGCCGTCGTAGGGGATCCAGGCGGCCTGCGCCGGGGGAAGGTCGGTGAGGCCGGTGTTGTGCGGGGAGTTGTTCTTCGGGGCGGCGCAGTCGAAGGCGGCTCCCGAGGTGCCGGTCGCGAAGTCGTAGTCGACGTAGGCGTCGTTGTCGCCCGTGCAGTACGGCCATCCGAAGTTGCCGGGGCCGGTCACGCGGGCGAACTCGACCTGGCCGGCGGGGCCTCGGGCCGGGTCCGCGGCGCCGGCGTCGGGGCCGTAGTCGCCGACGTAGACGATCCCGGTCTGTTTGTCGACGCTGAAGCGGAACGGGTTGCGGAAGCCCATGGCGTAGATCTCGGGCCGCGTCCTGTCCGTGCCGGGGGCGAAGAGGTTGCCGTCGGGGATGGCGTACGTGCCGTCGGCGTTGACCTTGATGCGCAGGATCTTGCCGCGCAGGTCGTTGGTGTTGCCGGCGGTGCGCTGGGCGTCGAAGGCCGGGTTGCGGTTCGCGCGTTCGTCGATGGGGGTGAACCCGTCGGACTGGAAGGGGTTGGAGTCGTCGCCCGTCGACAGGTAGAGGTTGCCGGCGGCGTCGAAGTCGATGTCGCCGCCGACGTGGCAGCAGATGCCGCGGGTGGCGGGGATGTCGATGATCTTCTTCTCGCTGGCGGCGTCGAGGGTGCCGTCGGTCTTCAGGACGAACCGGGAGAGCCGGTTGACGCCGTCGAAGGGAGCGAAGTCGGCCGCGGTGCCGGTCTCGGGGGCGTCGCCCGCCGGGGTGTTCAACGGGGGCGCGTAGTACAGGTAGATGAAGCGGTTGGTGGTGAACTGCGCGTCCACTCCGACGCCTTGGAGACCTTCCTCGTCGTGGGAGTAGACGTCGAGCTTGCCGGCGAGGCGGGTGGTGCCGGCCGCGTCGGTGATGCGCAGTTCGCCGTCGCGTGAGGTGTGCAGGACCGAGCGGTCCGGGAGGACGGCGAGCGACATGGGCTCGCCGACCTCAGGTTCGCCCTTGGCGAGGGTGACCTGCTGGAAGTCCTCGGCGGCGGCCGTCTGAGATCCGCTCGCCGATCCGGCTCCCGGCTCGGCGACGGCTGCGCCTGCCTGGGGAGCGGCGAGGGTGAGGGAGGCGCCTGCCAGCAGGAAGCCGGTGAGCAGGGCCGCCGCTCTGCGCCATGGGGCGCGTCGTCTGTGGGTCTCGATTCTGTCGGTAGGGGTGGTGCGGTCTTTCCCGTGCACGGATGCCTCCAGAAAGGGGCCGGTCGTACGGGTGGGTGCGGGTACGCCGGGATGCGCCGTCATCCCGGGGAGTGAGAGGAAGGTCAGTTGCCGAACGCCGCGTCGAACGAGGCCGACGGCGGCTCGAAGTCGTATGCCTTCAGTCGGTTCAGTGCCTCGGGGGCGCCCTGGAGTCGGTCCATGCCGGCGTCCTCCCACTCGACCGAGATCGGGCCCTGGTAGTCGATGGAGCGCAGCATGCGGAACACGTCCTCCCAGGGCACGTCGCCGTGGCCCGCGGAGACGAAGTCCCAGCCGCGGCGCGGGTCGCCCCAGGGCAGGTGGGAGCCGAGGCGGCCGTTGCGGCCGTCGAGGCGCTTGCGGGCTTCCTTGCAGTCGACGTGGTAGATCCGGTCGCGGAAGTCCCACAGGAAGCCGACCGGGTCGAGGTCCTGCCACACGAAGTGGGAGGGGTCGAAGTTGAGGCCGAAGGCAGGGCGCCCGCCAACCGCCTCCAGGGCGCGGTGCGTTGTCCAGTAGTCGTAGGCGATCTCGCTCGGGTGGACCTCGTGCGCGAACCGCACGCCCTCCGCGTCGAAGACGTCGAGGATCGGGTTCCAGCGCTCGGCGAAGTCCTCGTAGCCGCGGTCGATCATGGACTCGGGGGCGGGCGGGAACATGGCGACCAGGTGCCAGATGGCGGAGCCGGTGAAGCCGATGACGGTGTCGACGCCGAAGGCCCGGGCGGCCCGCGCGGTGTCCTTCATCCGGTTCGCGGCCCGTTGCCGGACGCCTTCCGGGTCGCCGTCGGCCCACACCTCGCCCGGCAGGATGGCCTGGTGGCGTTCGTCGATGATGGCGTCGCAGACGGCCTGGCCGACCAGGTGGTTGGAGACGGCCCAGCACTTGAGGCCGTACTTGTCGAGCAGCGCGTGCCGGGAGTCCAGATACGAGGGGTCCGCGAGCGCCTTGTCGACCTCGAAGTGGTCTCCCCAGCAGGCGAGTTCGAGTCCGTCGTAACCGAAGTCGCGGGCGAGGCGGCAGACCTCTTCGAGGGGGAGGTCGGCCCACTGGCCGGTGAAGAGCGTGAACTGACGCGGCATTTTCCGGAGCCTCCTCAGACGGCTATCGGGGTGTAGACGGAGTTCTTCTCGGCGCTCTCCTCCACGGCCGCGAGGACGCGCTGGACCTGGAGTCCGTCGGCGAAGGAGGGTTCGGGGCGGCGGCCCTCGGCGATCGCGTGGACGAGGTCGCGGGCCTGGTGGACGAAGGTGTGCTCGTAGCCGAGGCCGTGGCCCGGCGGCCACCAGGCGTCCAGGTAGGGGTGGTCGGGCTCGGTGACGAGGATGCGGCGGAAGCCGGCGTGCGTTCCGGGTTCCGTGGCGTCGTGGTAGGAGAGTTCGTTGAGGCGTTCCAGGTCGAAGGCCAACGAGCCGCGCTCGCCGTTGAGTTCGATGCGCAGGGAGTTCTTGCGGCCGGTGGCGTACCGGGTGGCCTCGAAGGAGGCGAGGGCGCCTGAGGTGAGGCGGCCGGTGAACAGGGCCGCGTCGTCGACGGTGACCTGGCCGGTGCCGGTCCCGGAGACGGCGGACAGGCCCTTGACGGCACCGCCGGCCAGGGGCCGTTCCCGTACGAAGGTCTCGGTCAGGGCGGAGACTCCGGCCAGGGGCTCTCCCGCCAGGTACTGCGCGAGGTCGATGATGTGCGCGCCGAGGTCGCCGAGCGAGCCCGACCCTGCCTGCTCCCGGCGCAGCCGCCAGGTGAGCGGGAACTCCGGGTCCACGAGCCAGTCCTGAAGGTAGGTCACCCGGAGGTGCCGCAGCTTGCCGAGTCGGCCCTCTGCCACCATCCGGCGGGCCAGCGCGGTGGCGGGCACCCTGCGGTAGTTGAAGCCGACCATCGCGAACCGGCCCCGCCCGAGGGCCTCTTCGGCGGCCCGGGTCATCACCTGGGCCTCCTCGACGGTGTTGGCGAGGGGTTTCTCGCACAGCACGTGCTTGCCGGCGGCGAGCGCGGCGACGGCGATCTCGGCATGGCTGTCGCCGGGGGTGCAGATGTCGACGAGGTCGACGTCGTCCCGCTCGATCAGGGCCCGCCAGTCGGTCTCGGTGGCCGCCCAGCCGTGCCGGTCGGCGGCCCGGCGCACGGCGTCCGCGTCCCGTCCGCAGATCGCGGCGAGCACCGGGCGGCGGGGCAGGTCGAAGACGCGTCCGACGGTCCGCCAGCCCTGGGAGTGGGCGGCGCCCATGAAGGCGTAGCCGACCATGCCGACCCGGAGCGGCGGCACCTCGGCCTCTTCTGACTGCTGCGGCTGTGCCATGCGCGATGTCCTCCTCGTCGTCGTGGCGCGGTGGGGGGTGCAGCCCGGTCCGTCGACGAACCGGGCTCCTGGGACCTGCCCCTCGGGTCGGCCCGGCCGTGGCGCACCGCTGCTCGCGGCCGACCCGGTCGGTAAGACAGGTCCCGTGTCGGGACGCCTCACTTGAAGCCGGTGGACATGTACTGGTCGACGTTGGTCTTGTCGACGACGGCCGAGTAGAGGGTGAGCGAGGCCGGGATCTCGAACTCGGCGAGGCCGCTGATGCCCTTGGACTGGCCGAGGGCGCGGGCGAGGTCGATCGCGGAGGCGGCCATGGTCGGCGGGTAGAGGACGGTCGCCTTGAGAACGCCGTTGTCCTGCTTGATGGCCTGGAAGGCGGACAGGGCGCCCGCGCCGCCGACCATCAGGAAGTCGTCGCGGCCGGCCTGGTCGATGGCGCGCAGCGCGCCCACGCCCTGGTCGTCGTCGTGGTTCCACACCGCGTCGAAGCTCGACTGGGCCTGGAGGAGCTGGGCCATCTTGGCCTGCCCGGACTCCACCGTGAACTCGGCGGCCTGGCGGGCCACCTTCCTGACGTTGGGGTAGTTCTTCAGGGCGTCGTCGAAGCCCTTGGTGCGCTGCTTGGTGAGTTCCAGGTTGTCGAGTCCGGCCAGTTCGATGACCTTGGCGTTCGACTTCCCCTTGAGCTTCTCGCCGATGTAATGGCCGGCGTTGAGCCCCATGCCGTAGTTGTCGCCGCCTATCCAACAGCGGTACGCCTGCGGGGTGTTGAAGATCCGGTCCAGGTTCACGACCGGGATCCCGGCGCGCATCGCCTTGAGGCCGACCTGGGTGAGGGCCTTGCCGTCGGCGGGCAGGACGACCAGCACGTCGACCTTCTTGTTGATCAGGGTCTCTATCTGGCCGATCTGCTGGGCGGTGTCGTTGGAGCCCTCGGTGATCTCCAGGGTGACGTCGGAGTACTTCTTCGCCCGGTTCTTGGCGTTGTCGTTGATCGCGTTGAGCCAGCCGTGGTCGGCCTGCGGTCCGGCGAAGCCGATGGTGACCGGCTTGCCGGGCGAGTCGGAGGCCGCGGGCTGGTCGTTCGCGGCCGGCTCGTCGTCGCTGGAGTCGTTGCTGGTGCAACCTGCGAGGAGGGCACCGGCCCCGACGGCGGCGGTCCCGAAGAGCAGCCCTCTGCGACTGGTGAAGCGGCTCGTGTGCTGTGGCATGGCGGTGAACCCTTTCCTCAGGTCGTGCTTGCGGTACGGCGCTGGACCAGCACGGCGGCGACGATGATCGCGCCCTTGGCGATCTGCTGGACGTCGCTCTGCAGGTTGTTCAGGGCGAAGATGTTGGTGATCGTGGTGAAGATCAGGACGCCGAGCACGGAGCCGGTGATGGTGCCGCGGCCCCCGCTGAGCAGGGTTCCGCCGATGATCGCGGCGGCGATGGCGTCGAGCTCGTAGAGGTTGCCGTTGGTGTTCTGGCCGGAGCCGGACAGGATGATCAGCAGGAAGGCGGCGATGCCGCAGCACAGTCCGGACAGCAGGTACAGGTAGAGGCGCTGACGGCGGACGTCGATGCCGGCGAGGCGGGCGGCCTCGGCGTTGCCGCCGACGGCGACCGTGCGCCGGCCGAAGGTGGTGCGGTTCAGCACCAGCCAGCCGATGATCGTCACGACCGCGAAGACGAGGACCAGCGGAGGGATGCCGAGCACATACGCGTCGCGCTCGCCGAGATCCAGCACGCTGTTGATCGAGACGATCTGCGTCCTGCCGTCGGTGATCTGCAGGGCGAGTCCGCGGGCCGAGGCGAGCATGGCGAGCGTGGCGATGAACGGGACCATCCCGCCGTACGCGATGAGCAGACCGTTGACCAGGCCGCAGCCGACTCCGACGATCACCGCGGTGAAGAGGATGCCCGCGAAGCCGTACTCCTGGGTGGCGACGGTGGTGGCCCACACCGAGGCGAGGGCGACGATCGCGCCGACGGAGAGGTCGATGCCGCCGGAGGTGATGACGAAGGTCATACCGACGGTGACGACACCGATCACCGACGCCTGGGTGAGGACGAGTTGGAGGTTGCGGGTGTCGAGGAACTCGTCGGGCTTGGTGATACCGCCGATGAGGACGAGTACGGCGAGCACGCCGAGGAGGGAGAGGGTGCGGACGTCGGCGTGGGCGAACATCCCTCGCCAGGCGAACGGTTCGCTCACCGGAGGAACTTTGTCGGCGCTTCCCCTGGGCGGGGACACATGCTGCGTCATGACGCCGGGCTTCCTTCCATGACGAGGTCGAGTACACGGTGTTCGTCGAGCTCACGGGCGGGCGCCCGGTGCACGACACGGCCCTCGCGGAGCACCAGGACCCGGTCGGCGAGGCCGAGCACCTCGGGGACCTCGCTGGAGACCAGCAGCACGGCCAGCCCCTCGTCGGCCAGTCGCCGCACGACCGCGTACAGCTCGGCGCGGGCGCCGACGTCGACTCCCCGGGTGGGTTCGTCGAGCAGCAGGACGCGGCAGCCGCGCAGCAGCCAGCGGGCCAGGACGGCCTTTTGCTGGTTGCCGCCGGACAGGGTGCGGATCGGCACGGAGGGGTTGTCGGGCCGCAGGGAGAGTTCGCGGGTCGCCGCCCGGGCCGCGCCGAGTTCGGCTCCCCGGTCGATCCAACCGGCCCGGGAGAAGCGGGACATGGAGGAGACGGAGACGTTGCGGGTGACCGACTCCAGCATCAGCAGGGCCTGCGCCTTGCGTTCCTCGGGAGCGAGTCCGATCCCGGCGCGGACGGCGGCACGGACACTGCCGGGCTTCAACGCCTGCCCGTCCACGACGACTTGACCGGCGGTGGGCTTGCGGGCGCCGTAGACCGTCTCCAGGATCTCGGAGCGCCCCGAGCCGACGAGTCCGGCGAGGCCGACGATCTCCCCGGGGTGGACCACGAGGTCGAGGGGCTCGAACTCGCCCTGCCGCGCGAGCCCTTGGACTTCCAGTAGCGGCCTCTCGCCCTGCGCGGGAGCCGTCGGCCGCTCCGGAAAGACGTACTCGACGTTCCGGCCCGTCATCAGCGCCACGACCTCGCGCGTCGGCGTCGACTTGGCGGGCAGTCCGACGGCGACGGCCCGGCCGTCCTTGAGGACCGTCACCCGGTCCCCGATCCGCCGGATCTCCTCCAGGCGGTGGGAGATGTAGACGACGGCGACGCCCTCGGCGGTGAGGTCGCCGACGATCCGGAAGAGGTTGTCGACCTCGTCCGGGTCGAGCGCGGCGGACGGCTCGTCCATCACGATCAGCCGTACGTCGTGGGACAGGGCCCGCGCCATGGACACGATCTGCTGCTGCGCCGCGGACAACTCCCCGACCAGGCGGGCCGGATCGATCTCCGGATGCCCGAGTCGCCGTAGCAGCGCGGCCGTCGACCGACGGGCCGCCTTGCCCCGTACGACGAACCCGGCCGCCGTGGGTTCATGGCCGAGGTGGACGTTCTCGGCGACGGACAGGTGCTCCACCAGGTCGAGTTCCTGGTAGATGGTGGCGATGCCGAGGCGCATGGCGGCGATCGGTGAGCGGAGGGTGACCTCCTCGCCGCGCCAGCGCAGGCGGCCGGTGTCGGGCTGGTGGGCGCCCGCCAGCACCTTGATGAGGGTGGACTTCCCGGCTCCGTTCTGGCCGAGCAGACAGTGCACTTCACCGGCCTGGACGTCGAGGTCGACGCCGTCGAGGGCCCGGACTCCGGGGAACGTCTTGGTGATGCCGGACATGCTGAGAAGCGGTGGTTCTGGTGCCATGAGGTCCCCTTGGCGGGCGTGCGGCCGGTTTCAGGGCGGTCCCCTCGCGGGGCGGCTGTTTTCAGGCAGGGCAGAGCGGGGCGCTGTACGGGTGGGGTGACTTCTGGTGCGGCGCTCGAGAGTTACGCGGGTGAGAACAGGTGGTCGCTGATGAGCCGGGCCGCGCCGATGACTCCGGCGGTGGGGCCCAACTCCCCCAGAACGATGGGCAGGTTGCCGGTCGCCAACGGCAGCGACTGGCGGTAGACCTGGGTGCGGATCGCGGCGAGCAGGGTGTGGCCGAGGCCGGTCACTCCGCCGCCGATCACCACCAGGCCCGGGTTGAAGAAGCTGACCAGTCCGGCGATGACCTGGCCGGTGCGGTTGCCGCCCTCACGGATCAGATCGAGAGCGGTGGGGTCGCCGGCGGCAGCGGCGGCGGCGACGTCGACCGCGGTCAGGCCGCCGTTCGCCGTGTGCCGTGCGGCGAGTTCCTCGGAACGCCCCTGCTCGACCGCCTCGACGGCGTCCCGGGCGAGGGCGGCCCCGCTGAAGTGGGCTTCCAGACAGCCCCGGTTGCCGCAGGCGCACGGGCGGCCGTCGGGCACGGCCTGGATGTGCCCGATGTCGCCCGCGCTGCCCGTCACCCCGCGGTGGACCTCACCGCCGGCGACGATGCCGCAGCCGATACCGGTGCCGATCTTGACGCAGAGGAAGTCGCCCACGGAGCGTGCGACGCCCGCGTGCATCTCCCCCATCGCCATCAGGTTCACGTCGTTGTCGACCATGACCGGGCAGCCGAGTTCCTGGCTGAGCGCCTCCCGTACGGGGAAGCCGTCCCAGCCCGGCATGATCGGCGGAGCCACCGGTACGCCCTCGGGAAAGCGGACCGGTCCCGGGACGCCGATGCCGGCGCCGTCGAAACCCTCCGCGAGCCCCGAGGCCCTCAACTTCGCGGCCATGGACAGGACTTGCTCGAAGACCGCGACCGGGCCCTCGCGTACGTCCATGGGCTGGTTGAGATGTCCGAGGATCTCCAGTTCGGCGTTGGTGACGGCGACGTCGATCGAGGTCGCACCGATGTCCACGCCGAGGAACCGCAGGTTGGGGGCGAGCCGGATGTTGTGGGAACGGCGCCCGCCGCGGGAGGCGGCGAGTCCGTCGGCCACGATCAGGCCCGTCTCCAGCAGTCGGTCCACCTCCACGGCCAGCTTGGACCGTGACAGGTCGACCTGATCGCCCAGTTGCGCACGGGAGTTGGGTCCTCCGTCGCGCAACAGCTTGAGCAGCCGGGCCTGATGCGCGTTCGCGGGTCGTGCCGTCATGCGTCTCACAGGCCCCTCCCCGCCTCATTCGGCCACCGGTTGCCGTGCTTTCGAGGGGAACGTAGCAGCGGCTGCCGAACCTGGGAAGAAGCTGTGCACAGATTGCTGCCGACTTTCTCCACTCGCAGGACAAAGACGTGCAGCACCCTGGTGTCTTGGCGCGCGGCCCCGCAGGATGGGCCTGACGGAGGAGAGCACATGTTTCTGGCACGGGTTCGGCGGGGGCATGGGAGCCGAACTCGTGCGTGCCCCGGCGGAGTCCGGCGAGTGGGCGCGGGCGCTCAGCCGTTCCGGGCGGCGCGAGGGATTACCGGCGGGCGTGGCGGCCGTGGCGCGAGATCTGAACCGGCCCGCGAGAGCGCGGGGCGCGCTGGAAGGCGTAAGAGGACTGTTCCTGATGCCTGGCTACGGCGGCCAGCGCACATCCTCGCGGAAGCGCGGGCCGCGCGGGCCGCGGGGTGTGCGCCGCATGGCGCGGCTCTCCGGTCTGTCGGCGGGCACCGGTGACCTAGGTGACTCGCGATCGCGACGATCAGGACCGGGTGCTCGATCCAGAGCTGTCGGCTGCGCCGGCGGGCGCCGTGACCAGGCCCGCAGGCGGGCGGGATACGACGTCCGCGCGTGCTCCGTGTGCTCCCGCATCGGCTCAGTCACCCGCCCCTGATCCCGGCCGGCGATCGCCGCGATCAGCGCCCGTGCACGCGCCCCAGGACCGACGACCCCACTCGGGACCACATGACTAGGACCGCTGACGAGCGTGATACGACGTCCGCGTGTGCTCGGTGTGCTCCCGCATCAGCTCGGTGGCGCGTCGCTGGTCCCGGTCGGCGATCGCCGTGATCAGGGCCCGGTGCTCGATCCAGGACTGGTGGCCGCGCTGCCGGGCGATCGGTGTGTAGTACCAGCGCACCCGGCGGTCCACCTGCCCCGCCAGCTCCGCGAGGACCGCGTTGCCGGCCAGCTCCATGATCTTCGCGTGGAAGCGGGCGTTCAAGGCGACCGCGGTGTCCACGTCGTCGGCGTCGACGGCCTTCTCGCCCTCCGCACAGAGCGCCTCCAGGGCTGCGATTCCGGCGCTGCCCGCGTTCGCGGCGGCGAGCCGGGCCGCCTCGGCCTCCAACAGGGTGCGTACGGTGAGGAGTTGGTCGGCCTCCTCGTCCGTGGGCTCGTGCACGAACGCGCCCTGAGCGGGCCGCAGATCCACCCACCCCTCGGTGTTCAACCGCTGCAACGCCTCACGCACCGGCTGCCGGGACACCCCGAGGTGCCCGGCCAGCTCGCTCTCCACAAGATGCTGACCCGGCTGCAACGCACGCGTCGTGATGAGTTCCAGCAGCGCCTCGTACACGCGATCCCGCAACGGGCCGGGACGTTCGAGTTTCGGCACGGATCCCTGTGGCAGTCCTGTCGACAACATCGCGGTCCCCCTCCTCGGCCGGGCGGACATGTCCATTGCGTTTTGTCTACAGTCTACGGCGTTGCGAGAACAGGTAAACCGCGCGTCGACCTGGTCACTCCCGCACCTCACGGACCGCGGACGACATCCCGCACGTCACGGACAGCGGACGACCTGACCGGCGTAGGACAGGTTCCCGCCGAACCCGAACAGCAGCACCGGGTCCCCGGTCGAGATCTCGCCCTGCTCGACCAGTTTGGAGAACGCGAGCGGGATGCTGGCCGCCGAGGTGTTGCCGGACTCCGTCACATCGCGGGCCACCACGGCGTTGACCGCGCCGATCTTCTGCGCGAGCGGCTCGATGATCCGCAGGTTCGCCTGGTGCAGGACGACCGCGGAGAGGTCGCTGGGGGTGAGCCCCGCGCGTTCGCAGGCCTGCCGGGCCAGTGCCGGAAGCTTCGTGGTCGCCCAGCGGTAGACGCTCTGCCCCTCCTGCGCGAACCGCGCCGGCTCGCCCTCGATCCGCACGGCGTGCCCCATCTCGGGCACCGATCCCCACAGCACGGGCGAGATGCCGGGCACCTCGGCCCCCTCGACGACCGCCGCGCCCGCCCCGTCGCCGACCAGCACGCAGGTGGTGCGGTCGCTCCAGTCGGTCACCGCGGACATCTTGTCGGCGCCGATCACCAGCGCCCGGGTCGCCGCACCGGCCCGGACGGTGTGGTCGGCGGTGGCCAGCGCGTGGGTGAACCCGGCGCACACCACGTTGACGTCCATCGCGGCGGGCGAGGGGATGCCGAGCCGGGCGGCGACCCGGGCGGCCATGTTCGGGGACCGGTCGACGGCGGTCGAGGTGGCGACCAGGACCAGGTCGATGTCGGCGGGGGTGAGCCCGGCCGAGGCCAGCGCCTTGGCGGCGGCGTGCGAGGCGAGCTCGTCGACCGGCTCGTCGGGACCGGCGATGTGGCGGGTCCGGATCCCCACCCGGGACCTGATCCACTCGTCGCTGGTGTCGACCAGGCCCGCCAGCTCCTCGTTCGTGAGCACCTTGGCGGGCTGGTAGTGGCCGACTGCGGCGATCCGCGAGCCGTTCATGGAGGGTCCCCCTCGTTGCCTTGGGTAGGGATCCTCCAGTCTGATCAGTGACTCACGGGTACGCGGGCACGTAAGGCCACAGGAAACGGGCGCCCGAGTTGTCGGCTTCCCTCACCCCTCGGACGCCCGAACACCTGCCGAACAGTCACTTGGTGAACAACTGGGTGGCCTTCTGCACGAGCTCGTAGAGCCCGTACGCGAGCGGTGCGCCCACCCACACCCAGGCGAGGGCGATCAGCGGACGCCGGTCAGGCGGACTCTGGCTGCTGTCGGGCTGTGACATCGGCGGCCTCCCTCGGTGCGGGAATGTGGTGGCGGGCACTGACGGGGCGGACCAGCTCGTTGGCGACGAACCCGACGACGAGCAGCCCAATCATGATCACGAACGACATGCCGTAGAGAGCGGCGCCGCTCTTGCCCGCGTCCTCCTGCCGGTCGGCGATCCAGTTCACGATCAGCGGCCCGAGGACACCGGCCGTGGACCAGGCGGTCAGCAGCCGGCCGTGGATGGCGCCGACCTGGTAGGCCCCGAAGAGGTCCTTCAGGTACGCGGGGATCGTCGCGAAACCGCCCCCGTAGAAGGACAGGATGACGAGCGCGCACAGGATGAACAGCGGCTTGGAGGAGTCGCCGAACAGGGCGATGAGCCCGTACATCACCGCGCCCACGCCCAGGTAGACGCGGTAGATGTTCTTCCGTCCGATCAGGTCGGACGTCGACGACCAGCCGATGCGGCCCGCCATGTTGGCGGCCGACAGCAGCGCGACGAAGCCGGCCGCGGCCGACACCGAGACCGGGGTCGACGTGCCCTTGAAGAAGTCGGTGATCATCGGGGCGGCCTTCTCCAGGATGCCGATGCCCGCGGTCACGTTCATGCAGAGCACGACCCACAGACACCAGAACTGAGGCGTGCGCACGGCGTTGCGCGCCGAGACCTGGGGGCCGTCGAGGGCACTGGGCGCGCTCTCGACCGGCTTCTCGCTGCGCGGCACGCGCACCAGCAGCACACCGAGGAGCATGAAGGCGGCGTACGACAGCCCGTGCACCAGGAACGCGAGCGCGATACCGGAGCTGTCGGAGCCGAAGGACTCCAGCATCTGCGCCGACCAGGGCGAGGCGATGAGCGCGCCGCCGCCGAAGCCCATGATGGCGATGCCGGTGGCCATGCCGGGTCGGTCGGGGAACCACTTGATCAGGGTGGAGACCGGCGAGATGTAGCCGATCCCGAGGCCTATGCCGCCGACGAAGCCGTAGCCGAGGACAATCAGCCAGTACTGCTCGGTGGCCGCCCCCAGCGCGGAGAGCAGGAAGCCGGACGAGAAGCAGATCAGCGCCACCGTCATCGCCCAGCGCGGCCCGTTGCGCTCCACCAGCGTGCCGCCGAACGCGGCGGACAGGCCGAGCATCACGATGCCGAGCTGGAAGGGCAGTGCGCTCTGCGTACCGCTGAGACCGAGCGCGGACTCGAGCGGCGGCTTGAACACGGACCAGGCATACGCCTGTCCGATGGAGAGATGGACCGAGAGAGCGGCCGGGGGGACGAGCCAGCGGCTCCAGCCCGGGGGCGCGACAGGGGGACTCATGATCCCGAACGGTAGGAAGAATCAGGTTGGTTGAAAAGGCGGCGCGTCGACCGTATGCGATGAGCGGTATCCCGGACGCGACGAACGGTCGAACCGGCCGGAGACCAAGGGAAGCACCTGCCGTCCCGGCGTCGTCAAGGTCGATCGGTTCATGGCCGCCGAAGGTCGACAACGGTGTGCGTGGACAACGGTGTGCATGTGCGCGACTACGGTAAGTGCGGCCCCTGCCTCCGGTGCCTGGACGTCTGCGGCGGCGGGGGGCGACGCCGCCCCCTGCCATCGCCGTCTCCGGCCTGGGCGCCGGCGTCCGGGTCGCCGTGCGGCACGACGGCACGACGGGCCGCTCACCGACTTGGCCTGCGTCTACTGCGTGGACCGCGGAGACTGCATCGATGTATGCCGACCCGGGCTCTCGTTCAGGTCGGAGTTCGATATGCGGCGGCGGGTACCTGGGACGAGGAGTCACGGACCCGCACCGGCACGGTGTGCGCGCACTGCGGAGCGGGCTGCGGCCTCACGCTCCATGTGCAGGACAATGAGACCGTGAAGTCACCACCCCGCTCGACGAACCGGTGACCCACGGAAGCCTCCGCAGCAAGGGCCGTTTCGGCTACCAGAACGTACAGAACCGGGACTGAGACACATATGGGACGAGTCACGGAACGACGCAAGGTGATCCGCATCCGCGACGGAGCGATCTCGTCCCGACCGGACACCCTGGTCGCCGAAGAACCACTGGA
>NZ_JBEXFB010000053.1:0-24159 GCF_040606575.1 Streptomyces sp. NPDC005402
CACCACTGGTCAGACGGCCATCCACCAGGAATCCCGGTGGCCATCAGCCTGGACTCGGCTGGCCGCACATCTGGACTTTGCCACGGCCGCCGTCAAGGTCGCAGGAGCTCAGGCAGAGAAGAACCGATTGTCCCCGTCCGGGTGACACTGCCGACGGTGTGGACCCCTGACAATCGTCGTCAACCCGGCCATGAGGCGCGAGCAGCCGAAGGGCCGCCCACTGCGACGTAGTAGCCCACCACGTCACCGGCATGAGCCTCCTCTCCAGCGCATGTCCGGCCCACGTACCCGCGCTCCTGCTCGACTGCCAGGCCGTCCAAGGACTGGCCTCGGCGGGCCGACGGCAACCCCGATCCTCGCCCACGGCCCTTCTGGACAAATAACGACCGGCTGGACCGATCACCAAGGATCGAGATCTGAGGTGCTTCGCCCGACGGCACGGCCGGCGAAAGCCGTCCGCCACAGGCGCTGACCCTAGGCGCCTGATCAATGCATCAGTGACCACTGAGTCAGCCCAGTAGATGTGATTCCCACCAAGAGGAGCAGTCGACAATGACCACGCCAAGTACACCGTTGCCGGCCACCAACCGGCCGTCCGCAATGCGCGCCTCGTTGATGTGCGGTCTCACCGGCGGACTGATGGGGGCCGTAGTGAGCGCCCTCATCAACTATGCGCTGATCGGTGTGCCGAGTAGCGCCACGGCCAATGCTTTGAATCATGCTCTGAGCGGCCTCATCAGTGGATTCGCTGCCGGTTTCCTCGGACTCCGCGCATATCAACGCAAGGTCTCCGCCGCGGCCGAGACCGAGACCGAGAGAGCCGACCAGTGAGGCGGCTTCACACCTTGAGGCGACCAGGCCTCCCCATAGCGGCGGCGCATCGGAAAGCTGTGGGGTGAACGCCACCGGTTCCGGCATAGCCGTGACAGGAGGTACATGATGCGGCGATGGGCGACCTCTCCAACGTCCTGAGGGTGGCGACGCGGGGCGCTCCGGCTCCCTGTGGGACGTCAGAACCAGGAGGATGCCGTGAAGGCAGGTGAACCGCACAGTGACGCCTTCGACGTGCGAGTCCTCGGAGCACTGGAGCTCCACGCGGGCGACCGGCGGCTGGAGATCGCGGGAGGGCGGACACGAGGTCTCGTCGGGCTGCTTGCCCGCTCCGTGGGGCGGCCTGTGGCAACCACGGAGATCGTGCGACAGGTATGGGGGCTGGCGGAAAAGGAGGCAACCAAACCCGGGGTCCGTAACGCCGTACAGGCCCGGGTGTCGTCGTTGAGGCGCGTGCTCGGCCCGGGCGTGTTGTGTGCGGTGCCCGGCGGCTACCTCCTCGACCTTCCCGGCCAGGCCGTCGACTCGGCGCGGTTCGAGACCGCGTTGTCCGAGGCCAGGAGACTGCGCCAGCGGAGCAGGGTGGATGGCGTGGCCGAGGCGTATCGGCGTGCGCTGGCGCATTGGCGGTCCGAGTCCGCCTATACCGATGTACGGCACGTCCCTGCGCTCGCGGAGGAAAGCGACCGCCTCGCTGAGCTGCGATTGCAGGCACTCAAGGAGTGTCTGACCGCGGAGGTGGACGAAGGGGCGTACGGCACGGCTGCCGCAGAGCTGTTGATGCTGACGAGGCGGCATCCGCAGGTCGAGGAGTTCTGGTCGCTACGGATGCTGACCCTGTCCCGGCTGGAACGGCAGGCCGATGCCCTGGCCGTCTACCAGGAGGCTCGGCGCGTGCTGGACGCCCGATACGGGCTCGCGCCCGGGGCTCGCCTGCAGGAGATGGAGCGACTCATCCTGCGGGACACGGACGCGGCGGGCTCCGGAGCGAAGCCGTCCAGGCCGACGAACATAGGCCGGCCCGCCACGTCCTTCCTCGGCCGCGAGGGGGAAGTCGATGCGACGCTGAAGATTCTCGGCCGTACCAGGATCCTCACGTTGACCGGCCCGGGCGGCGTGGGCAAGACAAGGCTCGCGCTCGAGGTGTCGCGGGCGTTGATCGACCGCCGGGCACCGGCGGTGGCTCATGGTGTCGTCGTGGTCGATCTTGTGCCGTACGCGCCTGGTTATGATCTGGCCTTGGCCGTTCTCGGCTCGCTGAGTGCCGCGACGCTACCGGGCGGGACAGCCAGCCGAGGACTCAGTCCGATTCGGACGCTGTGCGAGGCGCTCAAGGGTCGTCGGGTGTTGGTGGTCCTGGACAACTGTGAACACGTCGCGGACGAGGCCGCCGCACTCTCTGCCGCGCTGAACGCGGGCACAGAGGGGACCACGATCCTTGCCACCAGCAGGCAGCCGCTCAGTGTTCCCGGTGAGGCCGTTCATCCGGTCGCGCCGCTGGCCGTGCCCTCGGACCTCGACGACGTCGTGGCTCTGGCCACACTGCCTGCCGTCCGGCTCTTCCTCGACCGTGCGCAGGCGGTACAGCCGGGTCTGACCGTCGACGCCGCCGGCGTACGGACCATCAGCCGTGTTTGTCATCAACTCGACGGCATCCCCTTGGCGATAGAACTGGCGGCGGTACGTGCCGGAGCGTTGGGTCCGGCCGGCGTGGAGCGTCTGCTGGACGATCGGTTCCGGCAGTTGGACCGAGGCCCGGGAAGGGGCCCGGACCGGCACCGCACTCTGGAATCGGTGGTCGGCTGGAGCTACCAGCTGCTCGACCGCCGCGAGCAACAGGCTCTGGACCGCCTGTCGGTGTTCCGCGGATCGTTTCTGCCCCAGCAGGTGCGAAAACTGTGGACTCATCTGGGCGAGGACGACACCGACGTCCGGGCCCTGCTCGGACGGCTGGCGGCCAAGTCGATGGTGCAGGCCGAGGCGGCGGAAGGCTTTCCGGAGCGGTTCAGACTGCTGGAGACCGTCCGTCTCTATGCCGCCCGGAAGCTGGAGGCCACAGGTGGGACCGAACGCGTCATACATGCCCAGGTGGACGTCTATGTTTCTCTGGCGACCTCTTGCAGTCGTCGACTCGTGGGAGCCGGTCAGGCGCTGGCCGTGCGCACGTTCATGCTGGAAGAGGGCAACATCCGTGCGGCCTTCCAGCGTGCGCTGGACCGCGGCCTCGGTGACGTCGCCCACCAGTTGGTCGGTGCACTCGGATACACGACGTGGATGCGCGGCGGCCGTACGGCGGACTGGGAGCTGATCACCAGATCGCTTGCATTGCCTGCACAGGACGTGGGGATCCGAGTGCGGGCCCTCGCGTGGGCTGCACACCTGGGTTCGGCTTTCGGTCACCTTGGGGAGGCCGTGCGCTTTGGGGAACAGGCCGAACACGCGGCCCGGGGGCATGAAAGCGTCCGGATCGCGGACCTGTCGCTCGCCTACGTGGGCCGGGCGCACGCGCTGCACCGACTCGGCCGCTGGGAAGAGGGGGACGCGGTCCTGGAGGAGGGGCGGCGGCTGGCGATGTCCTCGGGCAATGTGTGGACCATGGCCGCACCCTCGGTGGCGCGTGGGCTGGGAATGCTGGCGCGCGGACGTGTCGCCGACGCTGAGGCGGCCTTTTTGAGTGCAGCCGAACACTACAGTCGGTGCGCGGACAAGTGGGCCCAACAGCGAGCGCTGCTGCGGCGGGCGATGGCTCGCGAGGCCCGGGGCGATCTCCGCGGCGCCGCCGTGCTGCTCGCCGAAGCGGTGCGGCTGGTGGAGGAACTCGATCTGCCGGAGGTCGCCGTACCGGCAAGGGCCGCGTTGGCCCGGGTGACGCTGCTGGCCGGGCACATCGATGCCGGTCGGCACATGGTCGATGAGTTGACCCGGTCGAATGCCATGCTGTGGCTGGACGCCCCGGCCGCGCAGGTGGCCCAGTGCAAGGCCCTCCTCGCCGATGCGGACGGCAGATCGGCCGAAGCGATCCGTCTCCACCTGGATGCCGGAGTCGGCCTGGCAGATGTGGGCCTGTATGCCGAGGCCTTGGAATCATGGGCGCGGGTCGTGCTCCTCGCCGCACGGGACAGCCCCCAGTTCGCCGCCGCGCTGGGGGCCGCGGAGCAGGTGGCGGCAAGGATCCAGAGCCCGCGCGTGTTGGCCATAGTGCGGTACATGCGAGGCCTGCGAGCGGGATCGGACTCGGCTGCGGCCGATGAACTCGCCGCCTCCGAGGGACTGTTCACCCAGAACGGCCTTGGCCTGCCCGCCCTGCTGCGACGCGGCGGCACCGCAGCAGGCTGATCCTAGAGGTCGGATCTGTGCGATCCAGAGCCCGCGCAGACGGGCGAACAGACCTCGCCGCCTCGTGTTCGTATGGGTCATGAAGCGGCTTGGGATGACGGCCGTGTTTCGGAGCATCGTTGCTGCGGCCGGCCTTGGGCCTGCTGTCGCTGCCCGACAGGCGCCGCCGGACGTATCGGCGATTGACGGTTCAGGCGCCGCCGTGCATGGCACGAGTGAGCTCCACGCGTGACCGCAGTGACAGCTTGCGGTAGGTGCTCTTCAAGTACTTCTTGACTGTGTGGTGACTGAGGAAAAGCTGCTCGGCGATCTGCCCGTCTCTCAAGCCCGAGGCCACGAGGTCCGCGATCTCGTACTCCCGCGGGCTCAGGGCCTCCTGAATCAATGCCCGTGCATGGGTAGGTGCCTCAGCCGGGGTGTGCATGATTGTGATGAGGATGTCGTCGTCAGGAAGCTGCGTCGACCGTAGCTTCAGACCGGTCTCTGGATCTTCGCAGGGACGCATCGTCCCCTCGGGTGCCTTTGCCGCTCCGTCGCGTGACCAGGCCAGGAGGTCGTCGAACGTCCGGCCGCCGGAGAGACCGCCGATGATGCGCTGCGCCGCAGCGTTCGCGGTGCGTTCGGCGGTGCGGATGTCGGTCAACACCACCGGCTCGTCGATCAGGTCGAGAGCCGCGGAGGCGCGTGCGAGTCGCCTGCCGAGCTCTTCGGCAATCCTGGCACTTTCCATCGCCAGGCCGGAGAGACGGCCAAGTGCCTCCACGACGGCCAGCTCTCCCACGGCGAAAGCGCCCTGGTCCGACGTACGGGCTACGTTCAAGGTGCCCCGTACCTCCCCCGCCACGATCAGGGGCGCCTGCAACGTATGAGCGATGCTGTGCAAGGCGAGAACCTGTCGGTACAGAGGGAGAAGCATCCACTCGGCCGGCTCGTAGATCTCAGCTTCCGTCACCGCTGAACGACTGGTCAGCACCGCCTCCAGCACCAGGTCCGAGTCACGACCCTGATGTTCATACTTGGCCAGGAAATAGTCGCTCACTCCATAGGCCTGGACGCTCGATGCTGCGTTCCCCACGCTGCCCAAGAGGTACACCCCTGCGGCCTTTCCGGGAACGACGCGGCCGAGCTCATCAAGGACCTTCGCCTGGAGGTCCTGCTCCGCGCAGGCCCCCGCCTCGGCAGTGAATCGAAGCAGCCTGCTGCTCACCGAAGAGTTCACGTCTGAAGCCCTTCGCTGGTAAAACGACCGATGCTCGCCTGGCTGGCCACCATCAAGTGCTCGTTTCGGTGCTCCGTCGTCATTCGCCTGTGTCCCGAGACCCTCATGTTCAGTCGGTCCCCCGGAAGGCCGGCACGTGACGGTCTCACCGCTCGCGCCAATCCGAGGATCAACCCAATGCCGGAAAGCGGTCAAGTGTGCTGACCCCGTAGCAGCCACCGTGGACCGCCGTGTCCGGAAGATTACCCATTCGGGGATGCTCGGGCGCGGACGCGGCAGGGCGCACCAGGCTCGGTGGATCCCAACGAGTACCCAACCCCGCAACGGTACTCGCTTGAGGTCTGCCCCATCCGGTGGCGGGCAGCCACGCTGGCTCATGAGCACCAGAGGAACCACGAGAGGAACCAGCGGTGACGAAGATCCGAGCCAGTGACTTCCAGAACCCCTACTCGGCCTACAGTTCGGAGTTCTCGTCACTGGACGCCGCCGTCATGGCGCAGATCGGCATCCAGTACCACCCAGGGACCGACGTCCAGGACATGCGCGACCAGGTATTGCACGCCCTGGAAGCAGACGCCTCCGTGTATCAGATCGAGGCCGGACGACACCTGGACGCGGCCGGCCATGTCAACGACGTGTTCCTGGCGTACTGGGTCTCGGGGGACGCCTACCGCCGATGGCATGCCGAGCACCCGCTGGAATCCTGGGTGCCGAAACCGGGCGAACGAAGCGTCGGGCTCTGGGTCGAGTCGCTGCAGGTACCGGCCCGCCGACTGGAGACGTCGTATTCCACGCAGGATGCACGGTGGGGCATGGCGAAGAACCGGTCGAAGGAGCTCAACCCGTACCACTCCTACTTCGGGTCGATGCGCGACCGCATCCACGACGCAGAGGACAGTGGGCTGCCCGGAACAGTAACGGAGCTGTCACCGGCCGCCGTGATGTCCGACAGCCGTCTCGTCTCGTTCGAGGTACCGGAGAACATGTGCTTCATCCGGTCACCTCAAGGGTGGCGGCACTGCCCCGATGCGGAGCGCGACTGGTTCGAGGAGAAGATGCTTCCGGTGTATCAGGCGGGGGTCGACTACTTGTCGGAAAACCCCCTCGACACCGGGTGTCTCAGCATCCGCAAGATCGACGTCCACCACCCTGCTGATGCGCAGGTCCAGACTGCCACGCTGGCCTGGTGGCAGTCGCTCGCGCACCTCGAGGCCTGGGCGCACAAGCATCCCACCCATCTCGCCATCTTGCAGAGCTTCGGCGAGTTGGCCCGGCACTTCGCGCCCGACGTCACCGTGGTTCTCGGTCACGAGGTCTACGTCGTGCCGGCGGGCGGTGCCCGGGCGGAATACCTCAACTGTCACGACCGCACGGGTCTCCTGCCGTTCTTGGGACACCTGAGCGGCGTTGTTTCCGATCTCGTTTCTGACCACTGAGCGTCCCGGATCGCCCGGGGCAAAGGAGAACGCGATGCCAAACCACATCGTCGACTACGAAGTCGGCGGCATCCATGTTGCCAGGCGGAGACCTGCTCCCGGTTCGACCGCCAGGCCGACCCCCGTGCTGTTGGTGCACGGCGGACTCCACGGGGCGTGGTGCTGGGACGATTTCACCGAGTACCTGTCAGCCAGAGGCTGGAACTGCCACGCTCTGAGCTGGAGAGGTCACGGAAAGTCACAGTCATTGCCGCCGGAAGAGGCTCTCCGGCGTTCCATCGAAGACGTCGCCCCCGATATCGAAGCGGTGGCCTCCGGGCTCCAGGAGCCACCGATCATCATCGCTCACAGCATGGGTGCACTCGCGAGCCTGAAGTACGCCGAACGCAATCGGCACGCGGGCATGGTGCTCCTGACACCCGGCCTCCCAGGGGAGGCGACGCCCGACAAACTCGAGGTACCAACCGATCCCACTCAGATGTGGGGTCCGCCGCCGTTCGAGCTGACGCAAGAACTGTTCTTCTCCGGAACCGACGAGGAGCTTGCCCGGCGGTACTACGAGCTCCTCGTCCCGGAGTCCCCACGGGCAGTGGCCCAAGTCACCACGGAGTGGAGCGTCACTGTCGATCCGGTGAGGATCTCGGGGCCGCTCCTCGTCCTCGCGGCTGAGCACGATGCCTTGTCCGATCCGGCCGCTGTTCATCGGCTGGCCCGGTTGCTGGGCGCGGACTACCGCTACGCGGCTGGCTTCGGTCATGGCGTCACCCTCGACCGCAACTGGGCGGACATCGCGGAGATGACGCACCGATGGCTCTGCAACATCACTGGTGAGGGCAAGGGCGAGCCACAAAGGGAGGCGCTGGTCCAATGATCGACTGGGACAGCCACGGTTCCCACCCCATCGGGATCCCGGATGTCCAGTACAGTGGAAAATGGCCTGAAATGCCTACGGTCAGGCCTCATGCATCCATGGCCAGGGTCGGACGGATGGATACTCCGGTGAGCGTGTCCTCAACCCGCCGCATCGCGGACTCTCGTGCCGTCGGACCTGTGGTCACTTTCGTTCTGGATGACGAGGGCATCGTAACCGCATGGAGCCCCGAGGCGGAGGAGACCCTCGGATACAAGACGACCGAGGTCGTGGGACGGCCGGCGGCTGTGCTGTGGCCCGGAATGCCTCCGGACGTCCCCGGTGGAGTGCTTGAACGCGCCGAGGCCGACGACAGCCGTGGTCGAGCTGCGGTCCTCAGGCACCGGGAGGGCCACCGTCTGAAGTTCGAACTTCACCTCGTCCCACTCACCTCAACAGAGCCAGGCGGTGACCGGACCTTGGTCCTTGCCAGTAGCGAACAGCCGCTGCAGCGCCAGGAGGACCAGTCCATCCTTGATGGACTGTTCACCCAGTCACCGATCGGCCTCGCGGTGTTCGACACCGAACTTCGATACATCCGGATGAACGACTCTCTGGTCAAGCTGCAAGGAATCGTCCGGGAAGACGTCCTGGGGCGACGAATCAGCGAAGTGCTTCCAGAACTCGACACGGAAGCGATCGAGCACCGCCTCCGAAAGGTGCTGGACACTGGACTACCCGTGATCAACTCCCTGCACCATGGACGAACCCCTTCCGACCCGGAAAGGGAGCATGTCTGGAACGTCTCCTCCTTCGCGTTGACCGGTGGGGATGGCCAGATCATCGGGGTCACGGACGCGGTGATCGACGTCACCGACCGCTACTGGGCCCGTGAGCGCCTGGCTTTCCTCGCCGAGTCCGGAGCCCGGGTAGGGACGTCGCTCGATGTGGTCACAACCACTGAGGAACTGGTCGACTTGCTTGTCCCGAGGTTCGCAGACTTCGCAGCGATCGACCTGATGGCAGGTGTGACAGAGGGCGAGGAGCCTCGGCCTCCAGATGCCGGTGACGTCGTGCTGCGCCATGTGGCGCGCAAAACCGTGGGCACGTCTGCTGAGGGACCCGGCCAGATGGGAGATCTGCTGACCATCCCCGCTCACTCCCTTCAGTCCGAGAGCTTCCTAAATGGTCAACCGGCACTGTTGTCCATGCGTGACCTGAACGCCGAGGGGCTCCGCGACATCTTCGGCCCTCGGACTCGATCCCTCCTCGAAGAGGGAGAGAACTGCGGCATGCTGGTGCCGCTGCGGGCACGCGACGTCACGCTGGGCCTCGCCTACCTGCACCGCAGTGCCCGTGCTGGGCCCTTCGAACGGGATGATCTCGTCCTCGCCCAAGAACTTGCCGCCCGCGCCGCAGTCTGCATCGACAATGCCCGGCGTTACATCCGAGAACACACAGCCGCTGTGACGCTGCACAGGAGCATGCTCCCCCACAACGTGCCGGACCAGACAGCTCTCGACGTTGTGCACTGCTTCATCCCCGCCAAGGCGTACGCCGGCGTGAGCGGCGATTGGTTTGACATCATTCCGCTGCCGGCAGCACGCGTCGCCCTCGTAGTCGGAGACGTACCAGGCAAAGGGATCCCGGCGGCGGCATGTATGGGCCAGATCAGCTCTGCGGTACGCACTCTGGCGCAACTGGACCTTACTCCTGACGAGTTGCTGGGACGGCTCGACGACATGGTGCCGCGCTTGGTGGAGCGCGAGCATGGCAAGGGAGCCGCACCCATCGCAGAGGGGCTGATGGGTGCGACTTGCCTCTTTGCGATCTACGACCCCATATCTCGCCGCTGCGTGATGGCAAGTGCTGGACACCCTGCGCCCATGATCGCTGATCCGACGGGGCAGGTCCGCTTCCCTCAACTGCCGCCGAGCAAGCCCCTGGGGCTGGGGGACCCTGTGTTCGAGCTTGCGGAGGTTGAACTCGCCGAGGGCAGCACCCTTCTCTTCCACACCAAGAGCCTGGCTCACGCCTGGCCTACGGACGCCGTCATGCGCGGCCGACTCCATTCGACTGTCGGGCTGAGCGACCAGGCTCTCGAAGACAAATGCCAGGCGATAGCCGACGCTGTGGTTCCACGTCTGCCGGCCGACGAGGATCTGGCATTCTTGCTCGTGAAGACGCGAGCACTCGGTTGCGAGCGCCACGTCACGTGGGACCTGCCGCGAGACCCCGCCGTCGTTGCCAGCGCTCGCTCTCTTGTCCTGCGGCAACTGCAGCAGTGGAATCTGGAGGACTCCGCCTTCACCACTGAACTGATCATCAGTGAATTGGTCACCAATGCCATCCGCTACACCAATGGCCCCATCACACTGCGGTTGATCCTCGATCGGACCCTCATCTGCGAGGTCAGCGACGCCAGCAGCACATCCCCGCACATCCGCCGAGCGGCGACCACCGACGAGGGCGGGCGCGGGCTCTACCTCATCGCGCAGTTTTCCCATCGCTGGGGCACCCGCTACTCCGCCACCGGCAAGACCATTTGGGCCGAACAACTCCTCAGCCCGCCCGAGGATGCTCCGACCGGAGTGGATCAGATGTTGTCTGTTTTCGCGGACCTTGAGCCCCCATCCGGCGCATGAAACGGATCAGCAGCCTGCTGAAAGCCTCTTGACCACCTCCGAAGAGAGAAGAGGGTGACCGCCGCCGTGAAGGAGGCAGCCACCCTCGCGGCTGATCTCGACCGTGATCGACCGGGCCGAGCACCCATGCGCACCCCGCTCGGCTTCGCCGCGCTGGTCAGTGCAGGAACCCCGGCTACGCGCTCGGGGGCGGCCGACGCTCAGACGGTGATCTGGTTCTGGAGCACATCCCGGACCGGAGTGGCCAGGCTTTCCGACTCAGTCTTGGACGTGGTCCGAGCCCGGTGGACATCGATCGTCTTGACGCTGGTGCCCAGCCGCTGAACGATGACCTGGCTCGAAAGTCCGCTGATCACCAGTCGCAGCACCTCTCGCTCGCGGGGCGTCAGGGTCTCCAGCCGGGAACGGACCTCATGACGACGACGGTGCAGGGCAAAGAGCCGCGATGCTTCGAGCAGTTGCTCCTGAACGACTTCACAACGGGGTGACGATCAGGGTGATTACAAGGTCCGTTGGAACGCAGTTGCACACCGAGAAAGACTTCGCTGACGAGTGAGGCAAGGGAACCGGACGTCAGGGGCCCCTATCTGCCGTTTGACCGGTGACACCCGAACGGAGACCGTGTGGCGGCAACTGATTTCCAAGTGTCTTTGCCATCGCCGCAGGGGCTGCGCAGCACGTGTGGCCCCGCGGCCGCTTCTCGTACGCGGCGTACGGCGAGAGTGCGGCCGCGGGGCCACAGAAGGGGGTCAACCCATCGCACCCGCGTTACCGCCATGCGCCCAAACGCGCTGGATGAGTTCCGCCCTATTGCGCGCGTCAACTTTGGCGAACATGCGCTTGAGATGCTGCTTCACCGTGTTCTCGGTGATGAAGGCCTGTTCCGCGATCTGTCTGGTGCTGAGACCCTGAGCGACCAATTCGGCGATCTCCTGCTCTCGCCGGGACAGCACGTTCCAGGCCGGCAGGGTTCGCATCCTTTCACTATCGGCCTTGAACACCAAGGTGACCGCGACGTCCTGTGTCTGCGACACGTGAAGGGACCTCGTGATCAGATGCTCGCCGGATCCGGGGTCGTGGGCACTCCCGGTGTAAACGCGCCGGCCGTTCGTGCGGAATTCTTCCATCGCCTCGGCGATGGGTACGTCGAGAGGACCGCCCAACCCGTCGGCGCCGCCCGCCTCCAGTTTGCGTGCGGCCCGGTTTCGGAACAACGTCCGGCAGTCCAGGTCGGTGACGACGACAGGCTGCGCAAGCGAGTCCAGCGCCTGCTCGAGGAAGCCGACACGGCGGCCGGTGGCCTCGAAGCGCAAAGCCCGTTCCATGGCCAGGCCAAGCTGCTCACCCATGAACCCGGCTGCCACAAGGTCCCTCCGACTGAACCTGGGACGGCTCTGCGCCCGCGCGAAGTTCAGAGTGCCGAAGACAACCCCGCCCACTATCACCGGCGCCTCCAGCGAGTGGACGAATCCAGCCATACCCAGCGCCGCGTGCGCACCGCTCGACTCCCATACATCGGGACGGGTGACACGAGACGAATCGATGGCCCTCAGTTCGCGTAGCGCGATTTCGAGGACTGGGTCATCCCGTCTGCCGTAATCCTCGTAATCGTCAAGAAAGCGTTGTTGCGCCGAAACTCCCATGATGCCGACCTCGCCGGCATCTGCGTGGAGTCGGTACGCGGCGTGGGCATCTGAAGGGATCATCGGTGCTCCGGCCCGCATGAACGCGTCGGTGACCTCGTCCACACTGAGGGCCGACTGCAACGCACGGACATACTGCTGACGGGTATCGATGGCCGCGGATGTCTGTGACTGCATTTCTCGATCACCTTTTACTGTGCGCCAAGTTCGCGTTGGAGACCGCTTCAGCTAGCCCGAGAGAATGGCCTATTCTTTCCTCGCCCGGCCAAGGTGTCAACGAATGAGTGCGCCTCAGGGAGAGACGTCAGGGGCACGTCAGCGCGATCTTGCGGATTTTACTCACCCATGGTTCCGGCTTGGGCACGACATGACTTTTTCCTCGCTTCGAGAAGGTGGCGCTCGAGCTGAAGACCTCGCGGTGCCTGGCGCTGACCGCGATGGGGGCGCGCCAGGAACCCGAACGAGTACATTCGCCGCGTCCGCTGTCCGGGAGCTGTGGTTGCGGTGAACAGCCTCTCCCGTGCTCTGAGGACGTCCCCTCGCTCATGGACGAAGGGCGTACGACACAGCTGCCGCGGAGCTGTTGAGGCTGACGAGGCGGCATCCGCAGGTCGAGGAGTTCTGGTCGCTACGGATGCCGACCCTGTCCCGGCTGGAACGGCACGCCGACGCCCTGGCCGTCCACCAGGAAGCTCGGCGCGTGCGGCGAGCGGTTATCGGTGCCCAAGTCGCTGCGCGCAGCGGCATGACTCATCGCACGGACGGCACTCTCGTCCACCGTCTCTGTCGGACGAGAGTGCAGTTCGCCGCCCTCGAAGTGCGTACGGTCCTCGATATGTCGGACACGGACGCTCTCTTGCGTACCAGGCGGGCGGACCACCGGGTAGGCGCGGGCCGGTCAGAGTCGACTGTCCGCGGTCACCATGCCGTTGTCCAGGCTCGTGATCAGCCCGTCGGCGTTGAGGGTGACGTACTCGACGCCGCTCAGGGCCACCAGACGGTCGTCGACCCGGCGGGAGGCGTGCAAGCACGTCTGGACCACCACCGTCCTCGACGACATGCCCTGGGCGAAGCCGCCGTGCGTGAGGAGCTGGCAGCCCTGCGCAAGGAGAATGCCCAGATCCGTAGGGAGCCCGAGAGACACGCCGGGCCTCCTCGAGACCTTCACCGAGGTCAAGGACGCCTACCCGTCATCCGCCTCGAAGAGCAGACGGAGCAGGTCGTTGAGAGGCTCGATGATGTCCAGGTCCTGATTCAGCAGCCATTTCCCCTGGAGGCCGCTGAGCATCGACTCGATCATGAGCGCCGCGCTGGTGGGGCTGATGCCCTGGCGCAGTCTGCCGCGCTCCGCGTACTCCCGCAGCCCCTCCGTGAGGTGGGCGAGCCCGTGTGCCTGGCGGTCGACGAAGTAGGAGTGCGCGAGGTGGTCCGGGCGTGAGGCGGCGGCGGC
The DNA here is from genome assembly GCF_040606575.1 of Streptomyces sp. NPDC005402. Classification (NCBI taxonomy): domain Bacteria; kingdom Bacillati; phylum Actinomycetota; class Actinomycetes; order Kitasatosporales; family Streptomycetaceae; genus Streptomyces; species Streptomyces sp. NPDC005402. The sequence goes on from NZ_JBEXFB010000053.1 coordinate 13,411, forward strand.
GAGCTCGATCCACAGGCACATCAGCTCGGGGTGTTCCTGGTGCTTGCGGAGCCGGGCGCTGAAGTAGGGTGCGAGATCCTCCAGGCTTGCGACCCGAGCCGTACCCTCCGCCCACTCCTCGGAGTCTCGCTGTGCGAGGACCGCACCGAGAAGTTCCTCCTTGCCCCTGAAGTGGTGGAGCAGTCCGGCGGCTGTGATGCCGGCACGTTCGGCGATGTCGCGCAGGGACGCCTCGGCGTACCCGCGCTCGGCGAAGCTCTCTCGCGCCGCCCGCAGGATCTCCTCCCGCCGGGCCGCCGTCTTGGCGTACGGCCCGCGTGCCTTCGCCTGACTCACGGTGTGTTCACCCTTCCTCGCGAGTTGTCCGCGATGGCCGTGCGGACCCTTGTACGCAGTCAACTCAGAGCGGATTCGTGTGGCAAACCTGACGAGCGGCTGGGGCCCGCCTCACCTTACTCATCGAGTCGAGGCAAGCAGTTAACAATCTGATAACGAACGATGACCACAGTCTTTCGGTGCTTGCCTTATGACTCTAGCGTCCGATCGAAAGTCGAACGACTGTTAGGAATTGCCCCCTCCAGGGATCACCGCTGTGCGCTCAACCCCGCTGAGGGCAACGGCGAAGGCCTCAGAACCTCCGGTCGGCGGACGAAGGAAGCCACCATGCGTATTCGACCCCCGCACACCCCACTCCGGTCTCTGACTCTGGCCGCCCTGGCCACCACAACCGTGCTGCTCACGACGACGGCGTGCGACGGCCGGGCGGCATCGTCGTCGTCGGCGACCTCGGTCCTCTCCCTGGCGATCATGGGCACCCCGAACTCGTTCGCTCCGGCCCAACTCACCGAGGGACAGCAGGCCTACGTCTGGAGCTCCCTCTACGACACGTTGCTTCTCGTCGACAACGACGGAAAACTCCAGCCCGGCGCGGCACAGAGCTGGACGTACTCCGACGGCGGCCGGACCCTGACCCTGAAGCTGCGCAAGGGCATGAAGTTCAGCTCGGGTTCCCCGGTGACGGCGGCCGCCGTGAAGGCGACCTTGGACCTGGTCAGGACGTCCGGCCAGAACCAGACGCAACTCGGCGCCGTACAGTCCATCGGCGCTCCCGACGACCGGACGGTGGTACTGAGGCTCCGTCACGCGGACGCGTCACTGCTGCACGCGCTGACCGGGGCCGGCGGGGTGGTCGCCGATCCCAGGACCATGACGACCAGGAGTTCCGCGCTCAATCCGGTCTCCTCGGGCCCCTACACCCTGGACAAGGACGCGACGGTGAACGGGTCGGTCTACGTGCTCAAGCGGCGCGACGACTACTGGAACAGGAAGGCCTATCCGTTCCCCACCGTCAAGATCAAGGTGATCTCCGACCGGGCCGCCTCGGTCAACGCGTTGAAGGCTGGTGAGATCAACGCCGGGTCCGTCGAGGTGCAGCAGCTGAGCTCGCTGAAGTCGGCCGGCTTCACGACCAAGCACATCGAGGCCGGCTCGGTGGCCACGCTCCTGCTGTTCGACCGCAAGGGTGAGGTGCTCAAGCCGCTCGGAGACGTAAGGGTGCGCAAGGCCATCAACATGGCTTTCGACCGGGAGAAGATGGTACGGCTCTTCCTCAAGGGCTCCGGCAAGCAGACGGAGCAGCTGTACCACCCCCTGGGCGAGGGCTACGACCCCGCGCTCGACACCACGTACCCCTACGACCCCGCCGGCGCGAAGAAGCTGCTGACCGAGGCCGGTTACCCGGACGGATTCTCGGTGAACATGCCGAGTCTGTACTTCACCAAGCCGTTCGAGCCGACGTTCTCGCAGTCGCTCGCGGACATCGGCGTCAAGGTCACCTGGGACCCCGTGCCGGCCCAGCAGACCATCTCGGCTCTGGCCACCAGGAAATATCCCATGGCACTGGTCGTCGACGGTCTGGACCCCATCCCGGTCCAGACCCGCGACTACTTCTCCCCGAACGGGTACCGCAACGTGTTCGCCTCCACCGATCCCCGGCTGACCCAGCTGCTGCTCAGGGCGAACAGCGCACCCGATGCCGCGAAGGCGGTGGACGTGTACAAAGAGATCGATGCGTTCACGGTGAACAACGCGTGGACGGCGCCCGTCTTCTACATCGGCGTCAACTGGGTGACCAAGAAGGGCATCGTCTTCCAGGGGGACGGCTCCTCTACCCAGAACAGTCTCCGGCAGTTCGGTCTCGCCGACCAGGCCGGTGGGTGAGTCCCGGCATGATCCTCTATGTGGTGCGCCGCCTGATCGCGGGACTGGTACTGGCAGTCCTGGTGACGATGATCACGTTTCTGCTGCTGAGCACGTCGTTCGACGACATCGCAGGCAGCACCCTCGGCAGCTCCGCGACGCCGGCCCACATCGAGGAGCAGAAGGCGCAGCTGGGACTGGATCGCCCGGTGCTCGTGCAGTACCTGGACTGGCTTTCCCACGCCGTGCGGGGTGACTTCGGACTCTCCTACTTCACCAGCGAGCCCGTACGGTCGGCCATCACCGCGCGCCTCGGTGTCACCCTGTCCGTGGTGCTTGCGGCGCTTCTCCTTACCGCCGTCGTCGGTGTGACGCTCGGTGTGCTGGCGGCCACCCGCGGCGGAGTCGTCGACCGGATCGCACAGGGCGCCTCGCTGTTCGGCCACCTCGTGCCGAACCTCTTGATCGCCATCGGGCTCGTATGGCTCCTGGCCCTGCGCCTGCACTGGTTCCCGGCCACCGGATACACGCCGCTGGGGGAGGATCCCACCCGCTGGGCGGCCTCGATCGCCATCCCCGTACTGGCCCTGACGGCAGCCGGGGCCGCCAGTGTCACATCCCAGGTCCGCGGGGCCATGATCGACGAACTGCGCAAGGACTACGTCCGTACCCTCAGGACACGCGGCATTCGCCCCCGCTCGATCCTGCTGCGCCACGCCCTGCGCAACGCCGCGGGTCCGGCACTGACGGTGCTGTCCCTCGAGTTCGTGCAGATGTTCGGAGGGGCGCTGGTCATCGAGCAGGTCTTCGCGCTGCCGGGCTTCGGCTCGTACGCCTTCAACGCCTCTCTCCAGGGCGACATCCCGATCATCATGGGCATCACGCTCTTCGCGGTTCTGCTCGTGGTCTGCGTCAACCTGCTCGTCGACCTCGCGAACGGATGGCTCAACCCGAAGGCGAGGATTCGATGAGCACCGCACCTGGCAACGCCACCCCCGCCCACGGCCAGGGAGACCGGCACGACCCGGCGGAGGCCGCAGCGAGCGGCAGGTCACCCCTGCGCCGGCTGCTGCGGGACTCGCAGGCGGTCCTCAGCGCCGGCATCCTGCTGGTCATCGTCGCGCTGGGCCTGCTCACCCCGCTGATCACCGATCACGGACCCAACCAGGCCTCGCTCGAGGCGATCAACGCCGATGCCGGCAGCCACGGCTATCTCCTCGGCGGCGACAAGAGCGGCCGCGACATCTTCGCCAGGCTCCTCAGCTCCGTCAACACCAGTGTCGTCGCGGCACTCATCGGCACCGGCATCGCTCTCGCCATCGGCGTCGCTTTCGGGCTGATCGGCGGCTACTACGACCGGCGCCTGCGGGCTGTCACCGAGTGGGTGTTCAGCCTCGTCATGACCTTCCCGGGGCTGCTGTTGCTCATCGTGTTGCTCCCGGTGACGAACGGCGACTACCGCGTCACGATGATGATCTTCGGGGTGCTGCTGTCGCCCGGTGTCTACCGCCTGGTCCGCAACCTGGTCCTCAGCGTCAGGAACGAGCTGTACGTGGACGCCGCCCGGGTGTCGGGTCTGCCGGATCGGCGCATCCTCTCGCGGCACATCCTTTACACGGTCCGAGGCCCGGTCGTCATCGCCACCGCGTTTCTCGCCGGAGCGTCCATCGGCGTGCAGTCGGGCCTCGCATTCCTCGGCGTCGGATCCAGCACGGTCCCCAGCTTCGGCGCGATGATCGCCGACGGGTTCACCAACTTCTACGAGGAACCCCTCCAGTTCCTCTGGCCGAGTCTGACGCTCGGTGTCATCACCGCCTCTTTGGTCCTGCTCGGCAACTCGCTGCGGGACGTACTGGAGGGCGGACTGCCAGGGCCGTCCAGGATCACCGCGCCCGCACCTCGGCCGACGACCGGACTCACGACCGGGGCAGGGCCTTCAGGGCTGCTGACCGTCGAGGACCTCGCCGTCGCCTACCCGACTTCCTCGGGCGAGTTGAAGGAGGTGGTCAGTGGGGTCACCCTGAGCCTGGAGGCGGGAGAGACGCTCGGGCTCGTCGGCGAATCGGGGTCGGGCAAGACGCAGACCGCGTTCGCGATCCTCGGTGTACTGCCCGCGGAAGCGGTCGTCACCCGCGGCTCGGTCCGCCTCGACGGGCGCGAACTCCTGGGCCTGAGCGAGCGCGAACTGTGCGGTGTGCGCGGAAGGGCCGTGGCGTACGTGCCCCAGGAGCCCATGTCGAACCTCGACCCCTCCTCGACCGTGGGCTCACAACTGGTCGAGGGGATCCGCACGGCGACACCGATGTCGCGGCGTGAGGCCGGCGAACACGCAATTGCCTTGCTCAGCCGCGTCGGAATCTCGGATTCCCGGCGGGTGTTCGCGTCGTACCCGCATCAGATATCCGGCGGCATGGCGCAGCGCGTCCTCATCGCGGCCGCCGTCGCGAGCCGGCCGTTGCTGCTCATCGCCGACGAACCGACCACCGCCCTGGACGTGACCGTGCAGGCGGAGATCCTCGACCTGCTGCGCGACCTGCGTAAGGAACTGAACATGGCGCTGCTGCTCGTGACCCATGACTTCGGGGTGGTCGCCGACAGCTGCGACCGCGTCGCCGTCATGCAGCAGGGCGAGATCGTCGAGACCGGGGACGTGCTCGACCTGTTCAGCGCGCCCGGGCACCCGTACACCCGCACGCTGCTCGGCTCGCTCCTCGACGAGCACTCGGCGCGCACCGACCAGCCCGGCGTCGCCGACGAATCCCGGCAGAAGGAGGCGCGATGACGGCGCCACTGCTCGACCTGAGCGGCCTGCGGGTCACCTATCCCGGACGCGGTTTCAGGGCCCGCCCCCACGAGGTGCTGCACGGGGTGTCCCTACTGGCCCGCGAGGGCGAGACCCTCGGGATCGTCGGCGAGTCCGGCTCCGGGAAGACGACCCTCGGGCGGGCCGTCCTCGGACTGGTGACACCCAGCGGCGGACACGTCCGGTTCCGGGGCCGGGACATCACCCACGCCTCCCGCAAGGAACGCCGCGCGCTCGCCCGGGACATTCAGGTCGTCTTCCAGGACCCGTACAGCTCACTCAACCCGGCCCTCGCCGTCGGCGACATCCTCAGCGAGCCGCTGACGACGCAAGGTGCTACGGCGCGCGAAGCGCGGGCCCGCATCGCGGAGTTGCTGGATCAGGTGGGTCTGCCCAAGGACGCGGCCCGGCGGCTGCCGCGCGAGTTCAGCGGCGGACAGCGGCAGAGGGTGGCGATCGCCCGTGCCCTGGCCTCCGAGCCGAGCCTGATCGTCTGCGACGAACCCGTTTCCGCCCTTGACCTGACGACCCGGGCCCGTGTGCTGGACCTCTTCGTCGACATCCAGCGACGTACCTCGGTCGCCTACCTGTTCATCTCGCACGACTTGGCCGTCATCCGGCACGTCAGCCATCGCGTGAGCGTCATGCGAGGCGGTGAGATCGTCGAGACCGGAGACGCCGGGCAGGTGACCTCACTGCCCCGACACCCCTACACCCGGATGCTGTTGCTCGCCGCGCCCGTCCCCGACCCTGTCGCACAGCGCGAGCGCCGCCAGGAGCGTCACAGGCTTCTGGCGCGCGAACGGGCGGAACCTGGCGCGGTTCAGCGCGTCGAGCAAGGCACCGGTCCGGGGCAGTTCGGTTGATGAGCGGGGACCTCGCTGATTGCTCACCCAGCCTGCGGACATCTCCGCGAGACGGCCCGGCGCGGACCAGAAACAGGAATTCGGAGGACCTATGCTGAAGCCCCTTTCCACCGCCACCCGTGAACTAGTGAACCTCGACGGCCTGTGGGACTTCGCCGTCGGCACCGCCGCGGGCGAACACCCCTGGACCGGGCCGCTCGACACCCGTCTGGAAGCCGCCGTGCCCGCCAGCTACAACGACCTGTTCACCGACAGCGCGATCCGTGACCACGTCGGCTGGGTCTGGTACCAGCGCCTGGTGCGTGTGCCCCGTGGCTGGTCGGACGAACAAGTGATGCTGCGTCTGGACGCCGCCACGCACGAGGGCAGGGTGTACGTCGACGACACCCTGGTCGCCGAACACGTTGGCGGATACACGCCGTTCGAGGCCGACATTACCGAACACGTCGCCGCGGGGCAGGAGTTCCGCCTGACGATCGGCGTCAACAACGAACTCACCAACCTGACGATCCCGCCGGGCACGATCACCGTCACCCAGGACGGCCGTCGGCAGCAGAAGTACCATCACGACTTCTACAACTACGCCGGCCTCGCCCGCTCGGTGTGGCTGCACAGCGTGCCGCGGGTCCACATCGAGGACATCACCGTCGTCACCGGCCTCGACTCGACGACCGCGACGGTGGAGTACGAGATCGGGACCAACGCACCCGCCGCCGTGCGCGTCCGCGTCCTGGACGCCGCGGGCACCGAGGTGGCTGCGGGCCAGGGCGCGAGCGGCACCCTGAGCATCGAGGACGTGACGCCGTGGCGGCCGGGGGCCGCGTACCTGTACGACCTGGTCGCCGAGATCGTGGACGGCGAAGCGGTCCGCGACACTTATCACCAGGCGTTCGGCGTGCGCACCGTCGAGGTCCGGGGGGCCAGGTTCCTCATCAACGGCGAGCCCTTCTACTTCACGGGCTTCGGCAAGCACGAGGACACCCCTGTGCGCGGCAAGGGGCATGACGACGCCTACCTGGTGCACGACTTCCAGCTCATGGAGTGGCTGGGCGCCAATTCCTTCCGTACGACGCACTATCCGTACGCCGAGGACGTGCTGGACTTCGCGGACCGGCACGGGATCGTCGTCATCGACGAAACCGCCGCCGTCGGCCTCAACCTCGCCGTTCAAGGAGGGCTCACCGGCCGCCCGCACCCGCCCACCTACTCGGACGACACCCTCAACAACGACACGCGTGCGGCGCACGCCCAAGCCATCCGGGAGTTGATCGGCCGCGACAAGAACCACCCCAGTGTGGTCATGTGGTGCGTCGCCAACGAGCCGTCCACCCACGAGGACGGCGCGCGCGAATACTTCGAACCGCTCGTCGAACTCACCCGCAAGCTCGATCCGACCCGTCCCGTCTGCAGCACGGCCTCCCTGCTCACCACGCACGAGAACGACCGTATCGCCGACCTGTTCGACGTCGTGTGCCTCAACCGGTACTACGGCTGGTACATCGCCAACGGTGACCTTGTCACCGCGGAAGCGCTCATGGACTCCGAGCTGCGGGTCTGGGTCGAGAAGCTCGGCAAGCCGATCCTGATGACCGAGTACGGCGCCGACACGCTGCCCGGGCTGCACTCGGTCTGGGACCAGCCGTGGACAGAGGAGTATCAGGTGGCCTATTTGGCGGCCAGCCACCGTGCCTTCGACCGTTGCGACGCCGTCGTGGGCGAACACGTGTGGAACTTCGCGGACTTCCAGACGTCCCCCGGCATCCATCGCGTCGACGGCAACCGCAAGGGCGTCTTCACCCGTGACCGCCGTCCCAAGGCCGCCGCTCACGCACTGCGGGCGCGATGGATCTCCCTCTCCGGCCACAAGCCGTCGAACGACGCCTGACAGGCCTACCGGACACTGCCGCCATCGGCCCCGGTGTCCATCTTCTCGCAGGAGCCCGGAGATCCCACCATCGACCAGTCCGTCCTCCCCGGGCAGAGCGAGTTCACCCTTCACAGAAGCGAGGTTTTCGACAGATGCCCTTACGTACGCGACGCCCCCTGAAACGAGTGCTGCTGGCCGGAGGTACAGCAGCGGTCCTCCTCATCTCCACGCAACCCGATGCGGTTCTGGCGGCAGAGACGCCTGAGTCGCCCGCCGGGGTTCGGGTCGACTTCGGCTCGACGGAGGGCAAACTGCCGCGACCGGAGAAGCACAACAACTTCGGGAGCCTCAACTCATGGCCTCAGCAGCGTGCCGACGATGTGGCGTTCCTCAACAAGAAGGGGCTGCACGGCAAGATCTACCGCGTGTGGGTCAGCAGTCCGAAGGCGCCGCCCGAGAGCAACGTCTTCAACCTGTGCCACCTGGAGACGCAGTCCTGCGACCTGTCCATACTGGACGACTACCTCACCGACGCGAGCACCGTGTCCGATGAGCTGCTGGTGAATGTGAACCCCACGGCCTTCGTCGAGGGCAAGAAGCCCTGGAAAGACCTGGCACCGACGCTCGAGCTGATCATCCGCAACCTCAAAGAGCAGTATCCGCGCGTCAAGTACATCGAAGCGTTCAACGAACCGGACTGGCAGTTCCACGGAGAGCAGCGCCACAACGGACACCCCGCGAACGAGACGACGTTGCAGCCCGACGGTCTGTATCGCTACTACGCGCCGTTCTACGAGGCCGTCAACAAGGTCAACAAGGGGCTGCGGCCTGCAGACCGGATCAAGGTCGGCGGGCCAAGTCTCTCCCTGATGGACCCCAAGTGGGTGAAGCCCTTCCTCGACGCGTACGCAGCAGACCGGAACCCGCGCAAGCGTCTGGATTTCCTTTCCTATCACTCCTACCTCGAGTGGGACGACGCCTATCAGGCGGCGAAGCTGTACAAGGACGACCTCCGAGTGGTGGCGTCACAGCGGAAGGTCCTCCGAAAATGGCTGACGGAGCGCCGACTCGACCGGCACCTCCCGGCCTTCATCACCGAAACAGGCATCTACCCCGGACCGAGCTACGACGACACCGACCCGAAGAAGGACTACATCCGGCAGGCAGCCGCCATGGCCACGTACGGCTACCTGTACGCGAACCAGCCCGACACTCACTTGTTCAACTGGAACGTCCGACACAAGGCCGAGGAACGCAAGGACCAGTTCGTGACCCGCACCCCGAACGGGCCGCTGAAGGACACCTTCACCCCCTACGGGAACATGATGCTGATGCAGTCCAAGATGAAGGACACCAGGGTGTCCGCCGTCGCGGAAGATGCTCTCGAAGGAGACAACGGTCTCTACACGATGGCATCGAAGGACCGCACGGGCGCGTCGCTCATGGTCTGGAACTGGCAGCACGTAGGCGACCGCAGCTATCGGGCCACTGTCAACATGTCCCGGATACCGTCGGAGCTCCGACACAACCAGGTCCGCGAGCGCGTGTACCGGATCGACCAGACGACAAGCAACTACTTCGGTGACCCGGCCAAGGCCGACCTCCAACTGGTCGAGGAGAAGATCGTCAGGCTGGGCAGGACCTACACCGCGACGGTCGACCTCGCGCCCAATGCGATCTACCTGATTCTCCTCGAACGCGCCTGAAGAACAAGGATCGTCCTGAGGCGGCACCAGGGCCTCGCTCGGGCTGGTGGATCACCGCATCCACACCGCACGGAAGTGAGGCCCTGTTGATCTTCGGCCGACTCGGATGCCAGCCGGTGTTGCCGGGCCCGCTGTCGCCTTGCCCGGGTTCGAGCCCCACGCGCGGAATTGCGCAGGCGTAGTCTCCAGCCCGACGGCGCGTGGCAGGGACCAGAGCGGGGCGAGCGCTTGCCGATCCGCGAGCGCGTGTTCGATTCGCGTCACCCGCTCCACGATGAAACCCCCAGGTCAAAGACGTGGGGGTTTCATCGTCACCTTCCAGAGGCCCGCCCCGGCCGAGACGCTCAGCGCGTCACTGGCGGCCGGTGCAGCGGAAGTTGGCGGCGTCGGTCGTGCTGCCGTGTCCGTCGTAGCGGGCTACGGCCGGCCACCGGCACAGCGGCCTGCTCATGGACCCGTTCTCGGCGCGCAGTGTGGTGGGGGCCTTGCCTTGTTCGACCCACTTCACCAGGGATGCCAGTGGGTCGGCCGGGGCGGCACCGGACCCGCCCCTGCAGTGGCCCACACCGGGGGCCGTGAAGAGGCGGGCGAACTGCTCGGTCTTCGCCCGGCCGCCCATCGCGGCGGTGACCTGCTCGTAGTACCTGATCGTTCCCTGGGAAGGGATCAGCTGGTCGGCCAGGCCGTGCCAGAGAAGCAGTTTGCCGCCGGCGGCACGGAAGGCGCTCAGGTCGGGGTCGTCCGTGCCGACCACGGGGCCCCACTCCTGACGGGAGCGGTCGAAGTAGTGGGTGAAGTCGGCCATGGTCAGGCGGTGCCAGTCGAAATACGGGTCCTTCGCCAGCCAGTAGGTGAACCAGCCCGACGCGAGGGGAGTCGGGACTCCGTCGCCGTTCGCAGTGACGGCGAGTCTGGCGAACGAGGCGCCGGGCAGGATTCCGTACCACAGGCGGCGACCGTCCGAGCGTCGCGGCCCGTCCCAGATCTTTTTCACCACGGCCGCGTCCTTGGCCGTGATCGTGCCGCAGGGGGTCACGGTGCCGACCAGCGAGGTGGGGTTGAAGCGGCAGGTCCGGGGGTCCGCGATGACGCCGTCGGTCACGCCGTCGCGACTGTCGCACGCTGCTGTGACCGCCTTGTTGACCGCGTCGAACTTGCACGAGGGCACGAAGTCGTCGAGCTCGTGCATCACGACCTGGGGCCACATCGCCGCGGGGAGAAGAACACGGATCGGCCTGCACGCTGATTCCAGTCGTCCGCGGGCAGCAGCATGAGCAGGAAGAACACGACGACGGCGAATACGCCGAG
>NZ_JBEXFB010000054.1:0-22600 GCF_040606575.1 Streptomyces sp. NPDC005402
CACGGTTCCGGTGCTCATTTCGCCTCCTCTCTTCCTAGCTTCCTATCGGATGTAGTTGACGTTACACGCCCCAGCACATAACTTCCTACAGGAAGCCACTTCCTACAGGAAGTGGGCGTCACGCCCGGAGAGACAGCGAGAGCGGCCTCGAAGGAAGCGCGGAAGTTCCTTCTCAACTCCACAGAGACCAGACACCGGGGCACCCCGCAGCGGAGACCAGCACCATCGGCGACCGCTCCACCGGGCCCCCGGAACAGGCACCTGCGACAAGCCGTAGGCCCTGCCCGACGTGATCAGCCCCACACCTTCCCTCCCGGCCCCCGCACTTCAGGGGCCCGGAGCCCTGCCCGCCCCTGCACCACCGGGGCCGGCCTTTCGCGTCGGGTGAGACAAGGGCAGAGATCGCACCCCGACGACACCGAGTCGTCGACGTCCAGCACATCGCGCGTCGCGTGTTGTGCCGGGCGTCGCCCACTCGGCACCCCGGCCACCAGGGCGATTGCAGCGCCCCGGAGGCCGCGCACCACCGCACCAGACACCAGGAGGCACCACATGATCCGTACGCTCCGCTCGCACGCGCGTCGCGCCCTCCGCACCGCCGCCGACGCCGTCCGCTCCACCATCGCCCCGGCCTCCCTGGTCCGTGACCGCGCCGAGGAGACCGTGCCGGACCCGGCCGACGTCTTCACCCCCGACGAGATGCCGACCGCCGAGGAGATCGAGACGGCGGCCGCCGCCTACACCGACGCGTGCGACGAGGCCCGCGCCGCCGACCGAGGCAAGCGCAAGTCCCGCAAGCTGCTGGACCGCCTGCCCGCCGGGATCTACGGCCGGTTCACCGTGGAGCGCGCCCCGTCGTCCCGCACGACGGTCGACCTGGACGAGGTCCGCGCCACCTACGCCCGGCTCGGGCTCGGGCCGGTCCCCATGAAGCGCTGCGCCCCGTCCCTCCGCGTCACCGAGGCCGCCGCCGAGCTGGTCGCCTTCCCGACCGCCGACGAGCCCGCCACGGCCGCCCTCGCGGCCTGACCGACCACACCGCCCCACCGGCCCCCGGCACTCCCGCCGGGGGCCGTCGTCAACCCGAAGGGACCAGCTCATGGCCGAAGCACGCGAACCGGTACAGCTCATGGCTGACGTGATCCGTGAGGCCGTCACCTGCGACCGCACGGAGTGCCGCCCGGAGGATCACGTCCGGTTCGTCTCGGAGAACATGCAGATCGCCACCACCGAGAACCTGGAAGGGGCCGTTCGGTGAGCGCGGCCGCCGTCGCCCTCGACGGCGTCGACTTCCGGGACCAGGCGCACCTGCTCCGGTTCACCCGGCTCGCGCACCGCTCCCGGACGCTGGTCCGCGTCGACCGGACGCTCCCGGAGCACTGCCCGGCCCGTGTCACCCAGCACGGCACCCGCCGCATGCTGCTGATCGCCCCGAACCTCACTCCGGCCGAACGGGTCGCGTTCCTTGCGGCCGCTCTCGGGACCCGGCAGTGAGGGGCGGCCGCCGCGCCCCCGAGGGCGCATCCGTCATCACGATCCGCGTCAGCCGCGACAACGGCCGCACCTACATCGAGACCGCGGCCCTCGCCGCCCCGCACGAGGCGCCGGCCGACCCGCTCGCCGAGCTGCTCGCCGCCCCCTGGCCCCCGTGCCAGTGCCCGGCACACCGGGCCGTGTCTGGAAAAACAGACACCCCCCGACTGCCCGGCCCCCGCTGAGCACGACGACGGCCCCCGAGGCGATTGCAGCGCCGTAGTTCGGGGGCCGTGTCGTCGCGCTCCGCACCAGTCACCAGACAAGAGAAGGAGCACGCAGTGCCCGACCGTACCAACACCTTCCCGGCCGTCCCCACCGACTCCGACCCGGACATGGACGAGGCCCTGCGCCGCGTCAGGTCGGGCAAGCGATGAGCGCCGCGACCCCCGAGCCCGAGGCCCGGCACGACTGGGCGGAGGACCTGGCCCATGAGCGCCTGGTCGACTTCACCCGCTCCCACCTCGCGGCCGCGCAGCACGCCGCCGCCGGGGCGGAGGCCGCCACGGTGCAGCTCGGTTTCGTCCAGCTCGCCCGCGACCTGACGGGAGGGCCGACGCCGTGACCGTCCACACCACCGGGCACGCCCGGCTCCACGCTCCGCGCCCCATCGTCTACGCCCCGACCTGCCGGGCCCTGCTGCCCGCCACGGCGGCCGCGACCGAGGGCGGCATCACCGTGGAGATCCCCTCCTCTGCCGACGTCCCCCCGGGGCACCCCCCGGTGGTCGCCGTCTGGTCGGAGGGATTCGACACCGAGCTGGACGCCGCCGGCCTCGACGCGTTCCTCGCCCGCCTGGACGACTTCCGCGACGGGCTCCGCCTGCTCCGGGTCCTGATGGGACCGGTCTGGCACCTGCCCTCCCCGGAGGCGGCCGACCGTGCCTGACCCCGGCCACCGGCCCCCGCGCCGCCTGGCCGTCCGCCAGGCGGCCGCCGTCCTGGTCCTGGCCGTACACGGAACGGCGTGGCTGGTCGTCGCGCTCATCCAGCCGTCGCTGCCCTCGCTGCTCACCTGCCTGTCCGCGTACGGCGCTGCCCTCGCCACCCTCGCCCTGTTCCTCACCACCAGGAGCCGGGACCGCAACTGACCGACCTTCGGGCGCCACGGCGGTCGTCGCTCCCTCGCTTCGGGAACGGCGGCCGCCGCTTCGGACACACTTCGCCCGACCATCACCCGGAGGACCTGATGACCCTCGCCACCCTGCCCCTGACCAACCGCCAGACCGGGCCCGCTCCGGTCGCGCCGTCCCCCGCTTCGGAGGCACCGCCGCCGACTTCGGACACGGCGACCGCCGCTTCGGGTACGACCGCCCACGCTTCGGAGACGGCCGCGACGACTCCGGGGACGGGCCGCCGCTGGAGCCTCCCGGGCGACCTCACCCGGGCGCAGACCTACACCGCCGCGGCGATCGTCGCGGCCGCCCTGGCGCTCGCCGGGATCGGCCTCTACCTCTCGTTCGAGCACGTCGCCGTGTTCGCCCACGACCGGCTCAAGTTCGCGACGCTGGGCAAGGCCCGGCTGTTCACGGTCGGTGTCGACGTCGGCATCCTGGTCCTGATCGCCCTCGACCTGCTGATGGCGTGGCTACGCCGCCCCATCGGGTGGGTGCGCTTCCCCGTGTGGCTGCTGACCGGGGCGACGATCGTCCTCAACGCCGCGAGCGCCGCCCCGGCGGCCGGCGCATGGACCGCCCTGGACTACGTCGCCGCGTTCGCCCACGGCATCGTGCCGGTGCTGTTCATCGCGATCGTGGAGGTCGGCAAGACCGCCATTGACCGGGTGGTCCGCCCCGACGCCCAGGACGGCCCGGGCGTCCCCGTACACCGCTGGTTCCTCGCCCCCGCCCCCACCTTCGCCCTGTGGCGCCGCATGAAGCTGTGGGCGCTCGCCACCTATACGGAGGCCGTGGAGCTGGACAAGGAGCTGCGCGTCTACCGCGTGATGCTGGAGCGCGAGTACGGCAGCGTCCGTAAGGCCCCCTCAGATGCCCGCCTGCCCCTCACGATGGCCCGCTACGGCCTGACCGTCGCGGAGGCCCTGGCGCTCCCCCAGGAGGCCACAGAGCGCGCACAGGCCCTCCGGGACGCCGAGGAGGCCGCACGGGTCGCCGCGAAGGAGCGGGAAGCCGACCGGGCCACCGAGGCCGAGATCGCCGCTATCCGGCGCGCTGGAGCCGTCCAGGCCGCCCGTACCGAGGTCGACGCGTCGACCAGCCGCACGGAGGTCCTGGCGGCCGCCGAGGTCGCCGCCGCCGAGCGGTCCGCGACCGCCGAGACAGCGGCCGTCGAATCGGCATCCGTCGCCGAAGCCGAGGCCCGCCGCGCGGCCGCCGAGCAGCGCGCCGCCGAAGCCCGGCAGCGTGCAGCCGAAGCGGACCAGGCCGCCGCCGAAGTCGAGCGGGACGCGTCCGAAGCACGCCGCCGCGCGGCCGAAGACGAGGCCCGCGAGGAGGCCGCCCGGACCGCCACGGAGCGCGCCCGCCAGGACCGTGCCGAAGCCGAGAAGCTCGCGGCCGAAGCCGAGCAGGGCGCAGCCGAAGCACGACGCCGGGCGGCCGAAGCCGAGCGCGCGGCCGTCGAAGCCGAGGACGAACTGAGCCTGACCCCGCGTGACCGCAAGATCCGCAAGGTGGCCCGGATGATCCTCACCGAGGGCGGCGGGCACCCCGAACACCTCCCGCTGGAGTCGGTCATGGCCGCCTTCACCGTCTCGCAGACCACCGCCTCCGAGTACCGGACGGCGGCCGCGCAGATCCTCGCGGAGGGCTACAACCCGCAGGGCCGGTGACGGCGCGCGCGTCGCGCCACGACCGACCCGACCCGACCCGCACCACCCGAGGGGCGGCCCCACACCGGGCCGCCCCTCACCGCGTCTGGCGATGCCTCCGCCGTTCCCGACCCGCCCCCAAAGGGCCGGGCGCGGCAGCGGGACCGCCAGCCCCGCCCGCCGACCACCCCGCACCACACCCCGAGAGGAGCGCCCCGTGAGCGCTGACCGCTGGACCAGCGACACCCTGCTGACCGAGCAGGGCGTCAAGACGTACTCCGCCCAGGTCCGCGAGCTGTTCCGCCGGTACGCGGACGACTTCGAGACCCTGGCCCGCGAGGTCCGCGCGGACCTGGTGGCCGACCCCATCGACGGAGACAACGCGATCACCGCCCGCTGGCACGCCTGGCAGGTGTCCGGCGCGCTGCGGGACATGGCCAAGCACGCCCGGGCCGTCGTCGCCGCCGGGAAGGCCCTGGAGGGCGACTACCGCCGGGTGTGCGTGGAGCTGCCCGAGAAGCGCGCGGCGAAGGCGGCCGCGAAGGAGCTGCAAAAGGCCGGCCGCCCGCTCCCGGCCGGGGCCGTCACCAACGACGTCGCGGCGGCCGCCGCCCGCCGGGCCATGCTCCCGGCGCAGCCCGGCGACCACGACGACGAGCAGACCGCCCCGGCCCGGCCGGTGACGCCGTGGGGCGACCTCTTCAAGGAGGCCCGGTGACCACGGCTCCACCTCGCCCGGTCGACCAGACGAAGCGGAATCAAGCGGAGTTCTGGAACGCCCGGCAGGCGGCCGCGAGCGACGAGAAGCAGCTCGCGGCCGTCATGTACGACCTGGCCCGCTCCACCGCCGCGAAGGTGGCGGGGCGGGACCCCAATCACCCGATCTGGCGCGAGCTCGCGGAGACCCTGCACCGCTGGTCCGTCGACACACAGCGAGCCCTCCCGGCGAGTGACGCACGGTGAGTTCTTTTTCTTCTTCTTCAGCCCGGCTCCCCGGGTTCGCCGGGCCCCAAGGCGCGCGCACGACGTGCGCGCGCGAGGGTCGCCGGGTCGCTCACTCTCTGTCAACCCCCTTGACCCACCGGAAGGAGGGCTAACGATCATGTCCAGCGACGACGAGGACGGCCGGGTGATCCCGTTCCCGGCCCTCGGAGGACTACGGCCCCCCATCGGCGGCGGCACCACGACCAGCGCCCCGCCGACCCCGCCACCGGCACCGCCCGACGACCCGGAACCGGAATCCGATCTGCTGACCGCGTTCCCGGCCCTCGCGGGCGCCCAGCTCGCCCCGCCCCTCGCCCTGACGCTGCCCGCCCTCGCCACCGACGACGAGGACCAGGGCGACGACGACCAGGCGGTGACCGTCCACCAGGACGGCGAGATGACCGCCCGCGAGGCCGCCACGCTCGGGGTGATGGTGGCCTCCGCGATCACCGTTGCGTGCCTGCGCGGCACCGTGGCGCTCGCCTCCTGGTGCCGGGCCCGGGCGGAGCATCACCGCACGGTGCGCGAGGAGGCCGCGAAGGCAGCCGCGAAGGCAGCCGGGAAGGGCGGCGGCCGCGTTCCCTCCGGTCCCGAGTTCGGCCGCGCGACGCGTAGCGGAGGACGCGCCGGCGCCGGCACCGGCTCCGGTAGCGGCGGCCGGTCGGGAGGCGGGAGCGCTGGAGGCCGCGCCCCGGCGACGTTCCGCTCCGGGTCCGGCTCGCGCGGCGCGGGCGGCTCCACTCGCCCCGGCGGGGGCAACTCGAGGCCGCCCGCCGCGACGCACAGCGGGAAGGGCGGCACCGGCCCGGGCAGCAAGCGCAGGAACGGGTCCGGCTCGGGAACGTCGCCCGGCTCGGGCAGCGGCTCCGGGTCGACGCCGACCAGCCGCCGGAAGCGCAAGGGCGGAGGCGACTCCGGAGGGTCCGGGGGCAGCAGCGACGGCAGCGGGAAGGCCCTGCGCGGACCCAAGGGGATCAAGCGCCGCAAGCCGAAGGGCAGCGGCGACGGATCGTCGCCGGGCGGCTCGGGGACGTCGACCCGCAAGGGCAAGCGCAAGGGCTCGAAGGGGTCCAAGGGCGGCACCTCGCCCGCGTCGACCAGCCCCAAGGGGAAGGGCGGCAAGGGCAAAGGCAAGGGCGGGAAGGGGAAGGGCGGCGGCTCCAAGAGCCCGGCGACCAGGACCCCGACCACACCGGCCACCAGGGGAGCCAGGGCCCGCGCCCTCGCCCGCCGGACCACCGTCCGCGCCGCTCGCCGGACCGGCCGCCTGCTTCGCCGCGGCGGTCGCTACGTCGCCCGGGTCACTCCCCCGGCCGCCCGGAGGACAGGCCGCTACCTCCACAGGAACGGCCGTCGCGTGGCCCGGCACACCCGCCGCTGGTCCCGCACCCAGTGGGACCGGATCACGGCCCGGGCCGAAGCGCGCTGGGAGCGCCGACAGCGGGCCGCCGCCGCAGCTGCGGCCGCCGGGGCCACCGGCCCCACCGCAGGCCCGGCAGCGCCCAGCAGCGGCCCCACGCCGCCCGGCCCCGGCTCAGGGTCCGGTGGGCCCCCCGGCGGTCCCGGAGCCTCGCCCTGGGGACCTGGCCCGGGCGGCGGCCCGTGGGCCGGGCACGGCCCCCTCGCACCGCCCCCGGCCGTGACTGACCCGTACGTCGTGGTCATGGAGCGGGAGGACGGCGACGAGGCCGCGACCGTCGAACTCCCCGAGCTGGTCGTCGCAGACGGCGACACCCCGCCGCCGGACGCCCCGCCCGGACAGGCGTGGGAGCCGCTGCGCGGCGTGGACGGCGGATGGGTCCTGGTCGACGTCGCCGAGCTGGTCGGGCCCGAGCCCGGCCTACCGATCCCGGCGGCCCGCACCGCGGCCGCCACCGCGAGCAAGGAGACAACGCCCGTGACCGAGCTGCCCGCCACTCCCTCCGCCATCGCCGACGGAGTCGCCGCCATGACCGGCCCCTCCTACGACAGCGGCGGGGCTGAACTGACGATCTACGACCTGCTCGACGCCGACGAGGACGCGGCGGAGGAGATCGTCGCCCGCGTCGACACCGCGGCCCAGGACGCCAAGGCGGCCCGCGCGCTGGTCGGCCACATGGAAGACCTCAAGGCCACGATCGTCCGCTACAAGATCCCGGGCGCCCTGTACCGGTACGCCTGCCGCCTCCAGGAGAAAGCCGCCGTCCTGGCGGCCGACGCCGACGCCCTCGCCAAGGCGCTCCCGGCCGCGTCCGAGGCGATCAGCGCGGCGGGCAAGAACGCCGCCGCCCGGCACAAGCCCCTCGCCGACACCACCCGCGACCACGGGCACGCCGCCCCGGCCGAAGTCGAGTACCACGGATAAGGAGCCCGCTACTCATGTCGGAAAACCTCCCCGCCCCCGTCTCCGCCAGCACCAACACGGGCGCCCTGACCTCTTCGGGCGGAGGCTTCGTCAACGCGGTCGCCTACGGCGTCCAGTTCACGGTCATGGTCGCCAAGCTCGCGTCCGCCGGCCTCTCCCTGCGGGGCGTGGGCGCCCGGGTCCGCGAGACGTACAAGTACATCGGCGACTGCGCCAAGAGCGTTGACCACCTCGCGGACCTCGCGGCCAACCTCCGCCCGGCCGTCGACGCGGACACCGTGGGCGAGCACCGCGACGCCGCGAAGATCATGCGCGCCTCCCTCGCCCGCGCTCAGCGCATGGCCAACACCGTGGACGAGATGTCCGTGATGTTCGACCAGGCAAAGGCCGCCCACGAGGGCGACTACGGGGCCGTCAACGACGTCGCGACGTCCATGACGGTGCCCATGGCGAACCGGAACTTCTACCGCAACCGCTGACCCCAGGAAGGAGACACTGCCGTGCCGCTGCCCCCGCTGGACCGAGTGCGCGCCGTCGTCGGACACACCCGAGACGCCGCCGGGCGTGTGGGCGCCGTGGGAGGGGCCGCCGTCCTGGCGGCCTCCCTCGTGGTCCCCGAAGCCGCTGCCGCCGCCCTGCCCGCTGCCGGGATTGTCGCCGGGGGCGGCTACCTGGTGTCCATGGCCCCGGCCGGGGAGGCGGCCCCCGGATGGCTGCGCACCATGTACGCCGCCCCCGCCGTCACCTGCGTTGCCGAGGCCATCGCCTTCCAGTTCGCCCCGGGCATCCGCTGGTGGGAGGTCCTGGCGGCCGCCGGGTGGACCGCCCTCACCTGGTGGCTCCGCCCGTCCAAGCAGGCCCGCGAGTGGGCGACCGAGGCGGCCGGCACCGAGGCGGCCGCCGCCGTGTACGAGCACATCGGCGACGCCGTCGCCGTCCAGGGCGGCCCGGCCGTGCAACTGACCGGCGCCCTGGAGGAGCGCCTGGCGTCCTGGTGGGCCGCACACGCCTCCGTGGAGGGCGGCCCGGCCCCCGGGACCCACCTGGAGCGGATCGCCGCCATCGGGCCCAAGGAGTTCGCCGCGTGGATCGTCGCCGACGTCCCCGGCCAACCCGTCCCGGCCGTGAGCGTTCCTCGGCTGTCCGCCCTCATGGACATCGAGGAGGAGCTGTTCGCCGTGGGGCCCGTCAAGGGCCGTGGCGCCGGGTACCGCCGCCTGCGGGTCGGCGCCGTCGCGGCCGGTGGCCCCGAGGACTTCGCGGAGCTGTGGGCGCAGAAGATCGCCCCGACCGCCATGCCCGGCACGACCGTCGTCGCGGTCCGCGCCGGACACATCGACAAGGAGGACCAGGACCAGTGATGCGCGCCCCTGACTTCGTGGAGATCGAGGTCGCCCGGCGGCCCGGCGAACTGATCGCGTACAACCACGCCGCCCTCGTCTCCGCGCTCGGGGGCAAGGACCCGGCGTGCGTGGCTGTCGAGACGGACGGCCTGTCCCGGGCCCTGATCACCGCGTACCGCAAGCCGCCGTTGGAGAACCTGCGCTACGCCCGCCCCGAGGACCTGGTGATGGACTCCGAGGGGTTCATCACCGTGGGCCGCCACCATGACGGCATGGCGGCCCGGATGCGGCTGTACGAGCCCGGCTCCGGTGCGCAGCGCGGCGCGATGTTCGGCACCACGGGCGCGGGCAAGTCCCGCGCCCTACAGCTGGTCCTCGCCGCCGAGAAGCGCTCCCGGATCGTCTCGTGGCTGTCGGACCTCAAGGGCGGACAGTCCGTCCCGGAGGCCCGGGGGCAAGTCGACTGGCGGGCGACCACCGAGCACGAAGCGATGATGATGCTCCGCTCGGGGCTGTGCCTGGTCATGATCCGCACCGAGCGGTACGCCCGCGTCGGGCGCTCGTACTTCGTCGTCGGCGACCCTGACCCGCTGGTCAACATCCGGATCGACGAGGCGAACCGGCTTCTCCAGGAGGGCAGCCCGTTCCGCGACGAAGCGGCGTTCCTGATCAAGGAAATTGGCCGTCTCGGCAGGTCGGTCGGTGTCGGCATCAGCATCGCCGCGCAGGCCGGCCACATCGAGGAGCTGGGCGGCTCGGACACCCTGCGCGCCATGCTCAAGGAGGGCGACGTCGTCCTGTTGCGCTGGTCGTCCAACATGATGGCCGCGCTCGTCTCGGACGGCCTCCTGCCGCTGGGCTCGGACCTGGTCCCGATCCCGCGCCGCTCCGGTCCGCCCGTCCTGCGCTCCCGGTTCGAGCGCACCGGCACCGTGGTCCCGGGCACCTCCACGGCCGGGCAGGCGTACCTCCTGGGCTCGCCCCGGCCGACCGCCCTCATGCGGTTCTTCCGGGTCGGCTCACCGGTCCCCGTCCCCGGCCTGGACCCGGCCATCGTGGACCTGTACGGCCCGGGCGAGCCCGCCCGGCTGGAGGCCGAATCCGTCCCGCACATGGGCGGCGTCTACGCGGCGCGGGGCGGCCCGATCACCGTGCACGACGTGGCGGCCGCGCATGCCCTGGCGGAGGGCCTGGAGGCCGCCGGGGTCGACCCGGAGTCCACGGCCTACCTCGCCGGGTCCAACCTCGCCCCGCCCGCGCCGTCCCCGGCCGGGCCGACGCTGGACCCCACCGCCCCGGGCGCCGGCCTCATGCCGCCGCCGTCCAAGGGCAAGGGCGCACCGTCCACCCGCAGCCGCATCCTCGACGCCCTCGCCGATGGCCCGCTGAACAAGCACGACCTCCAGGCGAAGGTGAACGCGGACGGCGGCCGCCAGGTGCGGAACATCGCGCCGACCCTGTCCGAGATGAAGGCGCACGGCGAGTTGGAGCAGCCCGAGCGCGGCATGTGGGCCGTGCCCGCTGCTCCCTCGGGCGACTGACCGCCCCTCTGGGGACGTCCGGCAGATCCCTCCCCCGACGTCCCCGGAGGCCGCCATGCTGACCGTCATGGACTTCGAATTCGACTGCTGGCGATGCGGCACGACCTGTGCCGTCCGGGGGAAGCCCCGCGGCTTCTGGAGCACCACCCACTACGAGTTGCCGGGTGAGTTCGACTGCTGGAGCTGCGGCGCGACCAACACCACCCCCGACGAGGACGACGACTGACCGCCCGCCCTCGCGCACCAGGCCCGGAGCACCACGGCTCCGGGCCTTCCTGTTGCCCCACGCACGGCCCCCGGCATCCCCCGCCGGGGGCCGTCCTCGTACCCGCCCAGGAGGCACCCCATGGAACCGACCCGCCCCGAGCAGTCCCGGCAGCTCCCGCCCCACCTCCGCGCGCTCATCGCCGACGTAGAAAGCGCCTACCAGCCCGAGCAGCAGCCCGCCCCGGTCACGTCGTTCCGCGACGAGACACCCGTGCCGAAGACCGGCGAGACCGACACCCCGCCCGTCGTCCAGCCGGAGACGCGCATCGTGCCCTCCTGGGCGGCCGGCATCGCGGTCGGCTCCCTCGGGGTCGGCGCCGGGGCGACCGGCCTCGGGTGCGCCGCCTGGCTCGTCTTCAAGGGCCTGTCCCTGGTGAGCCTGCCGAGCCTCCAGACGTTCGCGCTGATCGTCCTCGCCCCGTTCGTCGGCGCTGCGGTGCTCGCTACGGCGATCGGCGCGGCCATCGCCAAGGCCAAGAGGTCGCACACCACGAACGTCTTCAAGGGCTCCGTCACCGTCACGAACAAGACCGAGGTCAGCAGCACCGCGCGCGGCATGTTCGCCCGCAACCGCAACGACGTCCGCAACTGACTGCCCGGTCGCCCTGCCCGGTCCTCAGCACGCCCGCGCAGGGCGTCCCGAGGGCCCCGCAGGCCGACCGGCCGCCGCCACCACGCACGAACGGAGAACCCGCCTCATGGCCCTACACCGCGCAGTCGGATGCGACACGTCCGCCTGCCTCGCCCTCTACCTCGCCGCTCCCCAGCTCGGGCCCGACGCCGCCCAGCACGCCGCCGCCCGGGTCGGCTGGAGCATCACCGCCGGGGGCCTGGTGAACCGCTGCCCGTCCTGCGCCCGGGGCGGCCTGCCCGTGCTTGAGCGCGGCGAGTGCCCCGTGTGCACCGGCTCCACCTTCGACCGGGCGGACGCCGAGGTCTGCCACTACTGCGGGCACGTCACCCCGCACCCGGGCGAGGCCGACGACGAGGACCAGGAGCACGGCGAGCAGCTGCACGCGGCGGAGGCCGACCGGTGACCGGCGGCCCGCTCGACGGCCGCCCGGTCCGGCCCGAAGACCTCTCGCACTCCATGCTCGTCGCCGTCCTCATGGCGCACGGCGGCTCCCTGACCATCCCGGTGACCGCGTTCGAACCGGACTCCACCGGAGGCCCTGACGGCTCCTGGCACGCCGTGGCGTTGGAGCCGCTGGAGGACGGCACGGTGCGCCTGTCCGTCCGCCCCCGGCCGCCCGACATCGACGGCCCCGGCATCCGATACGAGTGACCGAGCAGCCCTCACCCAAGGCCCCCGGCCGCCCCCTCCGACGAGGGGAGCAGCCGGGGGCCTTTTGCGTGCACACACGCACACCCGCCCGGTATGGCACACTGCCCCGCCACTGTCGCCAAACGCGCCTGTAGACGCTCCCCAGCGCCCGCAGGCGCCACCGTGAAGGAGGCCCCGGGATGGACACCCCCGCACCGCTCGATGAGTGGCTGAGCACCGCCGAGGTCGCGGCCGTGCTGAAGGTGTCGCAGCGCACCGTCCAGCGCTGGGTACGCACCGACCCGAACGTGAAGACGCTGCGCCTGGGAATCAACGGCAGCATCGTGCGCGTCCACCGCTCCGCGATCACCCGCGAGAACACCGCTCCCGCGTCCTGACGCGGGCACACCCCCCGAGGCGGCCGCCACCCGCCTCGCCTCCGGAGGCTGGTTCTGGGCCGCTCCGGTGTCGCTTCACACGCTGCCTGGTTGAGGGCCGAGCGATCACCGAGTACGAGGTTCCGCACCATGCCCGTAGAGGCACCCGCGGCCCCGCCCGAGCGGCCGCCCCTTGCAACGGCCGGGCCCCTGCCCGCCGTCTTCCGACGCCGCCTTGAGGCGGAGTGGTCGGCCGCCATGCCACCCCTGTTGCGGCGCGGCCGGTTCCTCGTGTTCCTTCACGGGGTCCTCGCCCTCGCCGACCCGTACGGCGTCCTCCAGGCCCGGGACGGGCACGACGTCCTGACGTCCCTCGCCCGGGCGTCCTGCGCCCGCCTCGACACGGCGGAGGCTCTGCTGCGCGCGACCGTGGCCGCCGGCCTCCTCGACCGGCGCAGCTCCGAGCGCTTCGCCCTCGGCTTCCCGTACGCGCCCGACTGGACGGCGGCCGTCGACGTCCTCGCCGCCCACGGCGACGCGTCACCTGCCGCGCCACAACAACGGCCGCGCCCGGGCTCCACACCGATCCCACCCACGGAAGGACCGACCCATGCCCACTGACCGTGACGCGTTCCTCGCCCGAGCCAAGGCGTACGCGCACCGACACCCCGACGACCAGCAGCAGGCCGCCATCGTCGCCAGCCTGGACCCGGCATGGACGCCACCCGTGGTGATCCCGCCCGGCCGCACGCTGGACCTCACCGCCGCCCGAGCCCGCCGCGGACTCCCGGCCCCCGTGGCGGCCGCCGCTCCCGGACCGTCGTCCCCGGTGCGCCGGCACCCGCTGAACGTGGGCGCCGCCCGTGCCAAGCAGGCCGCCGCCGAGGCCGCGCGCCGTCCTCCGCTCGCCCCGGCCGGGGCGCTCCGGTTCGTCGCAGGCGGCTCCTGGCGCTGGGCGCACGTCGACTCCATGCTGCCCTCCGCGCGGTCGTGGGTGCGCCTGGCCGCCGACCTCACCGCAGCCGGGCCGCTGCACTCCCTGAGCATCCGCCGGGGCGAGGCCGTGGGACATGGCGGGCATGCCCAGTTCCACCACGGCGACGGCGGCACGGTATGGGCGTCGGTCGTCATCGACCCGGCCGTGTGCGGCTCCTCTCAGCGCACCGAACGCGTCATCGCGCACGAGCTCGCGCACGTCGGGGATGAGCTGGCCAAGCTGGCGACCGTGACGGCCGCCGCCTGGTGGCGAGGCTTCAGCGACCCGCACCGCACGACCGAGGCCGAGGCGTTCGCCGTCGCGGCCGAGGACTGGCTGACGACCAGGACCACGGCCGCCGAGATCATCGCCGCCGCCCGTAAGCACCAGGCGGGCCGCCGTGTCCGATGACCGCGCGCACCCCGTCCTGCTGGGCCTGGCCGTGCGCCTCCGAGCCGTCGAAGTCGCCGACCAGGCCCGCGCCGTGGGGAGCTGCGGGCACCCCGGCGCGAGGTTCTGCAGCGCCCTCGCCCCGGAGGCCGGCGCCTGGTGCGTGGCGTGCGGAGCGGCCCACATGGGCGACCTCCTCGTGTCGCCCTGGTGCGTCATGTGCGACGACTTCGCCCGGCCCGGCCTCACCGCCGCCCGCGCCGAACGGCTGGAGGTCCTGGTCCGCGTGTGCGGCCACTGCCTCACCCGAGACGACACCCCGGAGCCGACACCGTGACCGCACATCAGCCCGTGCCCGTCGACGTCGGGCAGCGCCTCCGGGTGCACCTGGTCCGGTCGGGCGCGTTCCTGGAGCGGCTCCGCGTCGTCGCCCAGCTCGCCGCCGCCGGGACCGGGTACCGCCGCATGGCCCGGTACCTGAGCACCAGCCCGGAGGACGTGCACGCGATGGCGGAGGCAGGCGCCCGTCTCCTCCTCCGTGAGGGCAGCGCCCCCGAGGAGCTGCGCGACGCCCTCGCCGCCCTCCCCCCGCTGGAGCCCCCGCCCGTACGGAAGCCCCGCCCCCGACGTCCCCGTACGCCCCGGGCCGTCCTGGACGACCTCTCACCCCTGCCCCTCGACCTGGACGCCCTCACGGCCGCCCCCGAGCTGGACGACTTCGCCGTGCCGCTGGAGGACCTGGAGGCGTTCGCCGCCGACCCGCCCGTCCTGGACCCCGACGAGCCCTGACCGAGGGCTGCGAAATGCTGCCCTTTCGCTGACCAACGCTGACACAACTCGCTCCCGGCCGTTCCGTATCGCTACGCATCAGCGCAGCTCAGGACGGCCGGGCAGCGATACACCCGCCGCCCGCCGTGCAACGTTCCTGCGAACGCCCCTGGAGGCCGTCCGATGCCGTCTCAGCCCCTCACCACCCGCGTCCCTCCGGTCGTTCATGACCGCCTGCGGGAGATGGCCGCCCGGCGGGGGACGTCCCTCGCCGCGACGGCCGCCGACCTGCTGAGCGCCGCCGTCGCCGAGTCGGGCGAGGGGGCCGGACCGCAGCCGGACGGCGCTCTCGTCGGTGCCGTCCGGGCGCTGCTGAAGGACGTGACCGCGCCGCAAGCCGTGGTGCACCGGGAGTTGGCCGTCCGCCTGGCCCGCACCGTGGAACGCGGGGAGCGCGGAGCCGTCGCGGCCGCCGACCTCCTGACGACCGTGATCGACAAGGCGGTGCGGGCGCAGGACCAGCAGGACAACCCCGTCGACCCGTTGGACTTCCTGAACGGGTTGGGCGGGTTCTAGGCGGCCGCCCTCGCCCGTTCGGGCCCGCCCAACGGCTGACGCGCCGCCACATGTCGTCACCAGTCGCGGAATGTCGCCCCCTGTCGCGTCTGGCTCTTGATAATGTTCCTTCTCTAGAGCCAGACGTGAGGGAGCATCACATGGGAGCAGCGGGCCGAGGGTTGGCCGTCCTGGCGGCCGCCGACGTCGTAGACGCGGAGCTGGTGGACGACGAGACGAACGGCGCGGAGGCGGCCGTCCACACCGACCGGGACCGGCACCTGTCCCCCGAGACGATCGCCGCCATCGAGGCGAGCGCCGCCGACTCCACCCGCCGGGCGTACGGCGCGGACCGCGATCTGTTCGCCGCCTGGTGCGCGACGGAGGGCCGGACGACCGTGCCCGCGTCCGGCGAGACGATGGCGGAGTGGGTGCGGCACCTGACCGTGACGCCCCGGCCGCGCACGAATCGGCCGGCCGGACCGTCGACCATCGAGCGCGCCATGTCCGCCGTGACGTCCTGGCACCAGGAGCAGGGGCACCCCAAGCCGAACATGCGCGGCGCCCGGGCCGTCCTGAACGCGTACCGCGACCGGCTCGCCGTGGACAAGGCGGAGGCCGCACAGGCGCGGCAGGCGACCGCGGCTCTCCCCCCGCAGATCCGCGCCATGCTCGCCCCCACCGACCGGGCCACCCTCGCCGGGCAGCGGAACGCAGCCCTCGTGCTCCTCGGCTTCGCCACGGCGGCCCGCGTCTCCGAGCTGGTCGCCCTCGACCTAGCGGCCGTCGTGGAGACCGAGCACGGCTACGACGTGACCGTGTACCGCAAGAAGGTCCGCAAGCACACGACGAACGCGATCCTGTACGGCACCGACCCGGCCACCTGTCCCGTGCGGGCGCTGCGCGCCTACCTCGCCGCCCTCGCGGCCGCCGGGCGCACCGAGGGCCCGCTGTTCGTCCGCGTCGACCGGTGGGACCGCATCGCCCCGCCCATGACCCGGGGCGGCCGCCCGATCGGAGACCCGGCCGGACGGATGACTGCCGAGGCCGCCGCCGAGGTCATCGAGCGCCTGGCCGTCGCCGCCGGCCTTTCCGGCGACTGGTCCGGCCACTCCCTCCGCCGCGGCTTCGCCACCGCTGCCCGGGCCGCCGGACATGACCCGCTGGAGATCGCCCGGGCGGGCGGATGGGTCGACGGCTCCCGCGTCCTGGCCCGGTACATGGACGACGTCGACCGCGTGAAGAACTCCCCCCTCGTCGGCATCGGCCTGTGACCGGCTGAGGGGCAACGGCGGAGCAGGAGTCACAGAATCGGCATATGCCATGTCAGGCTAGCCCTGACATCGGTCTTCTGTCAGGGCTAGCCTGACAGCATGGCATCGAATGGTGAGCAGATCCCCGACCCCGCGACCGACCGGTACGGCTACTCCCGGACCGCCCTGGCCCGCCTGGTTCTGGCGTACGAGCTGCAAGAGCTGGCCGACCGCGCCATCGGCGGAGTGCCGACCGTGAACGACTCATGGAGCCAGCCCGGCGAGACGGTGAGCGACGCCCTGGACCTGGTCCACCAGGCGCAGGAGGTGCTGACCCGGGCCGTGGTCTACGAGCGGGTCAAGCACACAAGCTGGGAGGCCATCGGCGAGGCCCTGGGGGACATCACCCGGCAGTCCGCGCAGGAGCGGTACCGCGAGGCCGTGCAGGAGTGGAAGGACTCCCAGCAGGAGCCCTACTACGAGCCGTCGCACCCGGGCGGTGTCCGGGGTGTGCGGCTGCACCCTGCCGCGATGGAGCCGACCGCAACCGGGCGGAGCCTCGACGCATGGGTGCACCAGCACGTGAAGGGCCGCCCCGAGATCGAGGCCGACGAACACCCGGTGACCGGGCACCTCCCCGCGCTGTCCACGGCGGAGGAGATGGTCCAGGTCCTCGACGCCCTCAACCACCTGTACGGGGACATGCACGTGCCCACGGACCCGGGCAGGCGCGCGCAACTGCTGGAGCGCAAGGCCGCGCTGCTGGACCGGATCGCCGTCGAGGACGGGCGACCGGAGGCCGCCGAGCAGGCAGCCGAGGCCCGTGCCCGTGCCGCCGAACTGCGGGCCGACACCGCATGACCGAGGACGTCAAGGACCGTGCTGTGCATAACCGGCCTCACCCTGTGGAGTACTGACCGGACAGACCGAGGGCCCCGCCGCCGAGACCGGCGCGGGGCCCTTCGTCATGTTCAGTGCCGAGCCCCCTCGCCCCCGCTGCGGAGCGTGGACATACCCGTACGTCCAGGGGCGAGGCGGGCCGGACCGCCGCACAGTACCGCTGTCGGCGGTCGCCCCGCCCGCTCCCGCATGTCTGGGCCATTCGCCGCGTATCGGGGCACGTCGGGCGTTCGGGACCGGGTGGCTGTCCTCGCGGCCGGGCCGGGCCGCTACGGTCCCGGCATGACGTCACCAGACACAGACCTCCCACCGGAGGGCGTACGTATCGCGTTCGTCGGCAAGGGCGGCAGCGGCAAGAGCACGGTCATCGGTCACCTCCTGGCCCACTGGGCGGAGGACGGCATCCCGGCGGCCGCGCTGGACGCCGACGAGCCCGGCGACGAGGAGAACGGCAGCCTGGTTGAGTGGGCCGACCTCGCCGACCTCGGGGCGCCGGTCTACCCGGCCCCGGCCCGCTCCGGTATCCGGGAGCGCGCGAAGCAGGTCACCCCGGCCGGGGGCGTCCTCGCCGTCGACACCGGGGCCTGGATTCGGAAGGCCGGCGGAACGCACTTCGCGGTCCTGTCCGCCGTCGACCTGGTCGTCCTCACCCTCGCCCCGACGCGCATGGAGCTGGACCGCGCCGCGTCCGTCCTGGCCGCGCTGGAGCACCTGACGGAGGTCGGCGCGCACTGCCCGCGGCTGGTCATCTGCCTGACGATGGTCAACCCGTCCGCGGCCGCCGCCGACGAGACGGAGGCGACGCTGCGGGAGGCCGGTTACCAGGTCCTCGGGACGCGCGTGCCGAGGTCGGACGCGCGGGACGGGTACGGGCAGGCATTCGGCCGGCCGCCGCGCCTGGTGCCCGACTCCCCCATGGACAAGCTCGCCGCCGAGCTGGTCGCCGTCGCCGCCGAGGTGTCCCGGTGAGCGCGGCCGCCGCACGGTCCGGTGGGGACGACCGGGGCGCGCTGCTGCGCCGGTCCAAGGAGAAGCGCACCGTCCGCCAGGAGGCCGCGCACCTGCCGGTCCAGCAGTCGCTCCCGGGCCTCCCTGGCGTCCCGCAGACCATCGACCCGACCCGCTACACCGGCACGCCCGCCGACCGGCTCGCCGCGCTGGAGGAGGCACTGGACACGGCGACCGGCAACGTCGGGGCCCTGGTCGACACCGCGAAGTCGTGGCTGGACATGCAGCGAGGCATCGTCCTCCGGGAGATCCGGGACACGGACCTGTACAAGGTCCGGGCGGACACCTTCGAGGCGTACGTGTCCGCCCGGTGGTCCATGTCCCGGCCGCGCGCGTACGAGCTGATCAAGGCCGCGCCGATCCAGCTCGCCGTGTCTGGAAAAACAGACACCGCCCCGCCGTCGACCTCGCACGCCCTGGCCCTGGCGCCCGTGTACGAGGAGGCCGGCCCCGAGGGCGCGGCGAAGGTTCACCGCCAGGTGCAGGCGACCGCCGAGGAGACCGGGAAGCGCGCGACCGCACAGACAGTGCGGAAGGTCGCCCGGGCCCTCGGGTACGGACAGCCCACGGAGGCCGCGCCGGTCGGCGACGAGGACCAGGACCAGGCCCCCGTCGACCCCGAGGCGGGGCGGCGGGCGCTGGAGGTCATAGACCAGGACCGCGAGACGCTGCGCCGGATCTACGACCGGCTCGGGGAGGCCGGGCCCCTCGCCCTGGCGGAGGACCCCGGGAAGACGGACGCGCTCCTGCGGGACGTCCGGCAGTTCGGGCAGCGGCTCGCCTACCGGGCCGGGAAGCTCGCGGAACGGGCCGACGAGTCGTGACGGCGGGGCGCTCCCGGCCGGTGTCAGTGCCCGGTGCGAGACTGGCCCGCGTAGGGGCGGCTCCTCCTCGGGGGCCCCTGCGATCACGGGAGACCGTGAGCGGGTGAATGGGCGGTAGGGCCCGGCGCGAGTGCGGCGCCGGGCCCTCGCCATGTTCAGGCCCGCGTTGCCCTACCGGCTGTTTCTCGGATGCCGAGCTGGGCGTTCACTCGATAACCGGCGGTCTGGCGGAGCTAAGCGGCGGAAAAGAGCCTCTTAGCCCTGCGTCCCCATGCGGCCCTCTGCGGGGCGCATGGGGCATCTGATGGCCGGAGAGGCGCCCGGAGGGGAGATCGTCCACGTACGGGCCACCCAGGGGCGCGCATGGCCCTGCTCTGCCCGGTGGGCGTCTTACCGGTTGACCCGCCGTTGTAGGACACCGGACCTCGCGGCCCGGTCCGGCAGTGCGTCGCCTCCGGAGGCCGGACCCTGCCAGGCGGGGGGTGCGCGCCGTTGCGGCCTCCTACTAGCGACCCCTCCGCTTCGCTCCGGGGCTACGGGCTACGCCCTTGCGCACACCCCCGGCGGGCTCCTCCGGACCCCCGCCCGCCGGGGCCTGGTCCCCGAAGTGCGCCCCGGCACCTACCGCACGCCCCGCCTTGCGACCGTGCGCACGCGCGCCTCCTCGTCGGCTGGCCTTCCCTGGTGCGGGTGATCAGACGGCGGGGAGATCGACCTCAGCCACAGAACGGCAACCGATGCGGCGGGGGCGCCGACGATGGCGGTACGGAGGTACCTCAGCCACCCACCGGTAGAACCACGCTGATCCCTGCTTGTGGCCAGCTCTGGAGGCCCAGCGGCCGCCAGCGGCGGCCCGGTGGCATCAGTCGGGACCCGCAAGCCCGCCAGGGCTGAGGACGCGCCGACCCCATGCGCTTACCGGCTGGACACCGGACCGCCGGCCCCTTCCTCGTAGGGGCTAAAAGCGGCAGGTATGACGGGCGGGCGGTGGCCGAGGAGCGGCGCCAGGTGTGCGTCGTGGTGCCCACGGGACGGGGCGCGCCTTCTAAGGAAGAAGGGGCCCGTGCTCCTGACCTGCGGAAACGCTCAGCTAAGAGGCGAAAAACCGCCGGTAACAGGGCGAAAAATAGCCTCTTAGCTACCCTGTGCGCGCCCCCCATCGCGGACGGTGGCGGCCCCCTCGGAGGCATCCATGCGTGTGACACGCGCGCCTAAGAGGCTGTTTTCCGGATGCCGACCTGCTAGTTTCCTCACGGAACAGGCGGTTGACCGGAGCTAAGGGGCGAAAAAGCGCCCCTTAGCGGGACGATGGGAGAGGGCAGTATGACCACACGGAGGGGCCGCGAGAACGTGGCCCTGGTCAACCTGGACACCGGCGAGGCGGTGGCAGCGCGGCCGCGTACGCCCCACCAGTTCGACGGGAAGGGGTACACGTTGCAGGCCATCGGCAGCGAGGTCCCGCTGTACTCCCTCGGTCTGGCCGCTGCGGAGTGGGCGACGCTCGAATGGCTCCGCGAGCACGGCGCGGCGGCCGGGTACGTCTCGCTCACGCCCGAGGAGCTGGGCGAGGACATCGGCGCCAATGACTCCACGTGCCGTAAGGCCCTGGCCCGGCTGGTCAAGCTCGGGCTTGTGGTGAAGCCCTCCCCCCGCGCGGCTGCCTACCAGCTCAACCCGCTCCGATACTGGGAGGGTGCCGGGAGTACTCAGGTCAGCGCGTGCCGACGCATCGCGCCGCCGCGGGTGACCCCGGACGACAAGGCGCTCACCAGGTCTGCCAGCAAGCCCAAGAGCGCCCCCACGACCGCCCCGGCTCCCCGCCGCCGCGCCGCAGGAGGGACGCGATGACGACCATGCCCGTTGAGTTCTTCAACCCCGAGCGCGACCTCACCGCCCCGTCGCTCTACTCGCTGAACCTCTCCGCCGCCCAGCACTGCACGCTCGCATGGGTGGAGGACCACGGCGGCCTGTTCGACGCCATCACGGTCCAGGCCGAGACTGTCGCCGAGGACTGCGGTAACTCCGTCTCCACGGTCTACGACGCCCTCGCCCGTCTGGAGGGCCTGCGCCTCCTGGTGAAGACGGCCGCCGGCCTCTACCGGATCAACGCCCGGTACTACTTCACGCTGCACCCCGAGCTGCGCGAGATGGTCGCCGCTGCTCTCACCGACCCGCCCGTCACCCCGGACGACCGCGCCCGTGCGCCCCGGAAGGTCAGCAACACCGACTCCCGCCGCCGCCGGACGATCCGCCCCGTCTGACCGCACAGCACAGCGCCCCCGCTCCGATCTCCCTGGAGCGGGGGCGCTGTGCTGTCCGGGCGGCCCGGTCAGGCCTTCCCAGCCGGGGCCGGTTCCTTCCACCCGATCAAGGCGAGGCTCCTGGTCGCGTCGTCAAGGTCGGCGAACAGGGCGCGGGCTGTCTTGCCCGCGCTGTTCAGCGCCGCCCTGGCGTCAGCGACCACGGTCTCGTCGTCGGTCGCCGGTGCGGTGTGCAGGTGGCCTCCGTCGTGCCACTCGCCGACGATCTCCGAGAGCTGGGTCATCGTCAGCGTCAGTCGTTGGGCCAGCAGCTTCAGGCTGCACGCCACCTCGTACGCGTCCTTGAGCCGCTTCAGGTCGGCGTCATCGGCACCAGCGAGGGCGGCACGAATGCGCTGGTTGGTGCCGTTGACCGCTTCGGCGGCGATGCCTGCGTGTTGCATGGCTGTGCGGTCCATCAGGTCCTCCAGAACGGGTCAGGAAGCTTCCAGGTCGAGGGGCTGCCCGGGGGCGTAAACGGCCTCCCCCACGCCGATCACGTCGTCTCCGGTGGCGTACACGGTCCGTGTGATCAGCACGGCGTACGTGCTGCCGTCGAGGCCGAGCGCTTCGAGGTCGTCATCGGTGGCGATACGAGCGTCTGCGACAACGGAAACGGGCTGCACCGGGTTACCGGAGCGGGCGGTGTAGACCGCCTGCCAGGTCGGGTTGCAGGGTGCCGGTTCGTCCAGCTCCGGGACGACGGTGACGACGTCGAGGCGCACCCAGGAGCGCGACGCCTCATGGATCACGTCTCCCCGGCGTACGGTCCTCGCCCGCTCCACGCACTCTCCCGCGCCGATGTGCTCAGCGACCCAGGCCGGCGCTTCCGCGCGCCTGCTGTACCGCCACTCGATGCGCTCGCCGGGGTGCGTGATGCCCTTGACTCTCCGGGCTCCCGCGATCAGCGCACGGCGGCCGCGCACGAACACGCCTTTGCCCTGGCTGCTGTAGACGAACCCCTCAGCCTTCAGTAGGCCGACAGCGCGGTAAACGGCGTTGTCGGAGAGCCCGTAGGTCTCCATCAGGACGCGCGTCGACGGAAGTTTCTCGTCCGCTTGAAGGGCCCCCGATTCGATCTGTTCCCGCAGGTCATCGACCATGTCGGCCACGGTTCCGGTGCTCATTTCGCCTCCTCTCTTCCTAGCTTCCTATCGGATGTAGTTGACGTTACACGCCCCAGCACATAACTTCCTACAGGAAG
>NZ_JBEXFB010000055.1:0-22270 GCF_040606575.1 Streptomyces sp. NPDC005402
CCAGGAACACCACCGGCCACACACCTGGGTTTCTGATGGCCACCAGCCTGGTCAACCAACGGCCACCCGCCTGGGTATCTCAGTGGCCGTTGACAGGAGGATCGACCGCATAAAACGGCGCGCCTATGAAAGACGCAGAAAGAGCCATCGCCACAGGTCAGCCATGGATAGCGCCGCATCACGGCAGGTCAGCGCCCCTGAGTGGACAACTTCACGACGAACGTCACCAGCTCTCCTTCGCGGCAGCGGAGACGTCGATCTTGGCAATCCGACTCGGTCGTGGTCACCTCAGACTGGCATAGTGACTCGTCGTCGCACCCCATGTGCGCGCGGACCAGGGCTTCTTGCGCCCGCCGTGAGCGAAGGCATCGCTCTCCCTCACGCTCCTCGTCACATCCGCGCCGACACCCGTGCGACTGTGCCCGCACACCAGCCCTGACCGACGCACGACCAAGATCCGGACCATACACGGGCCGATGGCCC
This sequence comes from Streptomyces sp. NPDC005402, assembly GCF_040606575.1. NCBI lineage: Bacteria > Bacillati > Actinomycetota > Actinomycetes > Kitasatosporales > Streptomycetaceae > Streptomyces > Streptomyces sp. NPDC005402. The sequence goes on from NZ_JBEXFB010000055.1 coordinate 484, forward strand.
CGACGCTGGGCTCACGAGCCCTCATTCGCGCTGGTCAGAGCCGCATGAGTAGATGTACTACCAGCAGACGAAGAACCTTCTTGTTTCGTACAGTCCGAAGAAACTCGGCTTCTTCTAGAGCCTGCAGTCGGTTGTCTGGGCGCATCGTTGCACTCCAGGCAACCCGACACGATATCTACTCAGGTACTCCGAGCCGAAGCCTCCTCCCCTGCCTGACCGAGCTTGCATTGGCTGCCACAGAGCTCGCACAGACAGCCACACAGCCTGCCGCACGATGACCCCCGCCCCGCCGAAATCCGCAGGCGCCACCCCCGCCCGCCAGGCAGAATCGCCCTCATGTCCCAGCGTGCCGAACACCTGCTCACAGCCGTTGACCGGCTCTCCTACCCCCACCGCATGCGTGAGCTGGCCTCGGCTGCCCGGCGCGCCGCGGCAATGGGGGCGGTAGACGAGCTGGTGACCGGGCTCGCCGCCCACGGCGTCCAAGGGCGGCGGCTCGCCGCCACCGTGGCGGACATGGGGCGCCACGACGCGTATCTGGAGGGCTGCCTCGCGGACCCCGACAGCCTCGTCCGCGCCCCCGCAATCAGGGCGCTGCGGCAGGGGCGGCTCACGGACGCCATCGTGATCGAGGCCATCGAGGACGCACCCGCCGCCGTGCGGCAGCAGCTCGTGCACACCATCGCCGTGGCGGGGCGTACGGGCCTCGCCGAGGCGCTGGTCGAACCGACGTACCGGCGATGGGGCGCCGAGGCCGCCGCGGAACTGCTCGCCGCCTGCACGGCGGAGACCGCCGCCCGGCTGCTGCCCCGCCTCTTCCGCGGACTGAGCTCCTACCGGCTGCTCGCCGCCCGCCATCCCGCTCTGCTGCTCGCCGAGATGGAGCGGCAGCTCGACACCTTCCCCGGCGTCGTACGGGACGGCTGGCTGGCGTCCCACGCGGACGCGCTCGCGCTCCTCGCCGAACGGGATCCGCTCGGCGTGCTGGCTGTGCTCGAGCGTTATGAGACGCTGCCGATGCCCGTGGACCGCAAGCTGCACCTCCTGGTCGAGGCGGATCCCGGCCGCACGGTGCGGCTGCTGCTCTGCCCGAAGCTGCGGTCCCGGCTGAACAGCGGCCACCTCGAACCCGCCGTGCTGCGCCGCCTCGTCCGCCACGCCCCGGCGGAACTCACCGACCTCGCCCGTGCCTGGAACGACAACGCAGCCGCTCTCGCCCGGCTGCTGGCCTGCCTGCCGCCCTCCCGCCGTGGCGCCCTGTTCGACGCGGCGATGGAGGGCAAGGACCTCGCCCACGCGGACCTCAGCCCCGCGCTGCTCGACGTACTGCCGTACGAGCGGCGCACTGCCGAGGCTCGGCGGATGGCGACGCTGGCCCGTGGCAGGGGCGCGCCCTGGACGCAGATACTGACGGCAGCCGCCTATCTGCCGCCGGACGAGGTCCGTGACGACCTTCTCAACGCCGTCCGCCGCTCCGCCGCGGACGACCGCGCCATTGCGTACCCACTGCTCGTCCGCAACGCAGCACGCTCCCGCGACCCACAGGAAGTGAGCCGGTTGCTGCGTGCGCTGCTGCGGCTGCGCAATGAACAGGACCCGGTCCGCAGCGCCGCCCTCTCCGCACTGGCGGAGGTGCGCCCTTCGCTGTTCGCGGAGGACGCCGCCGAGGACCTCGGACGAATCGCCATCGACGCCGTCGAAGCCCGCGACTCCTCCTGGAGCACCCGTCACGCGCTCAGCACGCTCGCCCTGTCCGTGCTGCGCGAGCACGCCGTCACGGGTGGCACGCGGCTCGTCGGCTGGGCCCTCGACACCCTCACCCGGCTGTCCGGCCACACCGGCGGCGCGAACGTCGGGCGCCTCGACATCGTGCTGCGGCGCGGCCAGGAGTACGAGGTGCTGGCGGCGCTACGGCCGTGGCTGGAGGCCGCCACCGACAAGGCCGACTACTCGCTGGTCTTCGCACTCGTACGGGCACTCGGGCGGCGCGCGTGGGGGATGGCCGAACTCCAGGAATACCTGTGGCAGGCCGTTCAGTTCGGAAACGACGCGTCCGTCCGCACCGCCGTCGACCTTTGGCTGGAGCAGCCGAAGGGGCGCGACGAGCGGGTGGAGCGGATCGTGCGGCTGGAGCCGTCCGCCGCCGTCCTGCCGTCCGTTCTGAGAGTCCTGACGGGGCGGCGTACGGACCTGCTCGACCCGGTGCTGGCGGAGACCCCACCATACGGCCGCTTCCTGACCGCCCGCAGTCACTGGACGCCACCCACCTACCGGGCCCACCGCTGGGTGCCGCGCCAGCAGCGGGCGGCGGCGGAGCTGCTCGCGCGCACGGCGGGCGACGCTGGGCAGTTGATGCATGTGCGCGTCCAGGCCCTCTCAGCTGCGGCAGTGATCCCGGAGGCGGGCCTGGAAGTCGTCGGCCGCTCCACGGGATCGTCGAACGTCCCGCTGGCGGAGGCGGCCCTGGGCGCACTGCCGTGGACCGACCGCCCGGACGAGGTGCTGCCGCTGCTGCTGGAGCACGCGGGCGGCGACCGCGCCCGGGTCGCGGTCTACGCGGCGACGCGGGCCGCCCGGTACGTCGCGCCGTCGCGGCTGGCCACGGAGCTCCGCAGGCTGCTCACGCCGAAGGACCCGCGGACGGTGAAGGTCACCAGCCGCAAGGAGGCGGTGCGCCTCGCGGCGACGATGCTGCCCCCGGCGCAGGCGGCGCCGCTGCTGCGGGAAGCGTTCGAGCTGCCCGGGCAGCACCACGACGTGCAGTCGGTGTGCGTCGCGTTTGCCCGGGGGATGCTGGCAGAGCCTGCCGGCTGGCCCATGCTGGAGTCGGCCGCGCAGGGACGCACGGAGCTCCGCCAGGAGCTGGCACGGGCGGCCGTGGCCGAGGTGGACGAGGAGCATCGGGCCCGGTACGCAGGGCTGCTGCATCGCGCCTGCGAGCCGCTCGAGCCGGAAACGGCTGCGGCGCTGTTCCCAGCACTGGCGGAATGGGCACCGTGGCGGCCGGAGATCGCCGAGATGCTGGTGGCCGCCACCACGGACCTTGCCGATCGGGCGGTGTGGGCGATGGCCGGGCAGGAGCTGGTTGAGCTCGCGGCGGACGACGACGGCCCGTACTTTCGGGCCCTGCGGGCGATGCTGGAAGCCACAGGAGACCCGGACCAGCCCGACGCCGAGCCCGAACGCGACCAGCCGGCCCGGCAGCGGGCCGCGAGCCTGCTGCACCACCTCCTGCTCCACCATCGCTACCGGGGCGGGGGCCGGCCGACGGCGGGCGTGCTGCTGCGCGCCGCCGACACCGCCGCCGGGCACGAGGATTTCGCGCGCTCCGTCGCCGAACTCCGGCTGTACGCCCTCGAACTGAACAAGGACGCCACCGCGCTGTCGTCGGGCCTGGGCCGATTGGCTGCCGACTGCGAAGGGCGTCCGCTGCTCGCTCGGGACATCGCCGAAGGGCTCAGCTCGCGGCTCAGCTCGATCAGCGGCCCCTTGCCAGACGCGTGGTTGGAGACCGCCCGCACGCTGGGCGCGGAACCGGGCCTGGCCCAGGGCCTGTTCGCCATCAGGCTCACCGTCTCCGGCGGCAGCCGCTCTCGGTGGACGGAGCCGTGGCGCGGCCAGCTCCGCACCCTGCGCCGGCACGCGCACCCCGACGTCCGCGCGTCGGCACGCGACACGGTCACGGCACGGGAGGCGCCGCCGTCGGTCCCAGGGGCGATCCAGTAGTGACCGGGGCCCGCGGGGGTGACGCCGGGCCGATGGCCGCCAGGCCCTGATCGCCCCTGCTGCAGGCGGTCGAGTCCCGTCAGCTCAGCCCTGCCGCGCCCACTGCCTAGCGAGCGGCGTACCGAAATGGCGCGCGACCAACCCAGCATTCCTTTCGCGCACTTGTTCCGAAAAGGGGGTGTGCCGCAACTCATGGAGCCGTAACGGCGATTGCTGCGCAGTCCATCGGACGTGAGGCCCCTGCCGTCTGGGTAGTTGGTCTGCAGACCGAACCGTTCGGCGCCGACCCCGCGCCTGCACCCCGGGCGCGACAGAACGGCAGCGACGCCGCAGTTCCCGGTCTCCGGACCACCTCCTGATGCGGGGGCGCTGACCAGCATGCCGCTCAACTTCGATGGCACGCGCTCAGGGTTCTCGACAGCCGCCCTTGTTCGTGGCCCGCCGGATCAAGCCGGGGGTCCGCATCGGTCACACCTGTCACCCGCGTGTCACCAACAGCGTCGACGCGCTCCTGAACCACAAGGCCCTGACCAGGCCAAACGTTCCCGACTTGGACCACGTGGACACCAGAAAACCCCGGTCCAGGTGCGGACCAACTCGGCTCAGCGGCAGACGATTCGACTCTTTGCCGCAGGTCAGCGATCCAGCGCACCTTCGGTGCGCGCCGGGGGGCTGGTAAATGGCATGCCGGAGGCCCCGAATCCTTTGATCAACACCGCAAGGCGGGAGGTCAGGCCTGTCACCTGCAACGATGCCCACTTGCGCTGGTATTTACGCGTCAGAGGCGACAGTGAGCGTGTACCACCAAGAGACGAAGAACCTGCTGGTGATTTTGCAGCGCAGCGCACCCCCGTATCGGACGGAAATCGCGATGCGAGGCGATCAGGGACGACACCCGGCCTTGTCGACTCTCCACAAGGCGACAGCGCGAGACCCGTCGATCCGTACCGGCACCTGCCTCAACCACACCTCAGACCAGCGTTCACTTGGTCACCGTCAAATCCGCGAGGCCGTGGGAAAGCGACTGGGCTTCGAGAAGAACTTCGCGACCTAGCCTGACTGAGCGTCAGAAAAGTCAGCAAAAGTCAGCAAGGGCTCTGCCACAGCCGCCCACAGACGGCCACACCGTGGAACCGGCGCTCACCCGCACCCGAGACGGCAACGCGGTCGACCGTCCTCCTGCAAGCGGCCGACGGCGGGAGGCGTTGTCTGGCCGCGTCCCACTCGACAACATCACCGAAACGCAGGCATTCCTGCAGGTCAACGTACTCTGCCCCGCGGCTTCAACGACACAGGCGGCAGTTCCGGAGCAGGCAGCGGGGCACCGTCATACCCCTTCACCTCACCGAACCGTGTGCCTTCCATCCAGTCCCGACGGGCCTGTACGATCTCTTCTTGGGACCGCCCGATCCAGTTCCAGAACATGACCAGCTCCTCCTCGAACGGCTCGCCGCCCAGGAGCATCAGGCCCGCGTCCGACTCGGCGCGCAGCGGGAGTTCGGTGCGGCCGCAGCCGAGGTAGAGCATCGAGCCCGGCAGCACCGGCACCCCGTCCACGTGAGCCTCGCCGGACATGGACAGGACGGCGTACTCGAAGTCCGGTTCCAGCGGCAGGCGTACGTCCGTGCCGGGGGCGAGGGTCAGGTCGGCGCCGACGATGGGGGTGTACGCCGTTCCGGGTGAGCGTGCGCCGTCGAGGTCGCCCAGGATGAGCGTGGCCGTCAGGCCCGGGGCCGTGATCTGCGGCAGCCCGGTGTGGTGCTCGAAGTGCGGGTCGGTGTGGCGGTCCCCGTCCGGGAGGGCGACCCAGAGCTGGGCGCCGTGCAGGAACCGCGCGTGCGACTTCGGGCTCTCCTCGGAGTGGCTGATCGCGCGGCCGGAGGTCATCAGGCCCAGTTCACGGGGGCGGATGGTCTGGAGGCTGCCGGTGCTGTCGCGGTGCAGGACCTCGCCCTGGTGCAGCCAGCTCACCGTCTGCAGGCCCATGTGGGGGTGCGGGGGCACCTGCATGCCCGGCTCGTCGGCGATGTCGTCGGGGCCGTAGTGGTCGACGAAGCACCAGGCCCCGACCATGCGGCGGCCGAGGTTGGGCAGCAGCCTGCGCACCTCGCTGGACTCGCCGAGCTTGACGCGGCGGGGGCTGAGGAGTTCGCGCACGGGTTCCGCCACCACGAAGCCGCGGCCGCCGCACAGGGCGGGAACCGCCTGGCGATCAAGATTGCTCATGGCGCCCAACCTAGCCCCGTGAAGCGTTTCCCGTCAGGCCGTCCCCCGGGCTCCGTGCCAGGCGCGCCCCAGGCGGTCCGCCGCTGCATCGAAAATAGTAGCCATGGATATAGTAGCCATGTACTGTGTCGAGTATGAGTACGGCATCCGAGGGCGCGACGCCCGGTTTCCTGGTCTGGCGACTGTCGATGAAGTGGCGGGTCGCGGTGGACCGAGCGGTGGCGCCGCTCGGCCTGACGCACGCCCAGTACTCGCTGGTGGCCTCGCTGTACGGCATGCAGCGCGGCGGCGAACGCCCCAGCCAGCGTCGCCTCGCCGACCGGACCGGCCTCGAACCGCTCTATGTCTCCAAGCTGGCGCGCTCCCTGGAGAGCGCCGGGCTCCTGGAGCGCGCCCGCGACCCACGCGACCCGCGCGCGGTGCAACTGGCGCTCACCGAGGAGGGCCGCGAGCGGACCGGGCAGGCCATCGAGGTCGTCCAGGGTCTCCTGGAGCAACTGCTGGCACCGCTCGGAGGCCTGGACAGCGCACGCACGCGGGAGTTCAAGCGTGAGCTGACGGCCCTGCTCGACGCACCTCTCGACGCGACGAACGAGAACCTCAAGGAGCAGTCATGACCACCACCACTCCCGACACCCCCGTCCTCAACCCCCGCGTCATAGCCCTGGCCCACTACGCGGCCCGCGCGCTTCTGGAGAACGTCCTGGCCCGCCACGGCGCGACCTTCCAGCAGTCCGTCACACTGCGGCTGGCCGCCGTCGCGGAGGGGCCGGTCGAGCGGGACCGCATCGCCGAAGGTCTCGTCGGCGCGCTGAAGATCGACGCGACGCAGGCGCACTCCGTGGTCGACGAGCTGGTCTCCGCGGGGCTGCTGGCTCGCCATGAGTCGTCCCAGGTGCGGATCACGGACGCCGGACGGGCGCTGTTCGAGACGACGTCCGCCGAGACCGCCCCCATCACCGCCCGGGTCTACGCCGGCATCCCCGCACAGGACCTCGCGGTCGCCGGACGCGTACTGAGCCTCATCACCGAGCGGGCCGACGAGGAGCTCGCCGACCTCACCAAGTAGTGGAATATTGAACCACCTGGTTCGGTTGTCGGCCTCGAAGTCGAAGGAGGAACCAGTGGAGACCACGTACTACGGCCACGGGACACCGGCGGAGCGCTGGGAGCGCGCGCGGATGTTCTTCGACGCCAAGGAGTACGACACGGCGGCGCGGGTCCTGGACGGCCTGGTCGAGGAGGTGCCGGAGCAGACCGGACCGCGGCTGCTGCTGGCGCGCGCCTACTACCACTCGGCCCAACTGCGGCGCGCGGAGACCGAGTTGCGGGTGATCGTCGAGCGCGACCCGGTCGAGCAGTACGCCCGGCTGATGCTCGGTCGCACGCTCCAGCGGCAAGGACGGCACGCCGAGGCCGAGCCGCATCTGCGCCTCGCCTCGGCCCTGGCGGGCGACTTCGAGTAGCTCTCGACATGACGTGGGCCCGGTTCCGCACGGGAACCGGGCCCACGCGCGTCTCAGACCGTGGCGCTCTTCCTCCCCCGCCGGTGCGCGATCTCGCCGAGGATCACGTCGGCAACGACGAAGCCGGCCAGCGGAATGCCGAACAGCGGCACGAAGTAGCCGAGGACGGCGACGGCCACCACGCCGGGCACCAGAATCTGCGGCGGCACCTGCTGCCAGGCGCCGCGCGGGATCGGACGCCCGAAGGCGGAGCCCCGGCCGCGCTGCCACCACATGCGGTAACCCCACACGATCAGAAGGACCAGCGACAGCGCGAGGAGCATCAGGGCGATCTGGTTGACCAGCCCGAACAGGACGCCGGTGTGCAGGTCGATGCCCCAGCGGGTCAGCTTGGCGAGCAGCGGGTAGTCCGCGAACCGCACGGTGTCGGTGACCTCGCCGCTGGTCGGGTCGACGGCGACCGAGTCCTGTTTCTCGGGCCAGCTGCGCTGCACCTGCCGTACGACATAGGTCGACGACTCGTCGGCGGGCGGCACGATCTCGACGGGGTCGCCGAGCCCTTCGGCGCGGGCGGCGGCCAGCACCCTGTCGAGGCCGACCCCGTGCTCGGCGTCCCCGGCCGAGGCGGACGCGCCGTGGCCGGAGTGGTCGCCGCCCGCGGCCGCCGAGACCGACGGCGTGGACTGGCCGAGCGAGGTGCGCAGTTCGTCGATGTTGGCGCCGGCGTACGTCGACCAGGTCAGTCCGGTCGCCGACAGGAAGAAGAAGCCCGCGGCGGCCCAGACGCCGACGCTGCCGTGCAGCCCCAGGGTGCGGCGCCGCCCGCTGGTGCCGCGGACCTTGCGCAGGGCCCGGCGGCGGGAGAACCACAGCACGATGCCGCCGCCCGCGATCACCCACAGCCAGCTCGCGGCGAACTCGCTGTAGAGGCGGCCGTTCTCGCCGAGGTGGAGGTCGCGGTGGAACTCGTCGATCCAGGTGCGCAGCGGCAGCGCGCCGGTCGAGCCGTACTGCTCCAGGGCGCCGCGGACCTTGCCGGTGTACGGGTCGACGAACACGGCGAGGGTGTGGTCCGGGTCGACTCCCCGCACGCCGGACAGCAGCACCCTGGTCGTGGCGTCGGCCGCGGGCGAGGGGCGGATCGCCGAGACGGTGCCTTCGGGGTGCGCCTTGCGGGCGGCGTCCACCTGGTCGGAGAGGGGCAGTTTGCTGTCGCCCACGGCGGCGACGGTCATCTCGTCCCGGTAGGCGATCTTCTCGGCCTGGAACGCACCGGCGTACAGGAAGCCGGTGACGGCGGCGACGAGCAGGAAGGGCGCGACGAACACACCGGCGTAGAAGTGCAGACGCAGCACGAGCGGGCGCAGCGAGGCCCATCGGCTGGGGGCCGGCGCCGGGGCGGCCGGCCCGGGGGCCTCGTCCGTGGTCGTCGAGGGGGCGATGGACATCGGCGGTTTCTCCGAGGGCTGGGGACGGTGGCGGTCCAGTAGTCGGAGAAGAGGGGCGTCGAGTTCCCGGGCATCCAAGTGACCTGCATCACAAGGCACTCCGTGACATCCTGGCGCGATGGCAACTCCGAGTCACCGCGCGCCCCTTGCCGAGCTGGTCGAGGAACTCCTGGCCACGGACGGTCCGCTGCCGATCGTGGCGGCCGGCGAACCGGTCCTGCGGCGCGGCACCGAGCGCTACGACGGCCAGCTGGACGCCGCCCTCCTGTCCCGTTTCGTCGAGGCCCTGCGCGTCACCATGCACGCGGCGCCCGGCGTGGGGCTGGCCGCCCCGCAGGTGGGGGTGCCGCTGCGGATCGCGGTCATCGAGGACCCGGCGCCCGTACCGGAAGAGGTACGGCTGGCGCGTGGGCGGGTGCCGCAGCCGTTCCGGGTTCTGGTCAATGCGTCGTACGAACCGGTCGGCACCGAGCGGGCGGCGTTCTTCGAGGGGTGCCTGAGTGTGCCGGGGTGGCAGGCCGTGGTGGCACGGCCTGCCGAGGTGCGGCTGACGTGCGAGGACGAGAACGGGCGCCCGGTCGACGAGGTGTTCAGCGGCTGGCCGGCGCGGATCGTCCAGCACGAGACGGACCACCTCGACGGCATGCTCTACCTCGACCGCGCCGAGCTGCGCTCGCTGTCCTCGAACCAGGCGATGGCCGAGCGCTGGACGCAGCCGACGCCGGAGCAGGCGGCCGCGTCCCTGGGCTTCGAGCTGCCGGGCTAGTTGTCCCGGTACGCCTCCAGCAGTCGCAGCCACACCTCGCTGATCGTCGGGTACGACGGGACCGCGTGCCACAGCCTGCTGATCGGGACCTGTCCGGCGACCGCGATCGTCGCGGAGTGGATCAGTTCGCCGACGCCCGGGCCGACGAAGGTGACGCCGAGGAGGATCTCGCGTTCCAGGTCGACGACCATGCGGGCGCGGCCGCGGTAGCCGTCGCCGTAGAGGCCGGCGCCCGACACCGAGGCGAGGTCGTAGTCGACCGCGCGGACACGGTGGCCCGCCTGCTCGGCCTCCGCCAGGGAGAGGCCCACGGCAGCGGCCTCCGGGTCGGTGAAGACGACCTGGGGTACGGCGTCGTGGTCGGCGGTCGCGGCGTGAGCACCCCACGGGTCCGCGTGGACCGGGGCCCCGGAGGCGCGGGCGGCGATGGCGGAGCCCGCGATGCGGGCCTGGTACTTGCCCTGGTGGGTGAGGAGCGCACGGTGGTTGACGTCGCCGACGGCGTAGAGCCAGTCGCTGCCGGTGACGCGGAGGCTGTCGTCGACCTCCAGCCAGCTGCCTGGCTCCCGCCCGACGGTGTCGAGGCCGATGTCATCGGTGCGCGGGGCGCGTCCGGTGGCGAAGAGGATCTCGTCGGCCTCGATGCGGTCGCCGGTGTCGGTGAGGACCACGACCGTGCCGTTCTCGCGGGTGACCGACTCGACCGAGGTGCCGGTGCGGACGCTGACGCCCGCCTCGGTGAGCGCCTCGGCGACGAGCTCGCCCGCGAATGGCTCCATGCGGTTGAGCAGGCCCTTGCCGCGCACGAGGAGCGTGACCTGGGAGCCGAGGGCCTGCCAGGCCGTGGCCATCTCGGTGGCGACCACTCCCCCGCCGACCACGACGAGCCGTCCGGGCGCCGCCTTGGCGCTGGTCGCCTCGCGGCTGGTCCAGGGCTTGACGTCGTCGAGGCCCGGCAGGTCGGGCAGCACGGCCCGGGTGCCGGTGCAGACGGCCACCGCGTGCCGCGCGGTCAGCACCGTCCGTACGCCGTCGGGTCCGATGACCGTGACCGTGCGCTCTCCGCTGAGGCGGCCGTGGCCGCGGTGGAGGTCGGCGCCGACGCTCTCCAGCCAGCCGACCTGGCCGTCGTCCTGCCAGTTCGAGGTGAAGTAATCCCGGCGTGCGAGGACCGCTGCCGTGTCGAGGTGGCCCTGCACCGAGGCGCTCAGGCCCGGCAGGCGGCGCGCGTCCGCCTGCGCGATCACCGGCCGCAGCAGGGCCTTGCTGGGCATACAGGCCCAGTAGGAGCACTCTCCGCCGACCAGTTCGCTCTCCACGACCGCGGTGGAGAGGCCGGCCGCGCGGGTGCGGTCGGCCACGTTCTCCCCCACGGGCCCGGCACCGAGCACCACTACGTCGTAAGTGCTGTGGGCGATGTTTTCCGTTTCCGTCATGGGCCCAGTCTGGTGGGTGGTGTGCGCTCGGGCCACCAGGGGTACGCGCGCCGCATACCCAGAGGTGACAGCTGTGGAATACCGGGCCGACGAGCCGTGTTGTGCCGACGGCTTCGCTCCGAGACCAGGAAGAGGGATCACGTCATGAGCAGCACCGTGGAGCTCACCAAGGAGAACTTCGACCAGATGGTCACGGACAACGAGTTCGTCCTGATCGATTTCTGGGCGTCCTGGTGCGGTCCTTGCCGCCAGTTCGCGCCGGTCTACGAGAAGGCCGCCGAGGACAACCCCGACCTGGTGTTCGGCAAGGTGGACACCGAGGCGCAGCCGGAACTGGCCCAGGCCTTCGGTATCCAGTCGATCCCGACGCTGATGATCGTCCGCGACCAGGTCGCGGTGTTCGCCCAGCCCGGGGCGCTGCCCGAGTCGGCCCTGACGGACGTCATCGGGCAGGCCCGCAAGCTGGACATGGACGAGGTCCGCAAGTCCGTGGCCGCGCAGCAGGCCCAGGCCGAGCAGAACGGCGAGTAACGCCCCGGATCAGAAGGGGTACGTCGCCACGTCCGCGCGGACCGTCGTCCAGCGCACGTCGGTGAAGGCCTCCACATTGGCCTCGCCGCCGAAGCGGGCGCCGGTGCCGGACGCGGCGATACCGCCGAAGGGCGCGACCGCCTCGTCGTTCACCGTCTGGTCGTTGATGTGCACGATGCCGGTCGGGATCCGCTCCGCCAGGTCGAGACCGCGGGCCGCGTCCCCGGTGACGATGCCGAGGGAGAGGCCGTACGGTCCCGCGGCGGCCAGCGCGGCGGCCTCGTCGACCGTGCTGAAGGACCGTACGGGCGCGACGGGGCCGAACACCTCCTCCGCGTAGGCGGGCGAGCTCTCGTCGAGGCCCGCGAGGACCGTCGGGCGGTAGAAGAGCTTCTCGTGGGTGCCGCCGGCGGCCAGCTTGGCGCCCTGGGCGGTGCTGGCCTCGACCAGGCCGCGAATCTTGGCGAGCTGGTTGTCGTCGATGATCGGGCCGAGGTGGACCTGCTCCTTGTGGGGGTCGCCGACGGCGAGCGAGTCGGCCTTGGCGGCCAGACGCTCGACGTACTCCGCGTACAGCGAGTCGTGGACCAGGTGGCGGCCCGTCGTCATGCAGATCTGACCCTGGTGGAAGAAGGATCCCCAGGCCGCCGTGGAGATCACGGCCTCGATGTCCGCGTCCTCCAGGACGATGAGCGCGGAGTTGCCGCCGAGTTCCAGGTGGGCGCGCTTGAGGTGGCGTCCGGCCGCCTCCCCCACCGCGCGGCCCGCCGCGGTCGACCCGGTGAAGGAGATGACGGGGACGCGCGGGTCGGCGACCAGGGCCTGGCCGACGTCCGGGCCGCCGGGCAGCACATGGAACAGTCCCTCGGGCAGCCCGGCCTCGGCGAAGACCGCGGCGAGCGAGAGACCGCCGCAGATGGCGGTGCGCGGGTCCGGCTTCAGGATCACGGCGTTGCCGAGGGCGAGGGCCGGGGCGACGGAGCGGATCGAGAGGATCAGCGGGGCGTTGAAGGGGGAGATCACGCCCACCACGCCGACCGGGATCCGGCGCGTGTAGGACAGCCGGGGTGCCTCGCTGGGCAGGACCTGGCCCGCGGGGCGGGAGGCGAGGGCGGCGGCCTCGTAGCACTCCTGGGCGGCCACGTGCAGTTCGAAGTCGGCCTTGCCGGGAATGGACCCGGACTCGCGGACTAGCCACTCGCGCAGTTCGTCGGCGTGGGCGGCGAACAGGTCACCGGCCTTGCGCAGTACCCCGGCCCGGACGAAGTGCGGGAGCCGGGCCCACTCGGCCTGGGCGGCGCGAGCGGCCTCGGCGGAGCGCTCCACGTCCTCGCCGCCGGCGAGGGTGACGGTGGCGAGCGTGTCGCCCGTGGCGGGTTCGGTGACCGCGTACTCAGGTCCCGACAGGGGGTGGGGCTGCCAGCTCTTGGGGTCGAGCAACGACATGACGGCTCTCCGTTCGATCACCGGTGGGACTCACACCGGGAGCGGTAGTCCCGTGTAGTTCGCGGCCAGTTCGGCGGCCGCATGGCGGGATGCGGTGATGCGGCGCAGCCGTGCGAGCTGCATCCGGCTCTCGAAGGCATCCCCATTTGGTTGAGCATGCAACATCCTAGTCATGTCATACGAGAACCGGGTGGCCTGCCACACACGAGAAAGACACAACTCCGAATATCTGTCGATCAATTGTGCCGATCCTGTGCGGTGCAGATCGGTCAGGGCGCGGGCGAGGACGGATACGTCCGACACGGCGAGGTTGAGCCCCTTGGCCCCGGTCGGCGGCACGATGTGCGCGGCGTCACCGGCCAGCACGAGACGGCCGTGGCGCATCGGTTCGTGGACGTGACTGCGCATGGGTGTCACCGACTTGGCGGTGATGGGGCCTCGGGCGAGAGTCCAGTCGGCGTCGATCGCGAAGCGGGCGGCGAGCTCGTCCCAGATCCGCTCGTCGGGCCAGTCGTCGGCGTCGGTGCCGTTGGGGACCTGGACGTAGAGCCGGGAGACGGACGGCGAGCGCATGCTGTGCAGGGCGAAGCCGCGCTCTCCGCGGGCGTAGATCAGCTCCTCGCAGGACGGGGCGACATCGGCGAGGATCCCGAGCCAGGAGTACGGATAGTCGTGCGCGTACGTCCGGCTCGTCGCCGTCGGGAACGCCCCGCGCGAGATGCCGTGGAAGCCGTCGCAGCCCGCGACCCAGTCGCAGGTCAGCGTCTGTTCGCGGCCCTCGTGCCGGAACCGCACGACAGGGGCGTCGCTCTGCGGCTTCTCGACCGCCATGGCCTCCGCCTCGAACAGCAGCGGTGGCCCCTCGGCCAGTTGGAGTGCGACGAGGTCCTTCACGATCTCGGTCTGCGCGTAGATGGTGACCGTACGGCCGCCGGTGAGGGCGGGGAAGTCGAGGTGGTGCCGCTCCCCCGCGAACCGCAGCTCGATGCCCCGGTGGACCAGCCCCTCGGCGTCCAGAAGTCCGGCGGCACCGCAGGCGCGCAGGGCCTCGACCGTGCCCTGCTCCAGCATCCCGGCGCGCTGGCGGTGCTCGGCGTACTCCCGGGTCCTGCTCTCCAGGACGACACAGTCGATGCCGGCCAGGTGCAGCAGGCGGGCGAGGAGCAGTCCGGCGGGGCCGCCGCCGATGATCCCGACCGTGGTGCGCATGGCAGGCCTCCCTGCGTCAGCTGGAGTCGCGCTGTACCACTGTGGCACCCAGCACCGTGTGCGTCTCGGTCGCGGTGCCCGGTTCGCGCACCGCGCGGTCGACCAGTTCGGCGAGGTCGCGGCCGGACGGGAGCTCGAGGTGGACCGTGCTCAGCCGGGGCCGCAGCAGCCGGCCGAGGAGCAGGTCGTCGGCGCCGATCACCGCCGTGTCCTCCGGGATGCGGATGCCCTCGTCCTGGAGGGCGCGCATTAACAGCATCGCGTACTCGTCGTTGTACGCGAACACGGCGTCGAGGCCGAGGTCCCGCCAGCGGACGGCGAGCTTGGCCGCGGCCTGCTCCTCGTAGGCGAGGGGCAGTTCCGTCAGGGTGGCGTCCGTGCCGTGCAGGGCCCTGCGCACACCGGCCAGACGGGGCAGCGAGAAGGCCTCCAGGCCGGCCTCCTCGGGCACCACGACGCCGATGCGGCGCCGGCCGCGGGCGTACAGGTGGGTGGCGGCACCGTGACCGACGCCCGCGTGGTCCATGAGCAGCGCGTGGGCCCCCTCGACCGCCTCGGGACCGAGGGTGACCACCGCGCGGGCACCGGAGCGCCGGAGCAGGGCCACGCCCTGCGGGCCGAGTCCCGCGCCGGGCACCAGGACGGCGACCGGGCGCAGCTCGGCCCAGGCGCGGGCCGCCTCGTCGCCCTGCAGGCCGACGCTGCCGTACTGCACGACGGTGTAGTCCAACCGGCCCAGGGCCCACTGGAGTTCGCTGATGAACTGGCTGTAGAGCGGGCCGACCGGGATGGACGGGGCGGGCATCAGGACCATCCGGCTGTGGCCGGCGCGCAGGCTGCGGGCGGCCGCGTGCGGGACGTACCCGAGTTCCTTGGCGGCCGCGTGGACACGGCGGCGCGTGGGCTCGCTGATCCGGACGGCGCTGGTGTTGTTCAGGACATAGGAGACGGTCGCTCGTGAGACGCCGGCCAGGCGGGCCACGTCGGCGCTCGTGGGAACCGGGCGCGTCGCGGGGGAAACGGGCGCGGGCGTTTTCGGTATCTGCACCATGACGGTCGTCATCTTTGCAGAAGCTGTGACGGTGTTTCAGACCGGGGCGCGACCCGATCTCACCGTGGTGGATCGGTGCAGGTGAGCCGGTCGACGAGGTCGTCCCAGCCCTTCTCCAGGCGCTCCAGCGGCATGTGGCGCCTCCGGGTGAGGTGATGGACGGTGGCGGGATCGAGGTAGCCCATCAGGGCCTGGGCAAGCAGTTCGCAGTCCGCGTCCGGGCGGGCCTGGCGCAGCAGCAGGGTCACATGACTGTGGTGGACCCGGCGGGGGGCGGGGGTGAAGCGGCGCTCCGGGCTCGGCTCGGCGGCCAGCTGCAGGTCCATCTCGTCGACGGACCGGCGCAGGGTGGCGCGGCCGAACGCGCGCAGCCGGTCTACGGGCGGCGCTCCGGGCCCGAGCGGGGCCGGGCCGCTGAGGAAGGCCGCCTGGAAGTTCCGCTCGGAGTGGTCGAGCAGCGCCGTCAGCAGGCCGGTGCGGTCGCCGAAGCGGCGGAAGACGGTGCCCTTGCCGACCGACGCGGCCGCGGCCACCGCCTCCATCGTCACCCCGGCCGCCCCGTGCTCCGCGACCAGGCGGGCCGCGGCCTCCAGGAGCCGGGCCCGGTTGCGCGCGGCGTCGGCGCGCAGGCAGGGCTCGTCGTCGGGGAGCCCGAGCTGGAGCAGCTCGGGCTCATCGGTGGGATCCGGGGGAGTCGGCAGGGGCGGCAGGACGGCGGACATGAAATAAGCGTAAAGCAGCGGGAAGAAAACTGGACCGGGGTCCGCTTAACGAGGTACAACTTAAGCGGACCCCGGTCCGCATCCTTACGACTTTTCACCCTCTTGGAGTTCGCATGTCTGTTCGCATTCTCGCGCTCGTCGGAAGCCTCCGCGCCGGCTCGCACAACCGCCAGCTCGCCGAAGCCGCCGTCAAGCACGCCCCCGAGGGCGCGGAGGTCGTGCTCTACGAGGGCCTGGCCGAGATCCCCTTCTACAACGAGGACATCGACGTGGAGGGCGCCGTCCCCGCGGCCGCCGCCAGGCTGCGTGAGACCGCGCAGGCCTCCGACGCGTTCCTGCTCTTCTCCCCCGAGTACAACGGCACCATCCCGGCCGTGCTGAAGAACGCCATCGACTGGCTGTCGCGTCCGTACGGCGCCGGTGCCTTCGGCGGCAAGCCGGTCGCGGTGGTCGGTACCGCGTTCGGTCAGTTCGGCGGTGTGTGGGCCCAGGACGAGACCCGCAAGGCCGTGGGCATCGCCGGCGGCAAGGTGCTCGAGGACGTCAAGCTGTCGATCCCCGGCTCGGTGGTGCGCTTCGCCGAGACCCACCCGGCCGACGACGCGGAGGTCGCCGCGCAGCTGACCGAGGTCGTCGCGCAGCTGCACAGCAACGCCGGTGAGGTGGCAGCGGCCTGACCCGCGATGCCTGGAAGAGGGGCCGGAGTGTTCGCACTCCGGCCCCTCTTCGTTCTGGTGACGTCGGTGTGAACGAAGACCTGGCCGCATCCCGCGCGGGCGGGTCAGTCCAGTTCCGCGAGCCGCTGTACCGCGGGTGCCGCGAAGCGTTCGATCCACTCGGCGGGGGCTCCGGTGCGCGGGGCGAGGATGACCGTGTCGATGCCGAGCTTGCCGTAGCCCGTGATGTCCCGGGTGAAAAGGTCCAGGTCGTCGCCGTCGGGCGTGTAGGTGATGGTCTTGCGGATCTCGTCGTGATCCCGGCCCTCGGTGTCGCAGTGCCGGCGCAGCACGTCGAGCTTGTGCGTGACCTCCTCCGGCGAGGTGGCGAAGAGGTTGCAGGCGTCGCCGTAGCGGGCCACCAGGCGCAGGGTCTTCTTCTCGCCGCTGCCGCCGATCATGATCTCGGGGTGCGGGCTGCTCACCGGGGCCGGTACGCACAGGGTCTCGGCGAGCCGGTAGTGGGTGCCCTCGAAGGGGCCGTTCGCCGTCGGATCCCACATCTGCAGGCAGATCCGCAGGGTCTCCTCCAGCCGCTCGAAGCGCTCCGCGAGGGGCGGGAACGGCACGCCGAGACCTTCGTGCTCCCGGTCGTACCAGGCGGCTCCGACGCCGAGGGCGGCCCGGCCGCCGGAGAGCACGTCGAGCGTGGTCGCGATCTTGGCGAGCAGGCCGGGGTGGCGGTACGTCACTCCGGTCACCAGGGCGCAGAGCCGGACCGTCTCGGTGTGGGCCGCGAGGAAGCTCAGGGTGGAGTAGGCCTCCAGCATGGGGTCCTCGGCGCCGCCGTTGAACTCCATCTGGAAGTAGTGGTCCATCACCGACAGCCAGCTCACCCCGGCCGCCTCCGCCGCGGCACCCGCGGAGGCGAGCTCGGCACCGAGAGCGGGCGCGCCCGCGGGGTGGTTGAACCGGTTGATGTGCACGCCCACGCGCATGTCCGTCTCCGTTCACGGGGCCTTCGCCGACCGTGCCGACGCTAGATCCTGGAGTGCTCTCGAAGTCAAGGGCGGACTGCTCCGGGAGGCGCGTGAAGGTCGTTTTCCCGTCACGCCACGGGTTCCGCCTCCGCCCGCTCCTGCTTCTTCGCGGCGCGCAGGCTCGTCAGGGTGGTGATCGTCAGGACGAGGACGATGAAGCCGAGGGAGAAGGGGATGCTGATCTCGGGGACGTGGACGCCGGACTCGTGCAGGGCGTGCAGAACGAGTTTGACGCCGATGAAGCCGAGGATGATCGACAGGCCGTAGCTGAGGTGGACCAGCTTCTTCAGCAGGCCCCCGATGAGGAAGTACAGCTGGCGCAGGCCCATCAGGGCGAAGGCGTTGGCGGTGAAGACGATGTACGGGTCCTGGGTGAGCCCGTAGATCGCGGGGATGGAGTCGAGCGCGAAGAGCACGTCGGTGGAGCCGATGGCGAGCATCACGACCAGCATCGGGGTCATGACCCGCTTGCCGTTCTCCTCGATCCACAGCTTGGTGCCGTGGTAGCGGTCGGCGACGCCGAAACGCCTCTCCACCGTCTTCAGCAGCTTGTTCTCCTCGTACTCCTCGTCATGTCCGTCCTTGCGGGCGTCCTGGACGAGCTTCCAGGCGGTCCAGATCAGGAAGGCGCCGAAGAGGTAGAACACCCAGGAGAACGCGGTGATGATCGCCGCGCCGGCCGCGATGAACCCGGCGCGCAGCACGAGCGCCATCACGACGCCGACCATCAGCACCCGCTGCTGGTACTGCGAGGGCACCGCGAACTTCCCCATGATCAGGACGAACACGAAGAGGTTGTCGACGCTGAGCGACTTCTCGGTGATGTATCCGGCGAAGAACTCGCCCGTCGGTTTCCCACCGCCGAAGAGGAGCAGTCCGAGTCCGAACAGACACGCCAGCACGACCCAGACGACGGTCCAGATGCCGGCCTCCTTGACCGACACGTCGTGGGGTTTGCGGCCGATGAAGAAGTCGGCGCCGACCAGGACGCACAGGGCGACGACGGTCAGCAGCCAGACGGTGAGAGAGACGTTCACTGGTTCTCCTGTGCATGGGGGGCATCGACAGCGTTGCCACCGGCGGGCGCCCCTTCCACCTACAAAAGGTGAACAACAGGTCACGCCATGGCAAGGAACCGCAGGTCACACGGGAAGAGGTCGGATTCTCGTCCCTCGTCACCCGCCGTACGGCGGGCAGGTTCCGCCGTACGGCGGCGCCCCGGACGGACGCCGTTGCCCCGATCATGACGCCACGAGCCGCCGCGCCCCGCGTGAGGAGAAGCCATGACGTACGTCCCGCCCCCCTTCGATCCCGAACTCGCCGCCGCCCTCGACATGATCAAGGAGATGATCTCGCCCGGCATGACCCTGGAGGACATCGAGCTCGTCCGCCAGGGGCCGGGCATCCAGATGCTGGCCGACATGGACCTGACCCTCGGCGGTTTCTTCGAGGTGGAGGACCGGTCGGTGCCCGGGCCGGAGGGCGCCCCGGAGATCTCGCTGCTGATCTGCCGACCCGCCGCTGCGGCGCCCGCGGGCACCGGACGTCCAGTGATCTACCACGTCCACGGCGGCGGCATGGTCCTCGGCAACAACCGCGTCGGCGTGGACGGTCCCCTGGCCTGGGCGAAGGAACTGGACGCGGTGGTGGTGTCGGTCGAGTACCGGCTGGCGCCCGAACATCCGCATCCGGCGCCGGTCGAGGACGTCTACGCCGGGCTCGTGTGGACGTCCGAGCACGCGGAGGAGATCGGTGGCGACCCCGAGCGGATCGTCATCGCCGGTGCGAGCGCGGGAGGCGGGCTGTCGGCGGCGCTGGCGCTGCTCACCCGGGACCGCAAGGGGCCGCGGCCGACGGGGCAGCTGCTGATGTGCCCGATGCTGGACGACCGCAACGACAGCCCGTCGACGCATCAGATGGCGGGACTGGGCGTCTGGGACCGTACGGCCAACGAGACGGGCTGGACGGCGCTGCTGGGTGAGCTGCGGGGCGGCCCGGACGTTCCGGCGTACGCGGCGCCGGCCCGGGCCGAGGACCTGTCGGGACTGCCGCCCGCCTTCCTCGACGTGGGGTCGGCGGAGACGTTCCGGGACGAGGTCGTCGCGTACGCGTCCCGGATCTGGCAGGCGGGTGGGGTGGCCGAACTGCATGTGTGGCCGGGAGGCTTCCACGGGTTCGACGGATTCGCTCCGCAGGCCGCGTTGTCGCAGGCGGCGCGTGCGGCCCAGTTGGCGTGGTTGCGGAGGCTGCTGGGCGGCTAGGGGCGTCGCGGGGAGCGACGTGGGAGGAAGCGGCGCGGCCGCGCGTCGAGCGGTCGCGGCGGGCTGGTCGCCTGTCGCGCGCTTGCTCGCGCCCCTTCGGGCGCCGCCGGGCCGTGGGTCAGGCCGTCGGCGAAGCCTTCCGCAGACGCCGTTCCGTCGCGCCTACGGCCCTGCGACCGCCGCCAACCCGGCCGAGGACTCCTCCCGCCCCCGCCCCATGCCGCACCATGGGCGTATGAAAGAGCTGGCCGGGCGCCTGACCGCCCTGGATCCGGATGCCGGAGCCGCGGTGCGGGTGATCGCCTACTTCGATCGGCTGGCCGAGTCCCGTGCCGGGCTGGAGGCTCTGGTGCGTGGGGCAGCCGTGCTGGCCGGGGTGCCCGCGCGGCTGGTCGACGCCGGGCGGCGGGTGCAGATCCGGGTCGAGGCCGACGGGACGCGCCGGGACTCCGAGGTGCCGCCGGAACCCGGCTGGCCGTCCACCGCACTGACGCCCGGTGGGGCCGCCGCGCTGTGGCTGGAGCGGGCCGAGGCGACGCCCAGTGTGGTCGACGCCGTGATTCTGGAGCGGGCCGCCGGGGCCGTACGGCTCGTTCTGGACCGTACGCGAGGACGCGCGCCCGCCGATGATCCCGCGCTGGTCGAGACCCTGCTGGACGCCGCCGCCCCCGAGGCCGCTCGGCTGCACGCGGCACGTCGGCTCGGACTGGACCCCGCGGCCTCCGCGCGTGCGCTGGCCCCGCTGGACGGGCGGCCCCGGATCGTGGCCGGGCGGGCGGACGCCGAACTGCCCGCCGGGCGGGTCGGGGTGGGCCCCGCCGTGCCCGTGCTCGATCTGCCGCGGTCCTGGGCGGACGCCCGCACCGCGCTGCGGTTCACCGCGGAGGGCACGGCTCGGGATCCCGGACCGAAAGCCGTGTACGCCGACGAACTGGGCGGCGTCGCGCTGCTGGCCGACCTCGTCGCGCCGGGCGCGGAGCCGCCGCCCGACGTCCGGGCGCTGGAGGCGGCGGGGGCGAGCACGCCCTGGCTGCTCGCGACGCTGCACGCCGTGGTCTCGACGGCGAGCCTGCGGGCGGCTGCCGCCGAGATCAGCGTCCACCACTCCACGCTCCAGGACCGGCTGTCCCACGCGGAGCATCTGCTGGGCTGGCCGCTGCGTTCGCCTCAGGGGCGACTGCGGCTGCAACTGGCCCTGGCCATGCGGCACTTGGTGCGGCCGTAGCGGAAGCTCAGAAGTTCATCGGAACTCGTGCACGACTTGGATCCGGCCGACGATGTGCGCGTTGAACTCGTCGAGCTCCTCGGCCGGAACCCACAGTTCGAGGATCGTGCGACCGCCCGCCTGCTGGACGGGGTAGCGGCGCAGGAAGTCCGACTCGACATCGAAGCGGGTCACGAAGCCGGCGCCGTCGTGCTTGACGTTCCAGTCCCTGGCGATCTTGACCGCGTAGTCCTCGTTGAGGACCGGGTAGAAGATCGGCTGCTCGGGCAGTCTCGGCGGCCAGGCACGCCAGTCGAGCTCCCGGACCAGGTCCAGTTCCCTGGGGCCGGTCGGACGCCAGAGGGTCGTGGTGGGGGGCCGGGTCGTCATCGGAGTCGCTCTCTGCGGGATACGGGTCTGACAGCCGCGCGATAGTTGCGCGCGCACTATAGAAGCAGACGCTGAAAGTTTCAGCGATGCAATATCCTGGGCCTATCCGTAGCCGGACGGAGGAAGCAGGCCCCATGACCGCCACAGACCCCGCGCTCACCGCCCTCGCCCAGGGCTGGTGCGCGCTCTCCCTGCTGCACGGCCGGATC
>NZ_JBEXFB010000056.1:0-21519 GCF_040606575.1 Streptomyces sp. NPDC005402
GCCGTGGCCACGAAGCCGTCGTCCACGCCGACCACGGCGCTCACGTCGGCGGCCCGCAGACGCCGTTCGGCTTGTTCCCGCACCTGTGCCACCTTGTGGACCGGGGCCGCGACGGCGAGCTGGTCGGGGCGTCCTCCCCACGGGGGAGCCGCGTTCAGGGTGAGCAGGGCGAAGAACCCGGCGACGAAACCGGCCAGGGTGAGCCCGGAGACGATCCGCCAGGCGGCCTTGGGATCGTCCAGGAGCCGGCGCCCGGCCAGGAGCGTCGCGGGCCGCTTGGCCAGGGCGGTGACGATCCTGCCCAGTATCCGGACCACCCAGGGCCCGATCACGGCCAGCGCCAGGAAGACCGCGGCGAACGCGTACAGCGCCATCGAGTCGTCGCTGCCGTACTTCTTGCTGATCCAGCCGTATCCGGCGACGACGGCCACGAAGACCACCGCCCGCACGGCACTCGCGCCGCGGCCGCGGGAACGGCGGGTCACGCCCAGCGGGCCGACGACCACCTGGCGGAGCCCGGCGAGCGCGCTGACGACGACCAGCGCGATCACCCCGGCCGTCACGGCGAGCAGCGGTGGTGCGCCGATCCACAGGTCGGCCGGGTACCAGGGGCCGCCCGCGAGCGGCAGGCTCGCCTCGGCCGGCAGCAGCACGGCGTACCCCAGGGCGCCGAGCAGCGCCCCGGCCGTTCCGGTCAGCAGCGCTTCGGTGGCGGTCAGCCCGGCGACACGGCCCGGGGTAGCGCCGATCAGGCGTAGCGCGGCGAGCCGCTGGTCGCGGCGGGAGACCGACAGCCGCGCGGCGGAGGCAGCCAGCATCAGCAGCGGAACGATGACGAGGACGGTGGCGACCCGGGCCACGGATTCGTACGCCTTGCCCATGCCGTCCGTCAGGGGCGTACCGGTGAAGGACGCGATGCGGGTGGGGGAGACGATGTCGCCCACCCGGCGCGGGTCCGGCGCCCGCACGGCGGTGACCGCCGGGTCACCGAGGCGATGTCCGATCACCGCGACGAGTTCACCGGGGTGGGCCAGTGCCTCGCGGCCCAGGGCCCCGGTGGGTGTGCCGGGCACCGGGTGACGGTCGGCGGGCAGCCGGTCGAGCAGGGCGCCGAGCGCCGGTGAGACCCACAGTTCGCCGGGGGCGGGGAAGCGGTCCAGGCCGGGTGGAGCGGGAACGGCACGTCCGGGCAGTCGGGCGACGTCCACGACGGTGACGGGTACGCCCCGGGTGAACGTGGTCCCGACCGCCTCGACGGCCACCGGGCGGGAGGAGGCCACGGGGTTGCGCCAGTCGGTGCGGTCCGCGCGGTGCTGGAAGCCGAGGTTCAGCGCGACGCACAGCAGCAACAGGGTGGTGGACACGGCCGCCGCCGCGACCGCGAGCCCAGTGGCGAGCAGGCCGGTGCGGCCGCCGGCCCGGGTGAGCCGCCAGGTCAGTGCCCAGGTGGTGCGGTCCATTGCCCTCATCGCCGGAACCCCGCCTCCGCGTCGGTTCCGGTCTGCGCCGCAGCTTGCTGTCCGGCCAGGCGGCCGTCCCGGACCTCCACCGTGCGGTCGCACCAGCGGGCCACGTTCGCGTCGTGGGTGACCAGGACCAGGGCGGCGCCCTGGCGGCGGGTGACGTCCGTCAGCAGGTGGATCACCTCCATGCCGGTGGCCTGGTCCAGCGCGCCGGTCGGTTCGTCGGCGAAGATCACTTTCGGGCGGCCGACCAGGGCCCGGGCGATGGCCACCCGCTGCGCCTGACCGCCGGAGAGCTGACCCGGACGCCGACCCTCCAGACCTTGCAGGCCCAGCGGCCCGAACCACTGCCGGGCCTCCTCGACGGCCGTCCGGCGTGCCGTGCCGCCGAGCATCAGCGGCAGGGCGACGTTCTCGTCGGCGGGCAGTTCCGGCAGGAGTTGGCCGGACTGGAAGACGAAGCCGAACTCGGTGCGACGCAGCTCGCTGCGGGCCGGCTCGCCGAGCCGGTCGATGCGCCTGCCGTCCAGCAGCACCTCGCCGGAGTCGGGTCGTTCGATGCCCGCCAGGCAGTGCAGCAGGGTGGATTTGCCGGAGCCGGACGGGCCCATGACGGCCAGTGACTGGCCGACCGTCACGTCGAGGTCGACCCCGGCCAGGGCGCGAGCCGTGCCGTAGGACTTGAACAGGCCGGTGCCGGCCAGGACTGCGGAGGAGGTGTTCATCGGTTGCTCTCCCCGGGGGAGGCGGTGTTCAGCGGTTGCATGCCGTTCACTTTCGGCGTGCGCGGCGACCGGTCGGCTCGGCCGGACGGCCGGTTGTGGGGGCCGGACATCGGCCATTCGGCCGAGGCACCTGGGAAGCGCCCATTCCGTATCCTGCGAGGCGTGAACTCCGAAAGTCCGCTGCCCGGCAGGGCGCTGATCGCCGTCGGCTGGATCGTCCTTGGCCTGCTGGGGCTGCTCGACGTGTTCGCCAACGGGGTGCCCGACTACCACGGGACGAGCCTGCTGCCGATGATGTCAGGGCCGCTCATCTGCGTGGCGCTGCTGTGGCCCGCTCGCCGAGCGACCGTGCGGGTACGCGCCGCGATCGTCGCCGGCGGCTCGCTCATCCTCACGACCGTGATCGCCATCTGGGCGAGCCCGGACAGCAACGGTACGTTCGGGCTGCTGGAGAGTGCCGCTCTGCTGGTGCTGCTCTCCCGCACGGTGGCGGCCGTGCCGCGCACGAAGACCGCGGCGGTCGCGGCGGCAGCCCTGGCTGTGGCGGTCATGGCGATGCCGCTGCGCTTTCTGCCGACGGACATCCACTACGGCAGCGACAACTCCGTCACCGGGTCCCTGCTGATGACGCTCGCCGTCGGCCTGGCTCTCGCCTGGGGCCTGCGGGCAGGGCTGCTGGAGGAGCGACGGGCTCGCGACATCGCCGCCGTACGCCAGCGTCAGCGCCTGGAACTCGCCCACGACCTGCACGACTTCGTCGCCCACCACGTCACCGGCATCGTCGTCCAGGCCAATGCCGCGCTGCTCCTTCAGCACACCGCGCCGGAGCAGGTCGGGCCGCTGCTGGAGAACATCAGCCGGTCCGGATCGGAGACGCTGGACTCGATGCGCCGCCTGGTGCGGGTCCTGCGCGAGGACGACCACCAGGGCATCCGGCCCGGTGAGGTGTGGGCGGAGATCGCCCGCATGGTCTCCGTGTTCGCCGAGGACGAGGCGGGCGTCCAATTCCACGTCGGCGCGGCGGCCCGCGAGGTACGGCTCGCCCCCGAGGTCGAGACCTCCGTGCACCGCGTCGTGCAGGAGGCCCTCACCAACGTGCGCCGCCACGCGTACGGCGCCGTGGTGGCCGTACGGGTCGACGTGGCCGGGTCCCGGCTGCGGGTCGAGGTGCACAACACCGCGCCAGGTGTTCGCCATTCGGGCCCGGTGGGCGGGCGCGGCGGCTTCGGGCTGGTCGGTCTGTGCGAACGCGTCGAAGCAGTGGAGGGCACACTGACCGCCGTCCCCACCGACGACGGCGGCTGGCGCGTGACCGCCGACTTCC
Source organism: Streptomyces sp. NPDC005402 (assembly GCF_040606575.1). NCBI lineage: Bacteria > Bacillati > Actinomycetota > Actinomycetes > Kitasatosporales > Streptomycetaceae > Streptomyces > Streptomyces sp. NPDC005402. The sequence goes on from NZ_JBEXFB010000056.1 coordinate 3,513, forward strand.
CGGTGCTGGCCGCTGTGGCAGGATCACCGGCGTGAACGACACGGCGATCCGGGTACTGATCGCGGACGACCAGGAACTGGTCCGCATGGGCTTCCGGCTGATCCTCGACGCGCAGTCCGGCATCGAGGTGGTCGCCGAGGTCGCCGACGGCGCCGCCTGCGTGGAACTCGCCCGCCGGCTGCGTCCTGACGTGTGCCTGGTCGACATCCGGATGCCGAAACTGGACGGCCTGGACGTCACCCGTACGCTGTCGGGACCCGGGGTCCACCACCCGATGCGGGTCGTGGTGATCACCACGTTCGACCAGGACGACTACGTGCACACCGCCCTGCGCAACGGGGCCTGCGGTTTCCTGCTCAAGGACGCTCCGCCCAGCCTGCTGATCGAGGCGGTGCGGGCCGCTGCCCGTGGCGACGCGCTGGTCTCCCCCGCCGTCACCGTCCGGCTGCTGAAGCAACTGGCCGCCACACGGCCCGCCCCGGTCGCCGACAGTCCCCTCACCGACCGCGAGCTGGACGTGGCCCGGCTCGTCGCGGTGGGCCGCACCAACCAGGAGATCTGCGAGCAACTGGTGGTGTCCCTGTCCACCGTCAAGACCCACCTGGCCAACATCCAGCAGAAGATCGACGCCCGCAACCGGGTCGAGATCGCCGCCTGGGCATGGGAGTCCGGGACGGTGCGGGGACGGTAGGACCGGCTGCACAGTCGCTGCGAACCGGGAGTTCGGACGGCGTGTGTCGATGTGTCCCTACGATCGGAACCAGACGGCGCAGGCCCGGCCGGCCGGCATCGCCAACTCCTTGCTGCCGGATTCTCAGTAGCGCTGGGCCCGTGGTCCGGGTCTATGTCCGAGAGTGTCGTGTACGCCGGAGGGGCGTGGCAGGCCCTGCCGACGTGCCCTGACAAGTGGCGACGGTCAAGAGGGAACCGGACGGTGAGTCCCTCGCGCAGGTGCTGCCGTGCCAACCGGCCAGTGCCCGCACGATGGAGTCCGTTGTCGTGGTGAACCGGGTGTGCCGGCACGTGACCGCCCGCACCAGAGCCCTTGTGGGGATTCAGACCGAGCTGGACGACGTCGCCGACGGCGCCGACCGGCGACCCCACCAGCGCCCCCGCCGTCTCGTCCATCTCGACTCCGACGAGACAGCGTGGTCCCCCGCGCTTCTTCGACCGCTGCTTCTTCGACCGCTGCTCGCCGCCGGGCTCAGGGTCTTCGCGGTAGCGGCCCTGACCGGCTCCGTACTGTTTGGCTCCGTGCCGTTCTGCCCCGCAATGGCGCCCTGTGCGCCGCAGGGGAGAACGTTCCATCCCATGGCACACGCCCGCGCTGAGTCCCCGAGTGGCCGCGGACACGCAGAAACTGGGACGGCGGAGCCGACCCGGCGATGGGATGCTCCCCCGCCGCCCCTGACCTCTACGTTCGCGACCGGAGCGGAAGCGGCGTAGTGCCCGAGCCCAATCAGAACGCTTGGGCTTCGTGCTGCCGCCCATATGCCCCACCAGGTACGCGGGGCGAACCTCGTGTGGCACACGAGGAGGCAATGCAGTGATTCCTGAGACGACGCGCATCCGGGCTACCAGGCCCCGGGTGGCCACGCTGAGCGAGTACGCCATCGACGCCGAGCGCGGGTTCGTGCCCGGCGAGGACCCGGTGGACGCGTTGCCCCTGTACTACGAGCCCTGGGAACGGCTCGGCCGGAACATCGCGGCCCTGATCATGACCGGACGTCTGCGCCCGGCGGTGGAGTCGCTGCCCGTCCTGACTCCCGACCGGCTCCGGTCGGCGGGGGAGCAGGAGCGGGCCATGCTGCTGCTGTGCTGTCTGGCGAACGCGTACGTCTGGGGCGCCGAGAGCCCCGTGGACACGCTTCCGGCGCCGGTAGCGCGGCCCCTGCACACACTCACCCGGGAGCTGGACCGGGCTCCGATCGTCGCCCACGGCTCCATCGTCCTGAACAACTGGCGGCGCATCGACGCCGGTGAACCGCTGAGCATGTCCAACATCGACACCCAGGTGACGTTCCTCGGCGGTGTCGACGAGAAGTGGTTCTACCTGGCGACGGTGGGTGTCGAGCTCGCCGGCGCCCCAGGGCTGCCCCTGCTGGTGCAGGCGCAGCATGCCGTGGCGGCCGATGACCATGCCCTTCTCACCAAGGCGCTGCTCGGCATCCGCGTTGTCGTCGACCAGGTGACGGACGCGTTCCTCGACGTGGAGCGCTGGTGCGACCACTACGTCTTCTACCACCGGATCAGGCCGTTCCTCACAGGTTGGTCCGCGCCGGGACTACGGTTCGAGGGCGTGGACCGGGAGCCGCTGGTCCTGGCCGGCGGGAGCGCCGCGCAGAGCTCCCTCATCCAGGCCTTCGACGCCGGACTCGACATCCCGCACGAGCACGAGACGACGGCGGGATTCCTGAGCGGCATGCGCGCGTACATGCCCGCGCCGCACCGACGTTTCCTCGAGGACCTGGAGGCCGGCCCGTCGGTACGCGGCTATGTCGAGCGGCATCGCAGCATCTCTCCGCGACTGTGCGTCGCCTACAACGGGGCGGTGGAGTCCCTCGTCCGGCTCAGGGCCCAGCACATCGGCATCACCGGGCGCTACATCAAGCGGTTCCAGCGCGACGAGGAGACCGCCAAGGGCACCGGCGGCAGTGATTTCGTCAGCTTCCTGAGGAAGTCGCGTGAGGAGACCACCGAACGGCTGCTGCCATGACGGCACGGGTGTACGGGAACTTCGACCAGGCGCAGTTGGACGCCCAGTACTCCCCCAGCAGCCTGGTGGGCGACATCCAGCCGTTCCTGGACGACTACGCCGAGAGCAGTCGTCTGGCTCGGCACGAGCTGGCCCCCGTGGCCCGTCGAGACCTTCGTTTCGGGCCGGGCCCCGACGACCTGCTGGACCTCTACGGTCCTTCGGGACCGGACAACGACACCCGGCCCACCCTGTTCTTCGTGCACGGCGGGTACTGGCAGCAGTTGTCGAAGGAGGACTCCGCGTTCCCGGCTCCCGCCCTGGTGGAGGCGGGCGCTGTCTACGCGACGCCGGACTACACGCTGGCCCCGCGGGCCAGGCTCTCGGACATCGTCGACCAGGTGCGCAGGGCCTTCGCCTGGTTGTGGCACCGCGCGGCCGACCACCGTATCGACCCCGGGCGGATCGTGGTCGCCGGGTCGTCGGCCGGGGCCCATCTGGCCGCCATGCTGCTCGCCACGCGCTGGCGCCGATGGGGCCTGCCCGACGCCCCTGTCGCGGGCGCCGTGCTGTTCGGCGGCATCTACGACCTGGCCCCGGTGCGACAGACCTACGTCAACGACGTCGTCCGCATCGACGCCGGCGAAGTCCGGGATTGCAGCCCCCTGTTCCTGACCGGCGTGCGTTGCCCCGTGGTGATCGCCTGGGGAGAGCATGAGACGGACGAGTTCAAGCGGCAGTCCTCTCTGTACGCGGCGCATCTGCGCCGGCTGGGGTGCCACGTCACCGCCTTCGAGCAGCCCGGACGCAACCACTTCGACTCACCCATGGAACTCGGCACACCCTCCACCCGGGTGCACGCAGAGATGCGCCGGTTGCTGGGCCTGCCGTCCACGTAAGGCCTGCCGCCCACCTGGTCCATCCAGATCCGCCGTTCGCGTCGGCCCGCAGTCCACGCGAACGGCCACACCGCCCGGTCCGGCCGCGCCGGTCCACCGGCTAGACATCTGAGGAAGTGCACACCTTGCTCACTCACCTGACCGCCTCGGAAGGCGAGGCCCGCCAACTCGACGAAGCCCTGCCGGGCCACCGGGAGTTGTTCCACATACCGCCCGCCGACGGCGGCAGATACCCCGAGACGGCGTACTTCGCGGGCAACTCCCTCGGCCTGCAGCCGAAGGCCACCCGGACCGAACTGGTCGAAGACCTGGCGGACTGGAGCCGCTTCGGCGTCGAGGGCCACCACGACGCCGACCGCCCGTGGTTCGGCTATCACCGGCTGCTGACCGAGCCGGCCGCACGTCTGGTCGGGGCGCTGCCCGAAGAGACCGTCGTCATGAACTCCCTGACGGTGAACCTGCATCTGCTGATGGTCTCCTTCTACCGCCCCCGGGGCGAGCGCACCCACATCGTGATCGAGGACAGCGCCTTCCCTTCCGACAGCTACGCCGTGCGCAGCCACGTACGGTTCCGCGGACTCGACCCGGACGAGGCGGTCATCAGGCTGCGTCCGCGCCCGGGAGAGGACTGCCTGCGCACGGAGGACGTCGTCGACTTCCTCGACCGCCAGGGACACACCGTGGCGCTGGTGCTGCTGGGCGGCGTCAACTACCTCACGGGCGAGCTGATGGACATCCCCGCCATCACCGCCGCCGGGCACGCCGCAGGCGCGACGGTCGGCTGGGACCTGGCCCATGCGGCCGGCAACGTCCCGCTCCATCTGCACGACTGGAACGTCGACTTCGCCGCCTGGTGCTCCTACAAGTACCTCAACTCCGGCCCGGGGGCCCTTTCCGGGGTCTTCATCCACCAACGGCATGTCACCGACCGCACCCTGCACCGCTTCGAGGGGTGGTGGAGCACCGACGCCGCCACCCGGTTCCTGATGGAGCCGGTCTCCAGCCCGCCCGCCACGGCCGACGCGTGGGCCATCTCCAACCCGCCGGTCCTCGCCATGGGACCCGTGCGCACCTCCCTGCAGATCTTCGACACCGTCGGCATGGTGGCGCTGCGCAAGCGCAGCGAGAAGCTGACCGGATACCTGGAGGGGCTGCTCGACGAGGTCACCGCGACCCGTCCGCTGACGGTGATCACCCCCAGGGACCCGCGGCGCCGAGGCTCCCAGCTGTCGCTGCGCGTCGGCGGTACGACGGCAGCCGATCTCGCCCGGACGCTGCGCCACGAGCACGGAGTCATCGCCGACGCCCGCGAGCCGGACATCATCCGGCTGGCTCCGGTGCCGCTGTACTCAACCTTCCACGACTGCTGGCGGGTGGCCAACGCGCTGGCCCACGCCGTACCGGAGACGACATGACCCGCACAGGCAACGTGACGCCCATCCCGCAGGGACCGCCCCCGACCGCACACGGTGACCGGCAGCCCACGGACGAGCTCACCCGTTCACTCACCCACCGCCAGACCACCATGATCGGCCTGGGCTGTGCCCTGGGCACCGGCCTCTTCCTGGGCTCCGGCTCGGCCATCGGCACAGCCGGTCCCGCCGTGATCCTGTCCTACATCGCCGGCGCGGTACTCGTCGCCATCATCGCCCGGGTGCTGGGCGCGATGACCATCGTCCATCCCGTGCGCGGCACCTTCGGGACCATCGCCCACCTCTACCTCGGCCCGTGGGCGGGCTTCCTCGTCCGATGGCTGTTCTGGGCCGGGACCACGGTGGCCATCGGCGGCGAGGTGGTGGCAGCGGCGATCTACATCCGCTACTGGTGGCCGCAGGCCCCGATGCTCCTGCTCATCGCGGCCGTGGCCGCCTTGGTACTGGGGATCAACATCGTCAGCGTCAAGTCCTTCGGCTTCGCGGAGTTCTGGCTCTCGAGCGTGAAGGTGACCGCGGTGGTGGTGTTCATCGCCGCGGGTCTGCTGCTGGTGTTCGTCGGGCTGCCGCACACACCGGCCGCGGGACTGGGAAACCTCACTTCCGACGGCGGCTTCTTCCCACACGGACCTCAGGCCGTCTGGGCGGCCCTGTCCGTCGTGATGTTCGCCTTCGTGGGCTTCGAGACCACCTCCATCTCGGCGGCGGAGACGACCGACCCCACGCGGTCCATCCGCACCGCGATGCGCGCGCTCGTCTGGCGCCTCGGACTGTTCTACATCCTGTCCATCGGCATCATCGTCACCCTGGTGCCGTGGCGGGACACCGCAGGCGGCGACGGGACCATCACCGGCAGCCCGTTCGTCCGCGTCTTCAGCCAGATCGGCATCCCTGCCGCCGCCTCACTGACCAACGCCATCGTGCTGATCGCGGCGATCTCCTCGGCCAACGCCCAGCTCTACGCCGCCAGCCGCTTCCTGCACTCGCTCGGCCACGACAGATGCGCCCCCGCCGTGCTGGCCCGTGTGGACACCCGCGGAGTACCGGTGCGGGCCCTGGTCGTCTCCGCCGCCGGCATCGTCGCGGCAGCCCTGCTCGCCGCATTCGGGGTCGACAGCATCTTCAACGTGCTGGTCTCCGTCGCCATCTTCTCCGTCCTCCTGGTGTGGCTGCTGATCCTCGCCTCCTATCTCGCCTTCCGTCGCTCCGACGCCCCGGCGACGCGGCAGGGCCTGCGGGTGTGGGGCGGGGCGTGGACGGCCTGGGCCGGTATCGCGGGTGTGCTGGCGGTGGCCGCGACCGCCGCGGTGGTGCCCGTGATGGCGCAGGCCGCCTGGGTCGGCACCGGCTTCACCCTCGCCCTGCTGCTGGTGTACGCCCTCAAGGTGCGCCACCTGGTGGACCGCCACACGACGGCCGCGCCGAGCGAGGAGGCCGTCGATGCGTGATCAGCCGTTCCTCCCACCGGAGCCCCGCACAGACAGGACAGCCGCCGGAGGCAGCACCCCGCACTCACCGCCGACGACCGGCCGCCGCAGGCCGATGCGGCTCGATCACGCATCCGGCTCCCGCCGGACCACCGCGGCCCCCGCCCCGCTGGAGACACCCCATGCCCACTGAAACCGTGCCCGTCATCCGCAACTTCGTCGGCGGCACCTTCGCCGAACCCGACCCCGAACACTGCTTCACCAAGACCAACCCGGCCACCGGCACGCCCCTGGCCACCGTGCACGAGGCGGACCGGGCCCTCGTGGACCGCGCGGTCCGCTCGGCCCGGGGCGCACTGGAGGACGGCTGGGCCGACACTCCCGTCCGGGAGCGCACGGCGCTGCTGCGCCGGGCCGCCGACCTGATCGAGGAGCGCTTCGAGGACTTCGTGGCCGCGGAGGTCGGCGACACGGGCAAGCCCGTGACGCAGGCACGTGAACTCGACGTCACCCGCGCTGTCGCCAACTTCCGCGCGTTCGCCGACATCGTGGCCGCCGCCGGCCAGGACTCGTACCTCACCGACCTGCCGGACGGGCGCCGCGCCCTGAACTACGCGGTGCGCAAGCCGCTGGGCGTGGTGGCCGTGATCGTGCCGTGGAATCTGCCTCTGCTGCTGCTCACCTGGAAGGTCGCCCCCGCGCTCGCCTGCGGCAACGCGGTGATCGTCAAGCCCAGTGAGGAAACCCCGTCCACCGCCACCCTGCTGGCCGAGGTGCTGGCCGACGCCGGTCTGCCCGCCGGGGCCTACAACGTCGTGCACGGCTTCGGCCCCGGCTCCGCGGGCGAGTTCCTGGTGACCCACCCGGGCGTGGACGGCATCACGTTCACCGGATCGTCCACCACCGGAACCGAGGTGATGCGGGCGGCGGCGCCCGGCGTTCGCCCGGTGTCCTTCGAACTCGGCGGCAAGAACGCCGCGATCGTCTTCGACGACGTCGATGTCGAGGAGGCACTCGACGGCCTCTCCCGGTCGGTCTACACCAACACAGGCCAGGTGTGCCTGTGCACCGAGCGGCTCTACGTCCACCGGGCCCTGTTCACGGACATCGTCGACGGCCTGGCCGAGCGAGCCACCCGGCTGCGGCTCGGCGACCCGCTCAGCACCCGCACGACCACCGGCCCGCTGATCTCCCACGAGCACCGGCGCAAGGTGCTGCGCTACTTCGACCTGGCCGAAGCTGCCGGCGCCAAGGTGGTCGCCGGGGGCGGGACACCGCACCTCGGGCCGGACCTCGACGGCGGCGCGTGGATCGAACCCACCCTGTGGACCGGGCTGACCAACGCCGACCGCCCCGTACGCGAGGAGATCTTCGGCCCCGTCGCCGCCCTCATCCCCTTCGACACCGAGGAGGAGGCCGTCGCCCTGGCCAACGACACGCACTACGGTCTCGCCGCCGCGGTGTGGACCAACGACCTGCGCCGCGGTCACCGGGTCGCCCAGCGCATGGACGTGGGCATCGCCTGGGTCAACACCTGGTTCCTGCGCGATCTGCGCTCGCCGTTCGGCGGTGCCGGGCTGTCCGGTATCGGCCGGGAGGGCGGAGCCTCCTCACTCCACTTCTACACCGAACCGACGAACGTGTGCGTGCAGCTATGACGACCGACATCGACACCCACCCCTACGCCTCGGGCCCACGGGCCGGAGACGGCCCCGGCGACGCGGTCGAGGCCGCCGTGTCCCGCCTGACCGGCGCTGCGGCCACCCGAACGCCCTGCGCACCCGTACGCGACCTGCTCGGCGACAACGGCATAGACGCCGCGTACGAGGTTCAGCGCCGCCTGGCCGCCGCGCGGACGGCCGCGGGAGCACGCCGCGTCGGCGCCAAGATCGGCCTGACCGCGCCCGCCGTACAGGAGCAGTTCGGCGTCTTCGAACCCGACTTCGGGATGCTCTTCGACGACATGGTGTTCGCCCACGGCGAGCCTGCGGCGCTGGACCGCTTCGTGCAGCCGCGCGCCGAAGGAGAGATCGCCTTCGTCCTCGACAGCGACCTGGACCTGCCGGGCGCCACTGTCGCGGACGTCCTGCGGGCCACCGCCTTCGTCCTGCCGGCCATCGAGATCGTGGATTCCCGTATCAGCCGGTGGGACCTGACCATCGCCGACACCGTCGCCGACAACGCCTCCAGCGGCGCTGTCGTGCTGGGTACCGTCCCGCACACCCTGAACGGCCTCGACCTGGCCCAGGTCGGGATGACGCTGTACCGGGACGAGGAGCCCGTCTCCTTCGGCGCGGGCCACGCCTGCCTCGGTTCTCCGGTCGTCGCAGTCACCTGGCTGGCACGCGAACTGGCCCGCCGGGGGCAGCCCCTGCGCACCGGGGACGTAGTGATGTCCGGTGCCCTGGGACCGATGGTGGAGATCACCGGTGGTGGCCGATATCGCCTGGAACTGGATGGACTCGGCAGTGTCGAGTCGCGGATCGAGGAGAACGTATGAGCACCGAAGCCGCGACCGCGGCCGGCGGCGTCAAGGTCGCCATCCTGGGCTCGGGAAACATCGGAACCGACCTGATGATCAAGGTGCTCCGGCAGTCGGAGATCCTGCGGACGGCGGCCATGGCGGGTATCGACCCGGCCTCCGAGGGCCTGGCCCGCGCCCGGCGCCTGCAGGTGGCCACCACCCACGAGGGGATCGACGGTCTCGCCGCGATGGACGAGTTCGCCGATGTCCGCATCGTGTTCGACGCGACCTCGGCCGGCGCCCACACCCGCCATGCCGAAGTCTGCCGCGAACACGGCAAGCTGATCATCGACCTCACTCCGGCCGCGTCGGGGCCCCTCACCGTCCCCTCGGTGAACCTGGAGAAGCACCTCGCCGCCGACGACGTCAACACGGTCACCTGCGGCGGGCAGGCCACCGTACCCATCGCCGCGGCCGTCTCCCGGGTGGTCCCGGTGGCCTACGCCGAGATCGTGGCCTCCCTCTCCTCCCGTTCCGCCGGCCCCGGCACCCGTGCCAACATCGACGAGTTCACCGAGATCACCAGCCGGGCGCTGCGCGAGGTCGCGGGCGCCGACACGGCCAAGGCCGTCATCGTGCTCAACCCGGCCGACCCGCCGGTGGTGATGCGCAACACCGTCTTCTGCGTCGTCGAGGACGCCACGGCCGGCACCCTCGAGGCCATCGAGGACTCGGTGCGGCAGACCGTGCGGGACGTCCAGGAGTACGTGCCCGGCTACGAACTCGTGCAGGACGTGCAGTTCGACGCCCTGCACGAGGTGTGGATCCCGCACCTGGGCCGTCACGTGACGGGCACGCAGGTCACCTGCTTCCTGCAGGTCCGCGGCGCGGGCCACTACCTGCCGGAATACGCCGGCAATCTCGACATCATGACCTCCGCCGCCCTGCGGACGGCCGAGCGCATGGCCGAACTCCGAGGATGGGTGAGCTGATGCACATCTACGTACAGGACGTGACCCTGCGAGACGGCATGCACGCCGTCGGACACCGCTACACCACCGCCCAGGTCCGTGACATCGTGACCGCCCTCGACCGCGCCGGGGTCGACGCCATCGAGGTCGCTCACGGCGACGGTCTCGGCGGCTCCAGCGCCACTTACGGGTTCGGGGACCACACCGACGACGAATGGATCCGGGCCGCGGCCGAGGTGATCGAGAACGCCACCCTGACCACTCTGCTGCTGCCGGGCATCGGCACGATCGCCGACCTGCGCCGTGCCAGGGACCTCGGGGTGGGCAGCGTGCGCGTGGCCACCCACTGCACCGAGGCCGACATCAGCGCGCAGCACATCGCCTGGGCACGCGAGAACGGGATGGACGTCTGCGGCTTCCTGATGATGAGTCACATGGCCACTCCGGCCCGGCTCGCCGAGCAGGCACGGCTGATGGAGTCCTACGGCGCCCACTGCGTCTACGTCACCGACTCCGCCGGGCGGCTGACCATGACCGATGTCGCCGAACGCGTCGACGCCCTGCGCCAGGTCCTCGCCGACCACACACAGATCGGCATCCACGCCCACGAGAACCTGTCACTGTCGGTCGCCAACAGCGTCACGGCCGTCGGGCACGGGGCGCTGCGCGTGGACGTCGCCCTTGCCGGGCAGGGGGCCGGGGCCGGGAACTGCCCCGCGGAACCGTTCGTCGCCGTGGCGGACCTGATGGGCTGGCACCACGGCTGCGATCTGCTCGCCCTCCAGGACGCCGCCGAGGACCTCGTCCGGCCCCTGCGGGAACGGCCCGTCCAGGTCGACCGCGACACCCTGACGCTCGGCCGGGCGGGCGTGTACTCCAGCTTCCTGCTGCACGCGGCCCGGGTCGCGGCGCGGCACGGGATCGACTCCCGTCATCTGCTGCAGGAGGCCGGCCGCCGCGGCCTGGTCGGCGGCCAGGAGGACCTGCTCACCGACATCGCCCTGGACCTGGTCCGGACCTCCACCACGGCCACGGACCAGAGCGTCACGGCAGGAGGTGCGGCATGACCAACCTCAGCCATCTGGAACTCGCCCATCGTCTGGACACTGCCCAGAACGACCGGAGCCCCATCCCCGGCATCGCCGGCACCCACCCCCTCGCCATCGACGACGCCTACGCCGTGCAGGAGGCACTGGTCGGCCTGCGGCAGGCCAGGGGGGAGCGGCTCACCGGCGTGAAACTGGGCTTCACGAGCAAGGCGAAGATGGCGCAGATGGGCGTCTGCGAGGTCATCGTGGGACGTCTGACCGACGCCATGCGGATCTGCGACGGCGCGGAGCTGGACCTGGCGGACCTCATCCATCCCCGGGTCGAGCCGGAGGTGGCGTTCCGGCTGAGCGAGCACGTCGATCCCGACGATCCCACGACCGACATCGAATCGTGCGTGGACGCGGTGGCCCCTGCCCTGGAGGTCATCGACTCCCGGTACCAGGACTTCCGCTTCACCGTCACCGATGTCGTCGCCGACAACACCTCGGCCGCCGCCTACGCCGTCGGCGCCTGGCGTCCGCTGGGCGATGTGGCGAACAAGGCGGTGCGGCTGCGCACCCCGCAGCGGGAGGCCGTCGGATCCACCGCGGCGATCCTCGGAGCGCCCCTGGCCGCCCTGCACGCCCTGCTCGACATCTGCCGCAAGCGCCGCATCCCCCTCGCACCCGGGCAGATCGTCCTGGCCGGCGCCGCCACCGCCGCCCTGCCGCTCACCGTCGGCGTCACCGCGTGCCACATCGCGGGGCTCGGCACCGTCACGCTGAAAGGCCGCTGATGAACACCGCACACGTCGTCGACGGACTGGCCACCCCCCGGGGACGTTTCCCCCACGTCAAGGTCGTCGGTGACCTCGTCTTCGTCTCCGGCACCAGTTCCCGCAGGCCGGACAACACCTTCGAGGGCGCCGAGGCCGACGCCCTGGGCACGACCACCCTGGACATCCGCGCCCAGACCCGCGCCGTCATCGAGAACCTGCGGGCCATCCTCAAGTCCGTGGGCGCCGGCCTGGAGGACATCGCCCAGATCACGACGTACCTGGTCTCGATGAACGACTTCGGCGGCTACAACGAGGTCTTCGCCGAGTACTTCGACGTCGACGGCCCCACCCGCACCACAGTCGCCGTCCACCAGCTGCCGCACCCGCACCTGCTCATCGAGATGCAGGCCATCGCCACCCTCACCCACCACCGCCAGGGCCACTGACCCGCTCATCCCAGAAGGACACCGTCATGACCGCCATCCCCGAGGTCATCCACTTCCAGAAGTGGATCGCCGACCACGCCCACCTGCTCAAGCCGCCCGTCAACAACCGCACCATGGCCCTGGGCACGGACTTCATCGTGCAGGTCGTCGGGGGCCCCAACCAGCGCACCGATTACCACGTCGACCCGTACGAGGAGTGGTTCCACCAGCTGCGCGGCAGCATGTACGTCGACATCATGACCGAGGACGGGCCGCACTCCGTGCACATCCGGGAGGGAGAGACCTGGCTGCTGCCCGGGAACCTCCCGCACTCCCCGCAGCGCCCGGAAGCCGACAGCATCGGCCTGGTCATCGAACGCGTCCGAGAGCCGGGCACCCTGGAGAAGTTCCAGTGGTACTGCCCCCAGTGCCACGCCCTCATTCACGAGGTGGAACTCCAGGTGACCGACATCGTGGCCGACCTGCCTCCGGTCTTCGCCGCCTTCTACGACGACCCGCAGGCCCGCGTCTGCGGCGCCTGCGGGACCGGGCACCCCGGGAAGGGATGACCGGTGCACGACCACGACCCGACAGCGGACCCGCCACAGCGCGAGGCCGGGTACGACACCATCGACATCCACACCCACTACGTCCCCCAGGGATGGCCCGACCTCCGCGCGGACGCCGGCCCCCTCGCCCCCTGGCTGCGCATCGAGTCGGAGACCGAAGCGATGATCATGATCGGGTCGCAGGAGTTCCGCCGGATCGGCGCGCAGTGCTGGGACGCGGAGACCCGCCTGAAGGACATGGACGCCGACGGCATCGGCAGGCAGGTCGTCTCACCGACGCCGGCCTTCTTCCACTACGGCCGCAGCGGCGCGGAGGCGGCCCGCATCGCACGGATCTTCAACGACCTGGCCCTGGACATCGTCGCCCCGGCACCCGACCGCCTCATCCCCTTCTGTCAGGTGCCCCTGCAGGACACCGACGCGGCCTGCCGCGAACTGGAACGCTGCCTGGCCAACGGACACCGCGGAGTGGAGATCGGCAACCACGTCGGTGACCGAGACCTGGACAGCGAGGGCATCGTCACCTTCCTGCAGCACTGCGCACAGCTGGAGGTCCCGGTCTTCGTCCACCCCTGGGACATGGACGACTCACCGCGCCTGCGCCGCTGGATGGCGCGATGGCTGACCGCCATGCCCGCCGAGACCCATCTGTCGCTGGTGGCGATGGTCCTCGGCGGGGTCTTCGACCGCATCGACGACCGGCTGAGGATCTGCTTCGCGCACGGCGGGGGATCCTTCGCCTTCTGGCTCGGCCGCATGGACAACGCCTGGCGGGGCCGCCCCGACGTGGTCGGCACCTCCCAGCACCCGCCCTCGCACTACTCCGGCCGGTTCCATGTCGACTCCGTCGTGTTCGACCCCCGCGCCCTGCGCCTGCTGGTGGACACCTACGGCCCTCGGCAGGTCATGGTCGGCAGTGACTATCCCTACCCGCTGGGGGAACGGCCCGTCGGCCAGGTGGTGCGCGACAGTGCCTTTCTCACCCTCGAGGAGAAGGCGCTGATCCGCCGGGGCAACGCCGAGCGCTTCCTCGGGCTCGTCGGCTGACCAGAGCCGCACACGGTGCCGCGCAGGTGCCGCCTAGCATGGCTGTCGGAGCCGGGGAGGTGGGTGTGATGTTCCAGCCGGAACCCGAGACCGCGGCTGCCGGTCAGCGGGAAGACCTTTTCTCGATCATCGACGCGGCCGGGGAACTCCTTCACGTGCCCATCGTCCTGGAGGACACCGACTTCCGGGTGCTGGCCTGGTCGAGAGGGCAGCACACAGCCGACGAGGAAAGGGTCTCCGGGATCCTCGAGCGGCAGGCCCAGCCCTGGCTCGTCGAGGTGCTGCGCTCGCGGGGGGACATCGCCCGCCTGATCAGCTCCCCGGAACCCGCCTTCCTGGAGCCGGCCTCCGACCAGGCCAAGCCCCGGATGGCCTGCCGGGTCCAGCACGACGGTCCGCATCTGGGCTATCTGTGGGCCAGTACGGAGACTCCCTTCGACTCGCGGCAGTCGGCCCACTTTCGCGCCGCCGCACAGACGATCGCCGTCCGTATGAGCCGCTCGGGCGGCCAGGGCGCCACCGAGCAGGACGACCTGCGGGCCGTCCTGCTCGGTACTGAGGCCGCCGAACAGGCCGCCGGTCGGCTGGGTCTGCCGGCCGCCAAGTTCACCGTGCTCGCCGCCGCGTCGTGCCGGTCGGCGCACGACGCGGCGTTCGCCGAGATCCCGTCGGACGTCCTGCGTCTGTACCTGACGACAGCGCACCCTCGCTCCTTCATCGCACGGCACGATCACGCCACCTACGCGGTGCTGCTGTGGCCGGAGTCCACGGACGACGCCGAAGCCATGGGCCGCTCCCTGAAGATCGCCCGGGACCTGTGGGACCGCGCGGCACTACGCGAGCGCATCGTGCTGGCCGTCAGTACCACCGTCGGGGATCCCGGCCGGATCCCGGCCGCCCGGTCCCAGGCCGACCGGGTCACCGGACTGCAACAGCAGTACCCGGCAGCGCCCCGTGTGGCCTCCTTCGAGGATGTCCAGCTTCTGTACGCACTCTCCCGTCTGCGCGGAGCCCTCCGCCAGGACGATGAGATCCTCGGCGGCGCCGTATCCCTCCTGGAACGCCACGACCGACAGCACCACACGCAGCTCCTGGCCACCTTGCGCTGCTACCTGGACCATTTCGGCGACACCAACGCCGCGGCCACGGAACTGCATCTGCACCCGAACACCTTCCGCTACCGCCTGCAACGCATCCGTGATGTCAGCAGCTTCGACCCGCGCGACGCGCAGGCACGTTTCCTGGCGGAGCTGCACCTGCGCCTGCGCGACCTGGACCGGACGGGCGGACCATGACGATCGAGTTCCGGGTCCCGGCCACCGCCACGGAACTGGTGGGCTTCTCCTATTCGCCCGCCCTGGAGGCGGTACTGAGCCTGCACGTCCTCGTGGAACCCAAACACCACCCCGTCCAGCACCCGTGGGTGAGGGCGATGCGCCGACTCTCGCCGGCGCTGAAACGCGAGATCGACGCGTTCTCGTTCGCTTTCCGGTCCTACTTCCCGGAGTTCTTCTTCCCCTCGCCGACGGGCGAGCTGCTCGACTTCGCCGATGAACTGGAGCGCCTGCGGAGGATCGACCCGGAGCTGGCCCGTCTGGAGTTCGCCCTGCCCCTGCTCACCCCCTGGCCGGCGGACGGCCCGGTCAGGGACCCCGACGTGCTCGCTGAGCCGGTCGTGCGCCGCCGGCTGTCCGAACAGGCGGCAGCCGTCTGCGGAGAGACGCTGGCCACGCTGCTGCTCGACGACCCGGGCGCCCTTCTGGAGCGCTTCCTGCAGCTGCTGGAAGGCTACTGGGAGGAGGCGTTCGCCGAGGAGTGGCGCCGAATCGAGCCGGAACTGGCCGACAGCGTCACGGAGGCCGGCCGGCAGATCGCCGAGCACGGCCTGTACGGCATGCTGCGCGCGCTGTGGCCCGAGGTGCGATGTGATCCCGCGGCCGGAAGGTTCTGGCTGGAGCGGCCGCACGACCATCAGGTCTCCATCGGCCCGCACGAACAACTCGCCCTGGTGCCCAGCGCCTTCGTATGGCCGCACATCCGCGTCAACTGCGACGGCCCGTGGCCTCTCGGGCTGGTTTTCCCCGCATCCTCCATCGTGCGGGAAGCCCGCCCGCGTATCCCCCCGGCCCAACTGGTCGGCGTCCTGAGAGCCCTGGCGGACGACACCCGCCTGCGGGCGCTGCGCCTGATCGCCGAGCGGCCCCGCAGTACCCAGGAACTCGCCCCGCTCGTCGGGGTCAGCGAGGCCGCCCTGTCCAAGCACCTGCGGGTGCTCGCCGACGCGGGACTGCTGGAACGCTGCCGTCAGGGCTACTACGTCCTGTACCGGCTCGTGCCCCGGAAAGTGGCTGAGCTCGCGCCCAGCCTGGAAGGCTTTCTCGGCGGGAACAGCGCCCCGCCGCCGCTTGATTAGCGTTTCGATGAATAAGTTGAACAGCGAATTCATCGACGCCCACAGTTGCGGCATGCCGCTTCTCAACGACCGAAATCTACTGCTGCTCTTCGTCGGCCAGGGCGTCTCCCGCCTCGGAGACGGCCTGTACACCGCCGCCGTCGCCTGGCAGGCCTGGGCCCTCACCCACGACCCGTCGGCGGTCGCGCTCGTCACCGTGGCCGCCTATGCCCCGGCGTTCCTGGCCACCTTCGTCGCCGCCTCCTACGCAGACCGCTACGACCGAAGACGCCTGATGATCGGCACCGATCTCGCCCGCGCCGCCGTGGTCACCGCCGGGGCCGCCATGCTGCTCGCGGGCGTACAGAACCTGACGATCCTGGTGCTGGGAACGGCCCTGCTGGCACTGATCGGCGCTCCGTTCGCCCCGGCCCGCAACGCCATCGTGCCGCAGATCGTGCCGACCGAGCGCCTGCAGCAGGCCAACGGCATCCTGCAAGTCGCCTTCCGAGCCGCCTTCTTCGTCGGACCGCTGCTGCTCACCCCGCTGCTCACCTACGCGTCCTTCGCCGCGGTTCTGGTGCTGGACGTGCTGACGTTCCTGGTCTCCGCCGCGGCCGTGGCCGCCCTGCGTGTCCCCCACCCTGCGCCGGCGGGGCGTCGCCGGGGCCTGGTGACGGACCTCGCCGAGGGCCTCGCAGCCATACGCTCGGCCCCCGACGTGCTGGTCGTCATCACGACCTTCGTGTTCGCGCTCGCCGTGGCCAGTGGCTTCCTGGCCGTCGGCCTCGTCGCCCTGGTCGGCCAGGGTGGTCCGTACGGGCTCCTGCTGGGCATCGCCGGCCTCGCCGAGATCGCCGGCGCGCTGGTGCTCACCAGGCTGCCTCTGCCCGGCCTCGCCGTGACCGCGGTCCTGGCGTGGGGCCTGCTCGGCGCCTTCCGCCTCCCTCTGGGCCTGGTCCACTCGACCGCGGCGATCGCCGTGCTCCTCATCGTCACCGGACTCGCCTCCGCGCTGACCGACATCCCGCTGATCGCGCTGGTCCAGCAACGCATTCCCGAGGCCCACCTCGCCAAGGCACTGGGCCTGTGGGAGGCAGGCGTCGCGGGCGCCCTGGCGGTATCGCCATTCCTGGCCTCCGGCGTCATTGGCCGTATCGGCGTCGGCCCCGCCTTCGTCGTCTCCAGCGCAGCGCTCATGGCACTCGCCGTCGCCGCCGCTGTCGTTCTCACCGCCGTCTCCCGGGCCGGCCGTCACCGCGCCGATCCAGGCAGGGACAGAGGAAACTCCCCAGGTGCCTCGCGATCGCCCGGATCGGCAACTGCTCGGCCAGATACAACCTGCGAATCTCCGCCCAGCCCTACGTGGCCACGTTTGTGATAGCAGGCACGCGCGATCCCTGCGGGGTCTTGGCGTACTCGGCCGGGCGGCCGCTGTGGTGACGAACTTTCCGCTCGTCACCACCGGCGACCAGGCATCTGCCCAGCCTACGAGCGGTATTCCCACTGCTGACAGCGAGAGGCTCTGAAAGGACTTCTACGCGCAATCATGCACACGCACCCCATCGCGGATCCGGCCGCCACGAAGGCAGCCGGCTACGCGCCACCGGCAACCGCGCACTGCTTTTCCGGTCAACGGTCTTCCACTACGGACGGGGGCCAGTTGCCCCTTCACCAGTGTTCTTGCAGAGCCAGCGGTGCGTGATCTCCGCGATCTCCGCCCACCGCGGGTGGAGGGTGACGCCATGACCGAAGTCAGCCGCGTAGTGGTAGTCCGCACCCAGCATCCGGGCCAGCCGGTGAACACAGGCTGGATCGGACAAGATCACTGCTCAGTGACAGCAACTGCCACATCGACACACGAATCGTGGCCACGGT
>NZ_JBEXFB010000057.1:0-21280 GCF_040606575.1 Streptomyces sp. NPDC005402
CTCAACTCCCTCGCCGACTACCTCACCAAGGTCGGAACCACCGGCCAGAAAACAGAGCAGAACTAACCCTCAGGATTTCTGGCGCAGCACACTAGCTTTCGCTCTGGGCCCCGCCGGGGACATTGTCTCAGGGAACTGGCTGTACGCCTTCTCGCTGAACCTCAGGGTCGGGTCGGCATCCGTGTCCGTGCCGAAGTCCGCTCTGTCGGACGTGGCCAATTGGAAGGACCAAGTACTGGAAGCCGCCGCCAAGCAGATGGCCCTGGAGGGGGCTGGGCGGGAGGAGGGTCGAAGGTGCTACGCCTCGACTCTGAAGACGGTGTGGCAGGTGCTCAATGAGGCAAGGTACGTGCCAGCGGGGCTGGAGGAGTTCGCCATCAAGCTCGAAGCATTGCTGGCGGCGTGACCGACCGCGTTTCGGGACTAATTACCTGCAATCCTCCGAGGTGGCGGGAGCTGTCGAGCTCCCGGCCACCCGCCTCGTCCAATGTCTTCCCCGCAGACCGTGGTCATCGTCAGTACCCCGCCCGGACCGAGTCGCTCACCGACGTAAGCACGGACGTCGTCGCGCAGGGCATCCGCGTCCCAGACGCTGTTGTTCAACAGCCGCTGAAAGCCGTCCGGAGCGCGGTGGCCTGCCCATTCCGCGAGCTGCCAGCCGTTCTTCCTTGCCGCTTGGCCCAGCAGACCGCGGACGTAGTCCCGCATCCGCCACCGCACATCCGCCCGTCCGAACCGGCCCGCTGCCCGCTCGAACACCGACTCCAACTCCGAAGACCAGCAACTGACTTCAGGCATCCCCTCCATGTAATGACAACGACAACCGACTTCGTCGCCTAGGGTGACAAGTGCATCGCGGTCGCGAACGCGCTGGCCCAGCACATCGCCGCCGCCAAGCCAGCCAATGTCGAGGCCGCCCTGGCCACCGAGATCGAGCCGGGCAGGACCGTCCAGCAGTTCGTCGACGAGGCCAACGCCAACCTGGGCGAGAAGATCGTCTTCAAGCGCTTCGCCCAGTTCGACGGTGGCAAGGGGTACGTCGCCGCCTACATGCACCGCACCTCCCCGGACCTGCCGCCGCAGGTCGGCGTCCTGGTCGAGCTCGACAAGGCTAACGCCGAGGTCGCCAAGAACGTCGCGCAGCACATCGCCGCCTTCGCGCCGAAGTACCTGTCCCGCGAAGACATCCCGGCCGGGGACCTGGAGAACGAGCGCCGCGTCGCCGAGGCCACCGCTCGCGAGGAGAGCAAGCCGGAGGCTGCCCTGCCCAAGATCGTCGAGGGTCGCGTGACCGGCTTCGTGAAGGAGAACTCCGTCTCGGAGCAGGCCTTCGCGTAGGACAACACGAAGACCGTCGCCAAGGTCCTCGACGAGGCCGGCGTCCCTTCCGCGTCGGTGTCTAGGCCGGTGCTGATTGCGCAGGGTTACTTTTCACTTCGCGGCGGCCCCCATTGAAGGACCAGCGGTGCGCCATTCCTGCGTGCCAGCTGGGGCTCCAGTGCACTTCGCCAATTCGGGCAGGTCGGTGGCGTCATCGGTGAGGCCCCTCACGCCCCTGTCGCCCGCACCCCGTAGGAGGGGATCTCGCTCATGCCCGCATCCACGGCGACCCGGCGCGCGTACCGTGGCGGTACGACCCGCCGGGAGGACCTGATGAGCGCGCAGCCCGACCACGCACCCGTCACCCCGTATGCCCCCGCACCGGGAGCTCCGGCCGAACTGCTCGCGCAGCTGCGCGCCGACCGGCGCGCGGAGCGGTGGGTGCCGGCCTTCGAGCACGAGTGGACGGCGGCCCTCGAGGAATCCCGCCGCACGTTCTCCCTCGCCGCGCTGTACGAGGTCGTCCAGGAGTGGCAGGCCCGCGTCGCCTCCGCGCCAGCGGTCGACGCGTTCCTCGCCTCCGGCAAGGACGACTCCGAGTTCGTCGACCTGGAGGAGATCCGGAGCAGGCGCCGGTGACCGGTCGGCCGTATGCGGTCCGGCTGTCGCCGCCCGCCGCGAAGGTGCTCGCCGCACTGCCGGAGCACGCGGAGCAGATGGTCTGGGACGTCCTGGACGCCGCGGCCGGAAATCCGTGGGGCTTTCCGCAGTGGGACGCCGGCGACCTCGAGGGCGAGGATGTGCGCATCGCGTCCGTCGGCCAGCTGTCCGTCATCTTCTTCGCGAACCGCGCGCTCAGGCACCTGTCCGTGCTGGACATCGTCTGGCTCGGCTGACCCACCCTCGAACAGGCGTCGGACTGGCCCCGGCATTCGTAAGCCGTCCCTTTAGCCGATCGAGGGGGAAACACGCGGCTGATCAGCTGCGCGGACACGAGCAGCACCGGTTTTGTCCTGCACGCGAGCGGTCACCGGCCATCTCCGAACAGGTCGTTCAGCGACTCCGCCCGGTACCCGGCCGCGGGCACAGCCGGCGCCTGGGCGAGCCTGGCCTGGCGCTCGTGGTGCACGGACTGCCGGCTGCCGGAAGAGTCGTACCGGCAGGTCCTGGGCAGCTGTCCGAGCTGTCACCGGTGGTGCAGGCACTGCCGCCCACCGCGGCCCTGGTGGAACTGAAAGGTGCTCTGCCGTACTACGGCGTGGACGCGGGCCGCCTGGGCGAGGTACTGCGCATCCGCACCCTGTCGCGGCTGGGGAGTCGACGTCCGGGTGGGCATCGGGCCGTCGATTACGGTCGCCACCGCCCGCTCAGGTTCCACAGCTCGGCGGCGTCCTGGCCGTCGCACCGGAGCACCTGGCGCTGAGCAGGGGGCTCGGCCTGTCCTCGACGATCGGGACGCTCGCAAGCATGCTGGGCCTGGCCTGCGGTAGCGACTACGCGGTGTTCATCGTCTCCCGGTACCGGGAGGGGCACGGCCCGCAGGAGGCGGCGGCGCTCGCGACAGGTATCGCCGGTTCGGCCGTCGTCTTCGCCGGTCTGACCGTCGTCATCGCGCCGGCCGGGCTCCGGGCGGTCGGCACGGCCGCCGCCGCGATCACCCTCACCGCCGACGACTTCACCGACTCGCCCGAGGCCGCACCCGACCGAGTCCGCACCGAGCCCCGGGCCGTACACCATGCCCGGCTCACGGATCCCGTACTTCGGGGCCCCACAGATCAACGGGAGCGCCAGGAGCGGCCCGTCAGGCGTTCCACCAGCAGGTAGTGGACGTGCAGGGACAGGAACCAGGTCACCACGCCCCCGACCAGGAACAGGGAGAGAGGACTGAGTCCGGGCTGGCCCCCGCGCAGCAGCCAGTACACGGGGAGGTGCAGCAGGAAGAGGCTGCACGACATGCGGCCGACCTCGGTGAGTAGGCCGGTCGAGAGCAGTCGGGCCAGGGGGCCCCGGCCGGTGCAGAGCACCGCCGTCAGCAGCGCCGCGACCAGGACGACCGCGATCGCGTACCGGTTCTCGCCCGGTCCGCCGCCTCGCAGGACCGCCGAGACCGCCAGGGCCGCCGCCGCGGCGAGGCCGGTCACCGCCGTCAGTACGGCAGCTTGGCGGGACACCGCGCGGCCGCCGCGTTCGGCCAGGTGCACCAGGCAGGCGGCACCGGCGCCGGCCGGCAGGGCGAGTGCCCGCAGGTCGGTGACGACGCCGAAGCCGGGCAGCATCCCGCGGGCCGCCGCGATGGTTGCCGCACCGGTGAGCAGCGAGACGACCAGGGTCACCGCGACGAGTCGGCGTCGGGCCAGGAGGCCGACGCACGCCAGCAGAAGGGCCCACACGAGGACGGAACGCGCGGTGACGTCACCCAGCCACAGGGGAGCGAGCGGTGAGTCCGTCGTGGGGACCGCGCCCACGGGACCCCCCTGCAGCAAGTCGGCCCAGCCCCCGTGGCCGGGGAGGACCGACGCGGCCTCCCGGGCCAGGTCGCGGACGACGCGTGGCGGGCCCAGCGCCCAGGAGACGGCGAAGGTCGCGGTGACCGACACCAGCAGGGCGGACACCATGCGTGTGGTCCTGCGGGCCAGGAAGCCCAGGACGCCGGTCGCTCCGGTTGCCGTCGCCCTGCGGATCAGGGGCAGGGTGGTGAGGAAACCCGAGAGCACCAGCAGGACATCGACTCCCGCGCCGGTCCAGGAGAACCAGCGCCCGCCGACACCGGTGTCGTACAGCAGAACGGCCAGCACGGCCGCGCCCCGCAGACCGTCCACCGCGGAGAACCGTCTCCCGCTCACCTCGTCCGCCGGATCCGGCACGGGCACGCTGGGGCGGGCCTCAAGGCGAGGGGCGCCCACGAAGGGAACGACACCGGCCGCTCCCGCGAACACGGCCGGCAAACCGCCGGGGTCAGCCGCCCGTTCCTCGGTCCGTCCGGCACGGGTGTGCCCGTAGGACTCGGCCGGGTCGGACGGCCGGTGCAGGTAGCGCTCTTCGTTCATCTCGGCCAGGTCCGGAAGCAGGAGGTGATGACGGACTCGGCGGGGCGACCGAGGAAGGAGGTGAGGGAACCGGCCGGGGTGGCGGCTCCGGGGTCGGCGTGGAAGTCGAGGTTCCACCAGTACAGGCCGGCCATGTCACGGTCCCGGGCGACCTGGCAGGCCGCCTCGAACCAGCGTTGCTGCACCGTGGGGTTGGGCTTTCCCCCGCCCGTCCACACGGCCGGGTGACGATAGGCGCCGTCCTCGGCGATGATGCCGACCTCGCTCAGCACGATCCGGGGGAGTTTCCCGGTGTTCTTGCGGTCCAGCCAGTGCTGCCAGCCCGCGGCGATCTGTGCGACGGAGGCGTCGTCGCCGAGCCCGGCCAGGGGGAAGTAGGCGTCGACGCCCAGGTGGTCGACGGGGACGGGGACGTGCCGGGTGACATAGTCGTCCCAGTTGGCGTCGTAGGACAGTTCACCGGGGAAGGACCTGCGCGCCGCGGCGGTCAGGGAGTGCCAGCGCGGGTCGTCCTCCAGCGATGTCAGTTCCACCCCGAGGACGAAGGTGCTCGCGTGGTGACGGGCCGCGAGGGTGAGGTAGGGCGCGAGGAAGGCCTGGTACGAACGGAACCAGGCCGCCCTGTCGGTGGGGGCGAGTGAGCCGCGCCAGGCCAGGGGGTCCTTCGCGAGCAGGTTCTTCTCGTCGAGCAGGGGGCGCACGGTGATGCGCAGTCCGGCCGCCGCCGCGGTGTCCAGGAGCATGCCCAGGTGCCGTACGGACGGTGTCTCGGCCGAGGTGGCGACCCGGCTCGCCGTGGGGCCGGTGGTCGCGAACGGGAAGGTCACCGAGATCGCGTTCATGTGCTGGGCGACCATGTGGTCCACCACGCGCAGGGCGTCGGTGCGCACGGACGCGTCGGTCTCGCCCGGGTAGGCGTACCAGAGGACCTGCGCGCCGAGTTGGGGGTCGCCGGGACGCCAGGGGCGGGCGACCTTCGCGGGGGCCGGGGTCCGGCTCGCGGACGGGGGCTGGGACTGGGACGCCGGGGCCGTCGCCGTCGGAGCGGCCGGGGAGACGCACGCGGCGGTCGACAGGAGGACGAGCAGGGCGAGGCCGTAGAGGCGGATGCGCATTCCTCAGGCCGGTTTCGCTATGACGACGAACTGGTTCTCCACGCCGCGCAGCCAGCGCAGCAGTCCCCGGAAGGACCCGGCAGCCTCCCAGAGCGCGAAGAATGGCATCAGGGCGATCACCGCCATCGGCTCCCACCACAGGCGGCGGCCGTTGGCCGACACCGAGGCGTTGATCTTGAGGCCTTCCCAGTACATCCAGACCGCGTAGCCCATGGTCACCGCCCACAGGGGCAGGATCCACGGGGTGACGGGCGAGGTGTTGAGGTCGCCGAGCAGCGCGCCGACCGCGAGGACGACACCGACGTGCTGGAACGGCCCCAGCACCCACGTCGTCACGCTGTACATGAGCAGGGCCCGGGAACGGCGCGGCAGGCTGCGGTTGAAGGCCAGCCCGACCAGGCCCCAGGACCAGCGCTCGCGCTGCTTGAGGAAGTCCCGCATGGTCGCCGGGGACGCGCCGTAGCTGCGGCCGGAGAACCAGTCGCTGCGGCCCTTGTAGCGGCTGGCGAAGACGAGGGCGAGGTGGGCGTCCTCGCAGATGGAGTCCGGGCCGAAGTCCCAGCCGATGGTGGCCTCGATGGACGCGCGGAGCAGGAGCAGTTCGCCGTGCAGCCCGGCCAGCGGGGTGCCGCCACCGGTGAGGACGGCGAAGCGGGCGATGTCGTCGGCGGGGCGGATCGCGTCGGCCAGCCACGTCAGCCGGTTGACGGCGTTCTCGCGCGGATAGGTCAGCATGCCCTGGGCCAGGTGCTTGCCGTCGGGGCCGGCACGGCGTTGGGCGTTGATGAAACGGGCGACCTGTTCGGCGGTGTCGGGGCCGACACCGGTGTCGTCGTCCATGTGCAGCACCCATACGTCGTCCAGGGCCTCGCCCTCCGCGATGCGCAGCTCGTGGGCGTAGTGGTTGGCGCGGGCCTTGAAACGGGTGCCGTTCGGCGTGCGGTAGGCCTTCGGCACGGTGACCACCCGCATCAGGGGGCTGCGCGCGGCCAGGTCGTCGATGCGGCCGGCGGCCTCGCAGCCCTCCTCGGTCAGGATGTCGATGCGCAGGTCGGGGAACCAGCGCGGCAGGAACGCGCAGTACGACAGCACCGACCGCTCGAGTGCCGGGTAGGTGTCGTCCCGGCCGATGGTCGGGACGAGCACGACGAGCCGGTCGTACAGCGCCGGTGCCGCCTGGGTCCAGCCGCGCTGGCGGGCGATACGGCGGCGGGTCAGCGCGGCACCGGTGACGCCGACCAGCGAGCTGACGACGGGCAGCGTCCACAGGACGGTGACCACCCAGCCCATCAGCGTCACCCTGGGCGAGTACAGCGCCGAGGACAAGGCGTAGGCGAGGGCCGCGGTGACCAGGAAGGGCAGGAAACCCGGCTTCCAGGCTGCCTGCCGCTTCACCATCCGGGCCGTGCGGCGGGACGGGGGGACGTTCACGCCGGGGGGTACGTCCGCGCCGGTTGCGGAGGTGGTCATGATCACCCACTTGAGTACGCCAAAGGTCGACTTGTCACTCAGGGGTGGAAAGCACCCGAAGCGCTAAGCGGAACCTTGCACGATGTATGTGCGTTTCGTGAAGATGATTCCCGTCACAGGCATCCCACCAGGCCTCAGGAGCTTGTGAGCACCACGAGCGAGTTGTTGCGTCGCCCGGGTCATCACCACGCATCACACAGGCCCGCCTCGCCACCGCCTTGAAGAACAACGCAGACGGTGACGAACTACGAGAACGGCCGCTCGGAGCCGAAGTCGCCTCGCCTGGAGGCGTACCAGCGGCTGTTGAACGGGTGCGCGGCGAAGTGTCCCGCCCACGGAGCTCCGGCCGTCGCGCCCGCCCCGACTCCCGCGTTCCCCCCGAGCCGGTTCCGCAGACGGCTACCGGCCCTGCTACGCCCGAGGTTCCCGAGGCGGAGACGGTCGCGCCGGTGAAGGCGCCCGCCGTCCAGGCCGCACCGGGAGCGCCCGCTGCCCGTCCGGCGACGTCGTCGCGCCGCCCGGCCGGGAAGAAGGCGGCCAAGCCCGCCGTCGACCCGCGCTTTTCGCACGCCCGCTTGCCGTGCTGGACGGTGACGGTTCCGCGTACGGCGTCAACGGCATCGTGCTCGACTTCGTACCGGACTGCGGCCCACCGCATGGACTCCAGGCTGTCCATGGAGAACGCGTCGCCGACGAAGCCCGTGCTGGAGCCGATCGGGAAGGCCTGCGCGGCATGGCAGGCCGGAAGCTCGACGGCGGAGCCCGAGGACTGGCTGTACACGGTGGGCGTCGGCTTCGGACGCCCGCCGCCGACGCGGTGGCGCTGTGGCTGTCGCCGTTGGAGGACGACGAGAAGGAGCAGGCCGCCGCCGGTACGGAGAAAGTGCACGTCACACGATTGGTCTCCTGCTGTGGCGCGGACGGTCCAGCGCATCGAGCGTGGACTGGGCGGGGCAATGATGACCCCGGCCGAATTCGTAGAACGGATCCTCATGCCCGTCACCGTGAAAAACCACCGGGTACGCCACCAGTCCACCGTCCCCGCGAATAAGGACGAGTTCGTCGAACTTTTCGTGCGGGAGCGCGACGGCACGTCCCTCGGCCACCTCGACGAGCGCACGGCCGTCCTGATGCTCCACGGACGGAGCGTTCCGGTGCTCGCGGGTTTTGATCTCGATTTCAAGTCGTACAGCTGGGCCGATGCGCTGGCGAAGGCCGGTTACGACGTCTTCATGATGGACCTCCAGGGCTCGGGGCTGTCGCCGCGGCCGAAGATGGACGACCCTCGCAACGTCAACCCTGCCCAGCAGAACCTTCTGAAGCCGAGACCTCCAGGTTTCACGCCGGGCCTGCCGACTTATCCGTTCCAGCTGACCAACTCGGACAGCGACCGGGACGATCTGAATGCCGTCGTGGAGTGGATCATCCGCGAGCGTGGGGTGAAGAAGGTCGCCTTCATCGGCTGGTCCGCGGCCGCGTTCACGATGGGGCCGTACGCGGTCAAGAACCCGGGCAAGGTGTCGAGCCTGTTCCTGCTGGCGCCGATCTTCCCGCCCGAGGGCACGTCGAACGCCCCCGACCCGTTGCCGCAGCCCGGGTTCCCGA
Source organism: Streptomyces sp. NPDC005402 (assembly GCF_040606575.1). Taxonomy (NCBI): domain Bacteria; kingdom Bacillati; phylum Actinomycetota; class Actinomycetes; order Kitasatosporales; family Streptomycetaceae; genus Streptomyces; species Streptomyces sp. NPDC005402. The sequence continues at coordinate 8,558 of NZ_JBEXFB010000057.1, forward strand.
CGTTTTTGGGCACGAAAGACGGAACCTGGAACGGGTGGACCAGCGAGGTGCACTGCCAGGGACAGCGCGAAGAGGAGATGCGCGACCAGGTGTGGGACGCGATCATGGAAAACGATTCGGTGGGCAGCACGTGGGGGCCGGTGGGTGAAGGGCGCAATCGCATCAGAAACTTCGTCCGGTGGGGGTGGAACAAGACCACCGCGGCGCAGGGCGGCGTCCTCGGCGGCAGCGTGCCGGTCCTCATCGCGTACGGTGAGCACGACAGACAGGTGAACACGTCGAGCGAAGATCCGGAATTCAACTTCTCGGTCTCCGCGCTCTACAACGCCATCGCCGGCGACCACAAGCTGATGGTCAAGCTGGCCTGCGCCGGGCATTCGGTGGTGTGGGAGATGCAGCACAAGAACGTGCACAACCTCTCAAAGCACTGGCTCAAGCACCTGAAGGTCGACGGCAAGACCGAGGGCATCTTCGACATGAACACCAACGGCGACATCAGCCCGGCTCCGTAGAACAGCCGAGCCCTCGACCACGAACCGTGGGAGCCCAGGGAAGTCAGCCTTGCGCCGTCGTCAGGCCCGCCGCAGGTACCGGCGAGGTGGAGTCCGCCGTCTGCGCGCCCTCGCCCGAACGGCGGCTGATGGGTCAGCATCCTCGGTCGTAGATCACCCGCGTAGCCACAGGTCCCTGACGGCCAGGCATCCGCGCAGGCGTGTGTCTGAACGCCTCTCTGGACGGCTGACACGGGTACAACGGGCGCTGTGCCAGCGGGTCGTCCCGCGCCACACCTACCGGCAGCCGCCGACCAGCGGCAGCCGGGTCCGGTGTTGGAAGGCGAGGGGCCTTGACCGGAATTCTGGTCAGGGCCACGCGCGTATGCCCCCAAGCGCGGATCCTGGCCGCGGTGCGAGACCAGCCGCAGCCCGATGCAGGCGCCGCCCCCGGTGTGGGCCCGGACGCGCTGGGCAGTCCTGGCCCGGGCGTTGGCAGGGACAGCATCTGCAGGGCAACGTGCCAGGAAGGACCGCCTCACGCCTTACAGCGCCGCATGCGTGAGGCGGCTGCCGAACCGGTCAGCCGCCTCGCCCAGCGCCATGTGGCCCGCTCAGCCCCGGACAATGTTCTGCGCCTGCGGCCCCTTCTGCCCCTGGCCGATGCCGAAGGTCACGTGCTCGCCCTCGGTCAGCTCGCGGTACCCGTTGCCCGCGATCTCGGAGTAGTGCGCGAAGACGTCCGGGCCCCCGCCGTCCTGCTCGATGAACCCGAAGCCCTTCTCGGAGTTGAACCACTTCACGGTGACGCTGGCCATACCGTCGATCCTTCGTTCATACCTGGGAACAGCCGTCAAACCGGGCCTGTTCCAGCCCTGCAACCGCACGAGCCTGCACCCGTTGTACCCCCCGATCACTCCGCTTATCCGACCGGCACCACACGCCAACCCGCCTGCCTCTCGCCAGCAGCTCCCTCGCCATCGACGCCACCTGCTGCGCGTAGCGCGTCCAGTCCACCAGTCCTCCGTTGTCCAGGCCTGCGATGCGTAACCGACGCCGCTTCGTGTCCGCGGCTCGCCGAGTCCCTGGGGCATCACCGAGCCCCAATGCCGCCCCGCATGCGCCGCCGCGTATACCGCAGATGCGCTGGCCAGGAGCGGGGCCGGCCGTGTCTCCAGCCCGGGTCGGTGTTACGGCGCCGGGATGTAGTGGACGACGGTCATCTGGCACGGTCCGCCGGCGTAGACGTTGATGGTGTCGATCTCGCTCTGGTCGGGGGTCAGGCCCCAGCGGAGCTTGGTCGCGGGCCAGTCGGCGAGGTAGCGGTAGGTGGCGGTCGGGGCCGGCGGCAGCCAGGTGCTCGGGTCCTGGCCGGCTTTTGGCGGTTGGTCCGCGCGGTGACCACGACCAGACTGGCGGCGGCGTCCTGGTCGTTGGCGTACGCCTCTCGCCGTGCGACGCTCCAGGCGGAGGCGCCGGAGTCCCATGCCTCGGCGAGGTGGACCATGTGGTCGATGTCGAGCTTGGCGGGGTCGCTGACCCCTCTCGCCTCAGCGGCCACGAAGCGCCACCAAACAACCTCGCCGGGATAAAACGCTCTTTGAGGAGGTTGCGGGCGAGGGGGCATGTCGGTCGACGGCGACGCTCACCGGGGGCCTCTCATGGGGAAGCCGCCGCGGTGTCGTCCCTGGGGCAGGGGAAGGTGTCGGGAGGAGTACCCCACTTCGCGGGGTTCTGCCGGTCGGGCAGGACTCCACAGCTGAGCAGCGTGGCCGTGGTTCCGCCCGGTGGGGCGATCTCGCGGATGAACACCGCCTTGTCGGGCGGGTACTTGTTCTTGCCATCCAGTTGCAGCACTCCGGAAGCGCCGGGGTACTGGGACACACCGTGGGCGGTGAGCCACAGATAGATGTCATTGGGCTGAACGTCATCGGAAGCCGGCAGCAGGTCCTCGATGACCTTGCTGACGACACCCACGGTGTCGAAGCCGCCTGCGGCGTCCGCGTCCGCGCTGCGTCCGCCGAAGGCCGTGGCGAAGTCCTGGGCGAACTGGGCGTACGGATCCCGCGAGTCCGGGGTGGGGGCGTTCGTCGTCTCGTAGAGGAGCGTCATGTACGGGTAGGCGCGGGCCGTTTGTTCTGGATGGAGCTGGAAGTCGATGGGGGCGCTTTCGGTGATCATCGGGATGGTCGTGCCTTGAGGGGGCTGGCATTGACCGCCCGCACTCTGCATCGCGTTGAGGAGGCTGGGAAGCACACCGGATCGAGCGAGGTAGACCACGATCCCGTGCGTGGCAGCGACCTTGTTGCACACTTCGCTCGCAATGGTCTCCGGCGTGGTCGCCCCGGGCTTCTCGCTGTACTTGATCTCGTCGATACCGCCGTGTGGGCGGTAGGCGGCGACGAACAGGTTCTTGAGGTCCGTACTGAAGGCCGTATCGGTCGGGTCGTACACGACCACGGCGTGCGGTGTGCCGCTGGTGAGTTTGCGGACCGCGGGGGAGTGGCGGATGAAGTCGGCGAGGACCCGCGCGACTCGCCCGTCGGGCGCCGAGATCTGGAAGTACCGCTGCGGCGAGTCGGGGCCGACCATGGTGCTGCCGGACACACCATTCGCGATGACCGGGATGCCGGCTTGGTCGAGTTCCCGGGCCGCGTCCAGCGACTCGGGACGGCTCTGGGTGATGCCGATGACCGCGGCGATGTGGTCCTGCCGCTGACGCTTGATGATCATCTGTGCGACGTCCGGGCCCTTCGGCGCCGTGGCGCTGTGCGCGCCATACTTGAAGTACTGGCCGGTGTTGGCGATGAGCAGGCGGATCGGCATCTTGTTCTGACGAACCCCGGTGTTGAGCTTGTGCTGCTGGGCGATGGCGCCGCGCAGGATCTGCAGGCCGATCGGCGGGTCGTCGTACACACCGTTCTGCAGACTCAGGGGAGCGAGGAAGACCAGGGTGCGGTATCGACCGTCCGGGATCTGGGCGTTCTCCTTCGCCACCAGGTGCTCGAGGTCCCGCAGTTCCTTTCCTCGGTCTCCCGGTACGGCCAGATCACATTGTCTGCCGTCGGTGACGCCCACACGCTCACCCGTCTTGACAGTGACGCATGAGGCAGGCGTGGGGGGCGGGGTGGGCCAGAGGTAGTGCGGGGCCAGAAGGATGCCCGCGGTCGCCGCGGCCATGACGGGCAGAGCGGCCGGACGCAACCAGTCGAGGGGGTGGTCCCGGCGGGCCGACACGCCCCAATGGGTTTCGATCTTCGTCTTGGCCGTGCCCTCCGTGTCGTCGTCGGCCGGCAGCGTGATGAGGCGTACCGGCTCGTCACTGCCCTCGTTGAGGAACGCGAAGACCTTGTCGGCGATGCCATTGGGCCGGTCGAGGTCGGCGCCCAGCGGCGCGGCGTAGTCCGGAGGCGGACCCGCGCAGGCGGCCAGGACGAGCAGCGGCTTGGACGGATGGTCACCGGCGAGCTCTTCGAACGTGCCGAGGAAGGCGCGGCCGGGGCCGTCCGCGTCGTCGATGTCAGGAATGAGGACGACGAAGGACCACCGCCGCCGTGCCCACAGATGACTCAGCCAGGTCCTTCGCCGGGTCGCTTTCCGTAGATCGGTGAGCAGCGCGCGCAAGAGGATGCGTCGCACGCGCGGGTCCTCCCTGTCCAGCTCGCCGTCCTGACAGAAGGCGAGCGAGGCGTCCAGGAAGCAGGCCGCGTTCGCCTCGTCCGCAACCCAGCGCAGGCCCCAGTGGCGCAGGTGGAACCTGTAACAGAGCTTGGGGAAACCGACGATCAGGGCTGCCACGAGTCCCTGCAGCCAGCCGGTCAGGAGATGCTGACCCAAAAAGTCCGCGAGGCCAGCGCAGGCACGCAGCGTTCTCCGCCTTTTGAGCAGAACCGCGTACAGGTCATCGAGGATCGGCTGCTGCTGGGCCTGCAAGTCGCCCGCGCCGCGTTCGGCATCCAGTACGGCCCGGCAGGTGTGAAAGGCCGGCAACCGCAGTCGTCCCGACGGCATGGTGAGCTGGAACCGCAGTCCGACTCGGTCGATCGCGGCAAGGAAGCCTCCGCTCAGCTCCGCGTCGTCAACGACCGCATGCGGTACCTGGAAGTGAGGACTGCCCCGCCGTCGCGACAGCCGGTGCTCGTACTCACGGACCATGAAGGCCGACGCCCGGACATCGCCGCCGTCCTGCCTGGTCAGGAGCAAGGCAGGCGCCCTCTCGGCACGGGACCGAGTAGCCGCGAAGATGTCGAGCTGACGTATGAGGCGATCCGACCACCTGGGGTATCGAGGGGCCGAGTCCGTGAGCGTGGGGGAGTTGGGCACGCAGTTCCTCCCTCGGGGAAGCAGGGAGGCCAACATGCCATGTAAGGGAGATGTGAAAATGGGCTATTTCTGTCGGTGACTCCTAATGAGTGATTCTGAGCGCTTCGCACCCGGCCCCAGGCCTGCTGCCGCCAGACATGCTCCGGGCGGCCAAAGCCCCTACGGGACCCGTGCCGTCAGGCCGCGCTCCGCGAACAACGCCTGCAACGCCGAACGGCGCCGCGCGTACAAACAGTCAGTCAGGTCGTCGCCTCGCTGGACCAGGTCGAAGGCCACGAAGTGCGGTGGCCACTCGCGTGCCGCCGGGGCGGCAGATGCTCCGCGTCGGGCGAGCCGCTGCTGCAGTCGCTCGAATGCCAGCCGGTCTTCGTTCCTGCACCACCAGCTCGCCATCCAGGCCGGTGTCCTCGGGAAGCTGTGCCAGGGGCGCCGCCCGGATCTCGGGGAACGAGGCCGTCATGTCTGTGTCGCGCCGTGAGCGCAGCAGCTGCACTTGCCAAGGCCGGGCCTGCCCTGCTGCGGGAGGAAGGGGAACCGAGCGCGGCGCTGCGGCGATGGGTGGCCGGGTTCGTGGACTTCCTGGTCACCAAGCACGGGCTCGCCGGCGCCATGGGGGCCGACGGCGCGGACGACTTGCACAGGTTCTTCCTCGACCAGCTGGTGTCCGTCTGTGACACCCTCCTGCTGGCGGCCCTCGGCGACACCGGCACGAAGCAGATCTCCGGGTTCATGCTCATGCGCGGCATCGGCAACCTCTGCATCGGCGCCGGCAACGACGCCCGCTACGACGAGGAGAGCTCCGTCCGAATGAGCGCCCCCCCCACACGCACTTCGAACGAGATTTGGTTTGCCGCACCGAACTCAACCTTGTTCGTCCTGGCGGTGGCCCGCCGACGCGGCGGGGCCTCCGAGTTGCGGTGAAACAGCCAGCCATCTGAGGCCGCGGCGAGCGACACCGACTCCGGCCGCCGATCCATCGGCCCCGTCGCCAACCTCTGTGGGTAGAACAGACGATCCCACCCCAGAGGTTGCAGCCGCTGACATCGCGGTCTCCGACGGTGGTGACAAGCAACTCGCCTCGGTGACGAAGGGCAAGACCAGCTTCGGGATGGACTGGGCGTCGAAGCTGCCGGATCCGACCGTGAAGGACAACACGGCCTCGGACGACCTCGGCGATGGCCAGACCTTGAAGGTCGTGGCCCTCGCGCAGGGCTTCTCTGAGGACCTGGTGCTTGGCCGGCAGCCGACCGACCCCACGCCTACCTACCGGATCCCGCTGGACCTGCACGGCCTGACTCTGTCTCAGGCGGACTCGGGATACCTGCTCCTCAAGGAACGGCAAGCTGGTTGTGGAGGCGCCGGCGCCGATGATGTGGGACGCGTCCAAGGACCCGGCCTCGGGAGAGTCGCCGAACCCCGAACAGGTGACCACAAAGGTGGAGACCGCCGATGACGGATCCCAGACCCTGGTCCTGACCCCCGATCCGGACTTCCTGGCCACGGCGACATACCCAGTCACGGTCGACCCGACCTCCACGCTCGCGGTCACCACCGACACCTGGGTACAGAATCCCGACTACCCGGACTCGCAGATCTCCTCGCAGGAGCTGAAGTCCGGCGCCTACGACTCGGGCTCGGACACGGCGCGCTCGTACCTGAAGTTCGACGTATCGAGGTTCACGGGCAAGCACATCACCTCGGCGACGATGTCGCTGTACTCGTACTACTCCTCCAGCTGCTCCAGCACCGCCACGACCCAGGTCAAGCGCGTCACGTCCACCCTGAACACCACGACCCTCACCTGGGGCGCGCAGCCGTCGACCACGACGACCAACATGCCACCAACGCTGGACACTGGGGCTACAACTCCTCGTGCCCGTCGAACTGGACGCTGACCGGGAGGGTGCAGGATTGGGCCGACGGCGCCACGAACAACGGCATCCAGCTGCGCAGCTCGGACGAGACGGACTCCACGAACTGGCGACGCTTCCGCTCGGCGAACTACACACACGACCTCCGGGCTACGCGCCGAAACTGGTCGTGAACTACAACTCCTACCCGACGACGCCCACATCCGCGGCGGTCTCCCCGTCGTCGCTGAACGCCTACAACGGCAAGCGGTACGTCACCACCTACACCCCGACCCTCTCCGCCAAGGTCTCTGACCCGGACGGCTCGGCAGTCAAGGCCCAGTTCGAGATCACCAACGACCCGGCCTACACCGGCGAGACGACGTACTCCTGCACCGCCACCTCTTCCTCGGTCTCCTCGGGCTCCACCGCGACCTTGACCATTCCCTCCGCTAGCCAGCTCGCGGCCTCACACCTGCGGATGCGAGTACGCGGCTACGACGGCACCGACTACGGCGCCTGGTCGCCCTACCTCTACTTCGTACCGAACGTCGCCAAGCCCGCCGCACCCACCATCTCCTGCGACGCGTACCCCTCCGGTGCCTGGACGGACAAGTCCAGCAGCGGCGCGACCTGCACGCTCGACACCTCATCGAATTGAACCCACCCACAAGCTCTGGTTGCTGGCCAACCACAAGCCCGCAGTCGGCACCGGCGACTTCGGGTTCTGCGCCGCATGCGCCTGATCCCCTTTCGGACGCGTCGTCCCTGGCAACCGACAAGACCGGTTTGCCGGCAGACCCGGTCATGTGGCTCTCACCGCGCAGTGCCTCGATCCGCTCGGTGCCGGCCTCCTCAAGGAGGGCGTCGCCGCGCATCCACATCGCCCGGCGGTGGTCGCTGGCGGCGCAAGCGAGAGCGGTGACGGCCTCCAGGCAGTCGCGGCGGTTCGCCTCGCCGTGGCGGACGCGTACCGACCGTTCGGCGGCGTGCTTCTGGAACCGGCCGCTGACGATCGAGCCGCGGACGTTACTCGTGACGACAGGGCGAAACGGACACGCCTACGGCCCTCAGCTCGCTGTCGCGTACACGATGAGGTTGTCGACAGGGTGCCCCTGCGCGTCGAAGTCGCCGTCGCACGTGATGAGCCGTAGAGCACGTTCCTGGGTCGGCCCGTAGACCTTCTCCGTCGGGAAGGCGTTCTTGGCGACGCTCTCCGTGGCCGTGACGGTGAAGTGGAGGGCTTTTCCCGTCTTGTCGGTGACGGTGATGTCCGCACCCTCCTTGATCTTCTTCAGGTCGTGGAAGACGGCCTCGCCGAAGCGGGTGTCGTTGTGGCCGATGATGACGGCCGCGCCGATCTCACCGGGCACCGCACCGCCCGTGTACCAGCCCGCGGTCATCCCCTCCTCGGCCGGCGGGACCTGGACCGTCCGGTCCGTGTTGAGGCCCAACTCCATCAGCGAACTGGTGATCCCCACGGAGGGAACGGCCACCTCGGCAGGGGCCGCCGGAGAGTCGGCCGCAGGCCGCTCGGACTTCGGAGCGCCCGACGCGGCGGCGGGGGCGGTGGGGGCGACCCGGACCGTCGGGTCGGGGCCGGACGAACAGCCGGTGAGTAGGGTGACAAGGGTCAACAGGGTGAGGGTCGCGAGGCGGGCCAGGGACAGGGCCGGACGGTGTGCAGGGGGCAACTCGGGCTCCAGAACAGGGTGCGAGGGTTCGCCGGAACGCACAGGGCGCCGCCTGGTGAAGGGCGGCGCCACCGTTTCGTACGAGAGGTCGTGCTGCCGGGTCAGCCTTCGCGGCGGGCGGTGGTGCGGCGGCGCAGTACGTAGGTGCCGGCGCCCGCGAGCAGCAGCGCGCCGGTGGCCGAACCGATGAGCGTGCCCGTGTTGTCGTCCTCGGCGGGGGCCTCGCCCGCGGCGACACCGCCACGCGGGAAGTCCTTGCCTCCGGCCTTCTGGGCTTCGGCGGCCTTCCGGGCCTTGTCCTCCCTGAGCGTCCTGGCGTCCTCGGCCTTCTTCTTCGCCAGGGCCTCCTTGTCGGCCGGGGTCGAGTCGGTCGCGCCCGGCGTCGGAGTCGGGTCGGTGGCGAAGGCCGCGGTGGCCGGGACGAGCAGCGCGCCGGCCGCGACGCCGGTCAGGACAGCGATACGCAGCGGGCGCAGGGTGAGACGGCGGGACATGTGAGGGCTCCAGTTCCAGCCCGGCTTGGTCGTTCCTGGTTGCCGATCCGCACCAGGTTCCGGGCATGGCTTCACCCTGACGGCCACTTGTGAGGAAACTGTCAGAGCGCTGTCGTCATCCCATCAGGGTCGACCGGGCCCTCCGGCTTCCGTGACTCGGCTGTCGGCAGCCGCAGGGTGAAGGTGGCCCCCTTCCCCTCCGTGCTCGCCACGTCCACCGTGCCGCCGTGGGCCTCGGCGAGCTTGAGGACGATCGCCAGGCCGAGGCCGCTGCCGCCGGTGCTGCGATTGCGGGACTTCTCCGCCCGCCAGAAACGGTCGAACACGTACGGGAGGTCGCCCGCCGGAATGCCACTGCCGGTGTCGGACACCTCCACGGCGAGCTCGTCCCCCGGGTCGGTGACGTACCGGCGCAGGGTCACCGTGCCGCCGGCCGGGGTGTGGCGCACCGCGTTGGAGAGCAGGTTGCTGACGGTCTGCCGCAGCCGTACGGGGTCGGCGTCGAGGAGCGGTGGGTGAGGGGTGCCCGGCGGCGGTGTCAGGACCGTGAGGGTGACGCCCGCCGTCTCGGCCAACCCCTGGTGCGCGGCGGCGACCTGGCCGAGCAGCTCGTCGATCCGTACCGGCTTCCGGTGCAGCCGCAGGGCGCCCGCGTCGGCCGCGCCCAGGTCCTGGAGGTCGTTGATGAGGTGCTGGAGCTGCACCGCCTCCTCCAGGAGCGAGGAGACGAACGCGGGGTCCGGAACGGCCAGTCCGTCGTGGGCCGCCTCCAGCCAGCCCCGGATGTTGCTCAGCGGCGTTCGCAGCTCATGGGCGACATCGCTGACCATCACCTTGCGCTGCTCCTCCAGGCGGGCCCGGTGCGCGGCCATGTCGTTGAAGGCCGCCGTCAGCCGTCCGATCTCATTGTCGGAGACGACGGGCACGGGCACCGGCGTCGCGTCCAGGCCCTCCCGCATGCGCTGAGCGGCGCCGGTGAGCGCGTGCAACGGGCGTACGAGCCTGGCTCCGGCGAGCACCGAGGCGCCGACGGTGAGGGCGAGGACCAGGGCGGTGACACCGGCGATGCGCGCGGTGTTGGCGCGGGAGAGGTCGAAGCCAGGCACGCCGGCGGCACCGGGGCCGTCGATGAACAGGAGCGCGGGCTCGGCGACGTAGCCCGTGAGCTGTTCCCGGCGGGCGCTTTCGACACAGTTGGCCACGGCCCGGTCGTACGCGCTGTCGCGGATCTCGGCGGGGGCGTAGTCGAGTGCGCCGCCGGAAGCCGCTTTTCGTTCGGCCGTCGCGGCGTCCTCCGCCTTCTTGGCGGCCAGGGCCCTCGCCTCCCGATCGCTGAGGCCGTCCTCGGCGCCGGCGACCGCGTCGTCCCGCCCGTATGCGTAACTCCGGTCCCAGGACAGGTCCAGGTTCAGTTTCACGGCGGTGCGACCCTGTCGTTTCAGACAGGCGTCAGCCAGTTGGTTGAGGGCGCTCAGGGCCTTCCGCTCGGTCGCGGTGGGACCGACCGGGTAGGACGCAAAGCACTTGGCCACCATGTCACGGTCGGTGGCGCTGTCGGTCCCCCCCTCGGTCTCGTCGCTCACGAACTGGACGCGGGGCCGTCCGCCCGGGCTCTCGACGACGTCGGCGGCGATACCCATCTGGCTGAGGCACTCCACCCTCTCGGCGGCGGCCTTCCGCAGTGCGTCGTGTTCCTTCGCGGGCAGCCGGAAGGGCCCCACGGCCCGTGGATCGACGCGGTCGGCGCCGGCCTTGGCCGCATCGGGCACCAGCACGGTGTCGACGGAGCGTGGATCCACGACCGCCGAGGGCTGCTGAGCGAGCAGATCGTCGAACGAACCGCCGCCCGCTGAGCGCGAGTCGGCCGAGTCCACGATCGGGCGTCGGCCCGGCGTGGTGAGCACGATCCGGCGCCCGGACTCCTGGGCCAGATCTCGCACGGTGGTGTCGACGCCGTCCCAGTCGGGGTGGGTGGCCGCGTAGCCGAGGAGGGTGTTGTAGATCTTCGCGTCGGACTTGAGGTTCTGCCCCTGCTCCTGGCGGATCGCGACGGAGGTCGTCTGCACGGCCAGCCAGGCGGTCGCGGCGACCGAGCACGAGGCCACCAGCGCCGTCACGGTCAACAGCCGCCCCGCCAGGCTCTTGCGCAGCGGCAGCCGGGCGGCCTCCGCCGCACCTCCCCTGTCAGGACGACGCATGGCGGACGTTCTTCGCGGGGTCCGTGAGTTTGTAGCCGACGCCGAAGACGGTGATGAGGCGGGCCGGCTGTCGCGGGGCGCGCTCGATCTTCTTGCGCAGGTTCATGACGTGCACGTCGACGGTCCGGCCGCTGATGTACTTGTCGAAGCCGTGCAGCTCGTCCAGGAGCCGTGCCCTGGTGAAGACCCGGCCGGGCTCGGCCGCCATCGCCGCGAGGATACGGAACTCACCGGGCGTGCACTCGACGGGCGTCCCGGCGACCGACACCTCGTGCCGCGAGGGATCGACCCTGAGCGCGCCGACCGTCAACACCTCGTCGTCCGGGGCCGCTTCGGGCTCCGAGGCGGGAGCGGGGGCGGGTACGGTCGCCGGAGCCGGGTCGGGGCCGCGCCGGTTGCGGCGAAGCAACGTCCTTACCCGGGCGGTGAGTTCACGCGGACTGAACGGCTTGGTCATGTAGTCGTCGGCGCCGAGGTCGAGGCCGAGCAGCAGATCGTCCTCGGTGCTGCGGGCCGTCAGTATCAGCACCGGCACCTCCCGGCGTTCGGCGCGCAGGATCCGTACGACGTCGAGACCGTCGGCCCCGGGCATCATCACGTCGAGGACGACCAGGTCGGGTTCCTGGTGCCGGACCGTCTCGAGAGCCGTCCGGCCGTCCTCGACGACCGTGACGGCGTGACCCTCGTGCTCCAGGTAGCGGCGCACCAGTTCGGCCTGCTTCGCGTCGTCTTCGGCGACCACAATGTTTGCGCACACGCCGCAGATCGTAGCGACCGCCGGCGCCGGGAGGTCGGAAGTGTCCTTACCGTGAGGGCGGTTCGGTGGTGGACAGGCGAGGGTGCAGGGCTGCCGTCGAGCGTCCCGTGAGGTCGAGGAGCAGCTCGGCGAAGAGGGCGTCGCCCCACCCGAACCAGGGGCGGGCGAAGGTCGTCAGCACGCGTACGGTGCAGCGCGACCTCCAGGTGCTGATGGAGACCGGTGTCCCGGTACGCACCACACCCGGGCGGGGCGGGGGCTGGTCGATCGACCCGGAGATGACGCTGCCCCCATCCACTTCACCGCCGATGAAGCCTCGGCGGTGGCCGTCGCCCTCGCCGCGGCCGACGCCTCCACCCCGTACGCCGGCGCGGCCCGCACAGCAGCCCAGAAGATCGCGGCCTCGATGACCGGCCCCGCCGGGGCGGCGGCACAGGAACTCGCCGCACGGGTCGTTACGCTGTCCTCGCCGACCGACTCCTCAGTCCGCGCCGCAGTGGAACAAGCCCTCACCACCAACACGGTGCTACGGCTGTCCTACAACGACGCAGCAGGACGCGAAAGCGACCGCGCGGTAGAACCGGCCGGACTGCTCAACGCCGACGGCCAGTGGTACCTCATCGCCTGGTGCCGCATGCGACAGGCCGGCCGGGGCTTCCGGCTGGACCGCATCACAGCAGCGGCCAACCACTGAACAGGCTCAGCCCCACGACCTGACCGAACTGCTACGCGGCTCCGCCGTGCAACCCACCACGCTCGCTTCACTCACGCCCCCGCCTTCAGCAAATCGAAGGCACCACCCCGGTGAACCTTCACGGTCACGGCACTAGTGTGCTGCGCCAGAAATCCTGAGGGTTAGTTCTGCTCTGTTTTCTGGCCGGTGGTTCCGACCTTGGTGAGGTAGTCGGCGAGGGAG
>NZ_JBEXFB010000058.1:0-20959 GCF_040606575.1 Streptomyces sp. NPDC005402
ACCTCAGTGGGGCGCTCGTGTTGCACGAATGGCGTACGACTCCCACTCTGGAGTCACTCTGAAGCGATCAGCACTCACGCTCCGTGTTTCGGGGTACCACATCGCTGCGCGATGTGCAAGGGGAGCGGTCGCTGCGCTCCCGCTGCCCACGCGATGCGTGGGCAGATCCCTGCGCTGCGCTTCGGGATCCGGTGGGGCCGGCCGCGATGCGTCCGGCGCAGCGCGCGGTGCGCGCTCGCCCACTGAGAGCATGTCAGGTGCGGCTAGTGGGCCCTATTCTTGGGGAGTTGGGGAGTCCTGCGGACTCCTGGGCGGGTCCGCTGCGCTCCCCCGCCTGACGGTCCTTCCGGCTGCGCCTCCAGTCCCTTGGGGCCCGCTGGCGCGGGCGGGGCTGGCTACTGGGGTGGGGGGTCGGCGGGCGGGGCTGGCTACTGGGGTGGGGGGTCGCTCGTTCGTGTGGGTTCCAGTGTAGTGGGTGCCTCAGGTTGATGCAGCATGTACCGTTGGCGGAAACACGGGACACCCCCCAACCACTTGGGTGGGTCCGGGAGGAGGGGAAACGACTTGAATTCGTTGAGGTCGAAAAGCGCCTCAAGGCGCGGGAGGAAATCCAGCGTGAGGTTACCGGATTGACGGCGGAGCAGATCCACGAGCGGCTGGTGGCTGCGGGTGGCCTGGAAAGCCGAGAGGACCAGCCGAGGCCGCTCAGTACGGAGGAGCGGCTGGCAGCGGTTCGGCGGAACGAGCTGCGGCGCATCTGGACCTTGATGGGAGGCACGAGCTGGGACGCCTACTCCTCCGAGAATGACGCCCAGGCGGACCGCTGGCGCCAAGCGCTGCGGGGCCGTCAGGAAGGTGCGAGCGGTGGGGCGGTGGAGTCTGACTCCGGGCTGATCCGCTATCGGATCGTGGCGCAGCGGACCGACCCGGCGCACCCCGGGGCCTCGGTGGTGACGAACTACACCTACGCGCGGTCCGTTGAGGAGGCCGTGGCAAAGGTGCGCCGGGCGAAGGAGAAGCCGGGTGGCCTGTACGGGGACCAGGGCTTGTACCGCGTTGTGGAGGCCGTCGAGGAGAGCCCGCAGAGCGAGGCTCGTCAACTGCAGGCCGCTCGCGGGCGGTTCCTCACTGCGGTCATGGACGCCGCTGTTGCCGCCTTGGACGACCAGTCGGCGTCTGCACGCCCGGAGCTGGTCGGTGTCCTGTCCGAGTTCTTCTTCGACACCGTCTTCACTCGCGCCATCGTCTCCTCCGACAGTGAAGAGGAGCACGCTCAGCTGTACGCCAGGGACGGGCAGGTCCTGTCCCGCCTGCTCCTGGCCCACCTCGCCCATCACGGCCTGGACCTGGTGGAAGCCGAAGCCCGGCCCTCCGTGCGTCTGTTGCAAGCCGAAGGCCGGCGCCCCCGCGATGATGAGGACAGCGAGGCCCCGGCGGAGCTCATCGAGCAGGTCCTCGCCGTCTGCGAGCAGCACTACGCGGCCGTGACCGGCACCAGCTCGGAGCAGTGGGACAGGGAGTCGGCCCGGGAGCTCGTGGATGTCGCACTGCGGACCGTGCGCATGGCGGAGCGGAAGACCTACCCGCAGGCGTTGGAGGCGTGCCTGCACGAGCACCGAGCGCGGCTGGAGCGGCTGTGGCGCCGCTACGGGCCCGGCGGCATGTTCGCGGGTGAGCTCGTGCTGATCGACCTGCCCGGGTGCTTCGCGCTGTGCGAGAGGATCGAGACGTCCCCGCTCTGGCTCGAAGGGATCTGGGCGAAGCACGGCCAGGAGGAAACCACGCTCGAAAGGCTTCAGAACAGCTGGCTGTACCACACGAGCGAGGACGGACGATGAGCAGGATTCCACTCAAGAAACATCAGCTCGACCAGAAGTCGAGTTTCCGCAAGTGGGTCGGATTCCCTGCAAGATCATCCGTGCCCCCTCAGGGTGCCCGTGGCACGATCGTGTCAGCGACCGGCTCAGGCAAAACGATCATGGCTGCCGCGAGCGCCCTGGAGTGCTTCCCCGAAGGCCGGATCCTCGTGACCGTGCCGACCCTGGACCTGCTCGTGCAGACCGCCCAGGCGTGGCGGGCGGTGGGTCATCGCTCCCCCATGGTCGCGGTGTGCTCACTGGAGAACGACCCGGTGCTCAACTCGCTGGGGGTGCGCACCACCACCAACCCCATCCAGCTCGCCCTGTGGGGGGGCTCGGGGCCCGTGGTCGTGTTCGCTACGTACGCCTCTCTCGTGGACCGCGAGGACATCGACGCACCCGAGGGCCAGCGGAAGGTTCGCGGGCCACTGGGGGCCGCCCTGGCGGGCGGGGAGCGCCTGTATGGCCAGCAGATGACAGGCTTCGACCTCGCGATCGTGGATGAGGCCCACGGAACCGCCGGTGATCTTGGTCGGCCGTGGGCGGCGATCCACGACAACGCCCGCATCCCTGCCGACTTCCGGCTCTACCTGACCGCGACTCCGCGCATCCTCGCTGCGGCCCGGCCGCAGAAGGGCGCGGAGGGCCAGGAGGTGGAGCTCGCGACGATGGCCGATGACCCGGAGGGCACCTACGGCGCATGGCTCGCAGAGCTTGGCCTGAGCGAGGCGATCGAGCGCGAAATCCTTGCGGGATTTGAGATCGACGTGCTGGAGATCCGCGACCCCTCGCCCGTTCTCGGGGAGTCGGAGGAGGCGCGGCGGGGCCGGCGCCTGGCGCTCCTGCAGACCGCCCTCCTGGAGCACGCGGCCGCGTACAACCTGCGTACGGTCATGACGTTCCACCAGAAGGTGGAGGAGGCCGCCGCGTTCGCGGAGAAGCTGCCGGAGACCGCTGCCGAGCTGTATGTCAACGACGCCTCCGATGAGGACCTGGCCGCCGCCGACAAGCTGCCGAAGTCCTCGATCGACGCGGAGTTCTACGAGTTGGAGGCCGGCCGCCACGTACCCCCGGACCGGGTGTGGTCGGCGTGGCTGTGCGGTGACCACCTCGTCAGCGAGCGGCGCGAGGTCCTTCGGCAGTTCGCCAACGGCATCGACGTGGCAGGGCGCCGGGTGCACCGCGCCTTCCTCGCCAGCGTTCGCGTGCTCGGGGAGGGCGTGGACATCACCGGCGAGCGGGGAGTCGAGGCCGTCTGCTTCGCCGACACCCGCGGCTCGCAGGTGGAGATCGTGCAGAACATCGGCCGGGCGCTCCGCCTCAACAAAGACGGCTCCACCAAGGTCGCGCGGATCATCGTGCCGGTCTTCCTGGAGCCCGGCGAAGACCCGACCGACATGGTCGCCAGTGCCTCGTTCCGCCCCCTTGTAGCGGTCCTCCAAGGACTCCGCAGTCATGATGAACGACTCGTCGAGCAGCTCGCCTCCCGTGCGCTCACGAGCGGGAAGCGCAAGGTCCACGTCCGGCGTGACGAGGACGGGCAGATCGTCGGGGCCGGCGGCGAGGGTGACGGCGAGGACCAGGAGGACGACACGCAGGCCGCCGCCGAAGCGGCGCTACTGTACTTCTCCAGCCCGCGCGACGCCGCGACCATCGCGGCCTTCCTGCGCACCCGGGTCTACCGGCCCGAGTCCCTGGTGTGGCTCGAGGGCTACCAGGCCCTGCTCCGCTGGCGCAAGGAGAACAAGATCACCGACCTCTACGCCGTGCCCTACGACGTTGAGGTCGAAGTCGGAGCGACGAAGGCGTTTCCGCTTGGGCGATGGGTCCACCAGCAGCGGAAGGCGCTACGGGCCGGGGAGCTGGAGGAGCGGCGCAAGACCCTGCTGGACGCGCCGGAGGCCGGGATGGTGTGGGAGCCGGGCGAAGAGGCGTGGGAGTCCAAGCTCGCCGCGCTGCGCTCCTACCGGCAGGCCACAGGTCACCTCGCGCCCCGGCAGGACGCCGTGTGGGGCGAGGGCGAGGCGATGGTCCCGGTCGGTCAGCACACGGCCAATCTGCGCCGAAAGGGCGGCCTGGGGAAGGACCCGGAGCGGGCGGCGGAGCGCGCGAAGCAGCTGGCCGCGGTCGACCCGGACTGGGACTGCCCGTGGCCGCTGGACTGGCAGCGCCACTACCGCGTCCTCGCCGACCTTGTCGACGCCGACGGCAGCCTGCCCGACATCGCCCCCGGCGTCCTCATGGACGGCGACGACATCGGACGGTGGCTGAAGCGGCAGAAACAGCCCGCCACCTGGAAGCTGCTGTCCACCGAACAGCAGGAACGGCTGAACCAGCTGGGCGTCAAGCCCGCCGAACGGCCCGTCCCGGCCCCCACGGCCAAGAGCGCCGGGAAGCTGTCGGCGGCCTTCCAGCGGGGTGTTGAGGCCCTCACCCAGTGGATCGAACGCGAGGGTGCCCAGAAAGCCGTACCGCGGGGGCATGTCGAAACCGTCGTAGTCGACGGCCAAAAGCATGAGCACAAACTGGGTGTCTGGTACGCCAACCAGAAACAGCGCCGGGACAAGCTCACCGAGCCCCAGCGCGCCGTACTCGCGGAACTCGGTGTGGAGTGGGCGTGAGGGCCGCCAGTCGGCCGGGCGGTGAATCGGATGGTCAGCGACGTACACCGCCAGGCACCCAGGACAAGCGTCCTGGGTGCCTTGTGCCGTCAGCAGATCTACCGCATGGGGCCCGGGGTGCAGGGTTTTGACGGTCTGGACGCGGCCGTGCGATCTCAGCGGCCCAGCCCACAGGTCGTCAGCGCCGGCGGAGGGCAAACGCCACCGCGAACGCAGCAACCAGCGCCGAGGCCACCCCACCCACCGCCCCGATCGGCCCGGTCAACGAAGGGTGGACCAGGCACAGGTAGAGCGTGGCGCCCAGCGCCAGGACGAAGACGATTGCCAGCACCAGGAGCAGTACGGGGTCCGTGCCCGAGGGCTGCGTGGCCGGCGGCTGCTGGGACTGGTTGGTAGCGGTGGGCATGAGGGTTCCCTCCCGGGGATGCCTGCGGACGGTCCGCAGGCGGAACGCGGAGCATGAGGCGCCCGCACCCCTTGCGTCGCGGGGTGGCGGGCAGGCAGCAGAGTGCCGAGACGGCGGGGTTGAGGCCTGCAAGACGACCGGGATCACCGCCCAGCGGGTGCGGCCGTCTTCCTGGGCTTGCGCGGCCGTGTGATGGCGGTGCGCTGGTACTGGTGGGCCGTGGTGAAGCCGAGCGGGGAGAGCGGGGCTTTGGTGCGGCGTTCGCGTCGCTCGACGAGCCCAAGGGCGACGAGCTTCTTCAGTCCGCGTTCGTGGGTGTCTGGGGACCAGCCGTACCACTCGGGGGCTTTCTCCGCGGGGAAGGTCGACCAGTTCTTCTCGCGGGCGACGACCAAGAACAGGGCCAGGCCCGGCAGGTCCAAGTCCTCGTCACGGCCCAGCGTCCAGAACGTGGTCGGGATCTGCAGGAAGCGGTTCTCCTCCGCGTCACCCACGGGGCGATCGTAGGGCTTCCCGCTTCCGTCCTCGCGCAGGAGAGTGACTGTGATCATGGTTCCGCTGCGGTTGCACTCGATCAGCTTGCGCGCCTGTAGTCGGCGCAGGGCCCGCCAGGCACCGGTACGGGCGGACTGGTCGGTCGCGGTCTCGTGGATGTCCATCAGCCGCGCCCACACCGCGCTGTCGTGCGTGGTCGACCAGCCGTTGTCCCCGTTGCTGCACGCGGCCACGATGATCAGGTAGGCCTTGAGGCCCCGTAGGTCTCTCCCGGTCACGAAGTCCTTCAGGGGCCCATGGCGGCTGGCGGCCCCCTTGTTCGCCTGGACGAATGTCTTGCGCAGCGGCACGTTGGCCCGGATCGAACGGGTGAGGACCGCCGTACGCGTGTCCCGCCCGGTCGCGGTCGTCTCCTGTATGTCCCGCTTGGCGGGCGTCGTCGTCTTCATGCACCAGAAGGTAGCCAGCTGAGCCCTGCAACCCCAAACGATCCAGCCTCAAACGATCTGACGTACCAGCAGATGGTCATGGACGTTCCAGCGGGTGTCTGTAAGGACCGGTGAAAGTGCCATGTGACAGATCCAGGTGAGAGACCCAGGTGAAAGGTCAACTGGGATAACTACTGTTTGGGATGGGGGTACGCCTGAGCTCCACAACCCGCATGCCCGGCCGCCGCCGTCCCGGCACGACGGCGGGCCCGACCGACCACCTTGCTCATCCGGCCGCCGACCCCCCTTCGCGCCCCTGGCCCCGTTCCGCCAGCGCCCACAACACGAGGGCACAGACGGCCCTCTGAGAGCCCTTCAGGCACTGCTCCGACGGGGTGGCCGTTTCCCGCTCGGAGGCACCCAGCGAGCCGTACAGCGACTTCTTGGCCAGCAGCCGTTCTGTGCGCGCCTCGGCCAGGCCGGTGGAGCGGGAGGGGCTTACGTACGGATGGACAGGACAGGCCTGGACTACATCGGCGAGGCCACCGAAGAGTTCCAGGCGCTGGAGTTGACGGGCGCGCAGACGAACGGTCGGCGGGGCTCGCGGCTGTTCGGGATCTACAGGTCGAACTCGAGGTGCTCAATACCGGTGAAGCGGACCTCCTCCAGCTGGCCGGCGCGACGGCCGTTGTCCTGGAAGTACACCTCCTTGAGCGCTTCGGCGGCGATCTGCTGGAGCTGCTGGTCGGTGGCGCCCTGCTCCTGGGCGTCGAAGAGGCGGGCGGCGTACTGCGGCGGCAGCGCCACGGTCAGGTGCCGGAGGCGGTCCTCGTCCGTCGTCCCGATCGGCGCGGTGTAGCCGATCCGGGCGCGGGTGTCGATGACGATGCCGCCGGTGGTCGCCGCCTTCTGCCGCGCCTGGGCACGGATCTGCGGCTGCCACCGCTTCTTCACTTCGGCCTCCAAACGGGCGGCGAGGTCCGGGCGGGGCTTCTTGATCTGGTCCTTCACGTACCGCTCGACCGTGCGCTGCGAGATCCGCAGCATCTGGGCGACCGCCTTGGTGCCCTTGAGCTGCTTGACCAGGTACCGCATCTGCGCGGGCGCGCTCTTGGGCACCGGGCGGGTGAACGCCTTCTGCACCGCGGCGTCCAGGCCGT
This sequence comes from Streptomyces sp. NPDC005402, assembly GCF_040606575.1. NCBI lineage: Bacteria > Bacillati > Actinomycetota > Actinomycetes > Kitasatosporales > Streptomycetaceae > Streptomyces > Streptomyces sp. NPDC005402. Next base: position 6,970 of record NZ_JBEXFB010000058.1, read on the forward strand.
CCCCGAACGGGCTCATCACCTGCTACTCCCCGCTGTCGACGTCGGTGACGGTGCCGTCCTTGATGTACCGGGCGAGGTTGAGCTCTGGGGCGTTGAACTGTTCGCGGACGCCCTCGCCCCACAGCACGCTCTGGGTGCCCTCCCACTTGACCAGCCCGGGGTTCACGCCGAGCTTGAAACCGCCCGGCAGCGGCTTGCCGTCCCGGTAGGGCAGGAAGTCCAGCGGCGACGGCCCGTCAGAGGCATAGACGGCGCAGTCCGAAAGGATGGCCACCGGGTACTGCCCGCTGAACGCCGCATGCTTGACGATCTTGCGGTGCATGTTGATCCGCGTACGGGAAATGACGGCGGCACGGATGTCCGGGCGCCACGTCGGCCGGGCAAGGGCCCGCCACGGCTGCCCGGGCTTCCAGCCCTCACCACGCGGGCGCTCGCGCAGCTTGCCGATGCCGCCCTTCACGGTCGCCTTGACCGCGGACACCACGATCGCCAGCTGAGGGTCACGCTGCCGGTAGCCATCCATCGCTGCGAGGAACTCTTCCGGCGCCAGATCGGCGCCCACCCCAAGGTCGGCCATCGTGGCCAGGTACGCATCACGCAGCCGGTTGTACCAGCCGTCCAGGTAGCGGCCGTTGTCGTGGCGGACGTACGCCTCGATCGGCGTCACGTCGTAGCCGAGCTCCACCGCGTACGCCACGGTCGGCGTCGCGTACCAGGCCGGCCCCTCGGGCCGCTCGCCCTTCGGCGTGAACGGGCTCGGCAGCAGACTGCCGTCCAGCTCCGCCCACTTGTCCTTGGCAACCTTCACCCTCGACAGGTCGACGTGGGACAGGTCGACCAGCCAGGAGCCGGGCAGTTTCGCGTCGAAGACGGGGTTCTTGACGTGCGTCGGCGCGCCCAGGCCGACCGTGAGGCCGTTCGCGCCGGCGGCGAAGGCCATGTTCACGTCGATGCCCACCAGGTGGGGGCGAAGGCATTCGGCGTCGGTGAGCGGGCGCGCCCAGTCGTACGCCTCCTCCACCAAGACTTCAGCCGGGGTGCGGTGGTGGAAGCGCGGCAGGTTTGTGAGCAGCGGGTGGCCGTCGGGGGCCTCGCACGGTGCGCAGTCCACCGGGTCCTTGCCCAGAGAGCCGGGGTTGTGCTCGGAGTGCCGCTTGCCCGTTGCGTCCGGTTCGGAGGCACGGGTCGGCGGGTGCAGGGCAGTCATCAGCTCCAGGCCGGTCACGGCGGTCGATCCGCGCGGCGTCATCACGCGGGTCGCATACGTGCCCAGCAGCCGGGCCAGGTCCGCAGGCGGCAACTGCCCTGTGTCGGCCCAGTGCCGGGTGTCGAGCGCGTCCCACGACGGAATGCACAACTGCACGCAGGAGCGCTCTGAGCCCTGCGTGGGGCGGTAGATCCTCGCCCACGGCCCGAACCCGCGCTTGGTCAGCTGCCAGTCGGCGCGCGTCAGCTGCTTGATGACCTTGTGGCCCTCCGGGATCCGGCCGGCCAGGCGCTCCTCCTTGGTGAGCGTGACGGGCAGGCCGTAGTGCTCGCATGCGGCGTCGGTCAGCACGATCAGCGGGTCGGCGTCCTTGCCCGGCCCGGACAGCTTCGGCTGACCGAGCCGCCCCTCGCTCAGCGTCCACTCCACCAGGGCCGCAATCGACTTCGCTGGTACATCAAGTACCAGGCCGCTGGCGCAGTACGCCAGCACCTGACCGTCTTCGACGTCGACGATGGCGAGCGGACCGTTCTCGAAACGCGGATCGGCGCCACCGGCTGGGCTGCTGGCGGGGGCGGCCTTCCGCGCGGGCGACCGACGCGACGTCGGCCTGGTCGTGGCCCCCGGATGCGGCACAGCGGCGGGGCGCAGCGCGGTGTCCTCGGAAGCCGGCTCCGGGATCCGGTCTGCGGGTTCGGTGCGCGCTCTGGCCGGTTCAGCGACCGATGGCGCAGGAACGGCCGGGACGGCAGGCGTCTCGGGGACTGCCGTGTCCCCAGAGAGCACCGGGGCGTTGGCGGGGTAGAGCTGGGCGAGCTGCCTCAGCATGCGGGCATAGGCATCGCGCTCCGGCGGCCGCGGCTCGGTCTTACCGGCCTCCCAGCCGCTGACCGTCGCCCGTCGCACCTGCAGTGCGGCGGCCACCTCGTCCAGCGTCAGACCGTGCGCCTGACGCAGCCGTTTGCGTTCCGCCGGGGGCGGCAACGGGGAGCGGGACGAGACCAGCGCGTCAACCGCGTCGAACAGCTCGGACATACAGAACCTCCTACCCAGACTCTAGCGTGAAGCGCATATTTCGCGTACCAAACGCGTACGGATGGCGTAAATGCGGTTGGGGGTTCACGGTTGCTTCGGGAAGGGCGTTCTCAGGCTTGGGTTACTGCTGGCTCTGTAGCCGAGGGCCCCAGTTGGTGTCCTGGCTATGCCTGAACTGACCGAGGAGAGCGGCTTGGTGTGAGAGATCTGGGAGAGCAGACGGCCGCCGTGCACCAGCCATCGCGGTGGCAGAACGCTCGGGGGCGGCCATGGGTGAGATCGTCAAAGGGCTTGAGCGGGCGTTACTGACCCGTCCCGTGCCTACGAGGGATGCCGCTGTGCGTTTCCTGCTCAGGGCGGAGAAGGGCTCCACGAAGAACGTGGCTCTCCTCCTGGGGATCTCCCAGCGCACGGTACAGAGGTGGGTCACCACCCGGCCGGGAATGCGCCGCCGTCCCAGTGCTGTGCATGCGGGGCTGATCGATGAGGCCGTCAGGGCACGGTGGCAGCCCCTGGTGCGCGCCCGCCGAAGGGCCCGGGCCGAGGCCGACGGGTTTGTCTTCCACACCAGGGCGCGGTTCGGATTCGCCGCTCCGGCAGGCTCGTCGGACGATCCGCGAGTACGGCTGATCACCCAGTACCTGTCGGGCGAAGTGGCCCGCGAGCTGTTCGCCGCCCGGGACGCCGGTGGGGGCGAGCAGCAGCAGTTGGTGATCCTCGCCCGTGCTCTGGGGCATGCCTACTTCCGGGACGGAGGCCGGCGCGCCCACGGTCTCGGGATCGCCTTCACCGACGTGGAGTTCGCCGATTTCTCCATCGACTGACGTACACCTGGCTTCGGGCTCAGGACGAGGGCGGGATCTGGTGCCGTGTCAGCATCGCGTCGTAGCACTGCGCTTCCTTACGTTCACGCCAGTCCCACTGGATACGGCCGACAGGACCGGTGCGCTGGCTGGCGGGCGGCTGGGTCGGGCGGAGCCTGGCCGCCTCCGCCACACCCAACAGGTGGGTGCGGTCGTGGGTGCCGGCCAGCAGATGCTGGTCCTGGCCAGGAGCGAGCCGGGCGAAGCAGACGGCGGCCTTCAGGAAGACGCGCGCCCACGGCGGCACCCGGTGCGAGGCGCAGCCGTCGGTGTAGCGGGCGCGGTCATGCAGGGCCAAAGCGGCCGCGGCGTCGTCGTAGTCGCCGGGACGGGCGGTGGCGAGCTGCTGGAAGGAGACACCGGTGAAGAGCGCGGCGGCGAGCGCGGCGGCCAAGCGGGGGTGGGCGGTCACGGCGGCCAGGCGTCGGGCGACTTCCCGGGCTGTCTGCTCGGTGAGCGGTGCGGGTGGCGGGCGGTGCCGGAAGGTGATCGCCGGCGGCGCGCACGGGGCGGTACATGGAGCGGGGCTGTCGTAGGAGACGAGACGGTCCAGCACGGGCAGGGTGAGCCACCGGTCAGTCGGTCGGGCGGGCTGGTCAACAAGCTGGGGTACGGGGGCGGTCGCGCCGAAGTAGTGGCGGCGGGCGGCCTGGAAGTCGGCGGTGACGCAGTAGTCGGCCGTCTGCAGCGCCTGATGCAGGGCGGCGGGCAGATGGGGGCGGTGGCAGACCAGGGTCAGGTGGATGCCGGTGAGGGCGCGCAGCTGCAGGAGGCGCATCGTGCGGCGGGCGGTGAGGCGGTGGGCGCGCAGGACGGTCAGCCGGGTGACGGGCAGGGCCGTGATCCATGCGGTGGCGGCTTCCCAGGCGGGCTGACGGCCGGCGGGGAAACGCCCCGGGAGCAGGGGCGGTTTGCCCAGGGCGGCGAGAAGGTCGTGGGCGAGGCCGGTCTCGCTGGTGGTGCCCGGGCCGGGGTGCAGGGTGATCCGCCCGGAGGGCGGATGGTGGGCGGCCAGGGCGGTGTGCGTGTGAACCGCATCGTCGCCCGGGTCGATGACCACGGCGACGGACGGTGGCACGGCGGGCGGCATGGCGGCGTGGTGGTCAGGCGAGGCGGCTGAAGGCCCAGCGCAGCAGCTCCTGATCGACACGGGAGCGGCCGGTGCGGGTCAGGGCGGTGCGGGTGTGGGCGGTCAACTGGGCCCAAGCGCGGAAGTTGCCGTGCGCGGCATGCTGGTCGGCGAAGGCGATGTCGTCGGGGTCGGCGTCGGCCCACACGGGATGGAACAGCGGAATCACCTCAAGGACCTCGGCGGGGGTGAGGCGGGTGAAGTGCTGCCAGATGAAGATGCGGGAGGACAGCATCGGTTCGCGGCGCAGCACGGTGTGGCAGCCCTCCCCGCCGACGAAGATGATCGCGAGCTGGGTTGAGGGTTCGTCCCACAGGTAGCGGAAGTATTCGAACGCCTCCCCGTTGAGCCACTGCGCCTCGTCGACGAGGAAGGTGCGGGGGCGTTCGGCCAGGGCAGTTTTCAGCAGGCGGTCGAACTCGCTGGGGTGGCGCGGTGGTTCACCGGCCAGGTCGAGCGCGGTGAACAGTTCGTAGCGCACCGCGCGGGCTGTGGGACGGGCCCGGAAGGTGACCCGTCGGACGTCCTCGTCGGGTTCGAGTGCGCGCAGGCAGGTGTTGACGGCGAGGGTCTTGCCGAAGCCGGCGCCGCCGTGGATGCACATCATGGCGCGTGCGGCGACGGTGTCGGTGATGTTCTCCCGGGCAGTGAGCAGGGCGCGGGTGGTAACCACGGAGGCGTCGGGCAGGTCGACGTACTGGTAGGCGGCTGCGGTCACGAGGCATCTCCGTCTTCATCGGTGGTGGGACGTGCGGCCCGCCCGTCGCAGCCGTCCGGGGCGGAAGCGCCATCAAGGCCGGGCGGGTGCAGGACGCGCGGGCCTGGCGTGGTCAGCGCGGCCAGGGAAGCAGGGGTGCGCCAGTGGGCCGGGGGCGCGGCGGGCGGGATGAGGTCCGGCATCGCGAGCTGCGCGAGGTCGGTGCCGGCAGTCTGGGCGAGTTCGGCCTCGGCCTGCGCGGTGGTCAACGCACCAAGCCGCTGCGGGGCGGCGGGCCGGTTCACGGCGGCGTAGCGCTCGCGCTGGGAAGCCTCCAGGTCCTTCTTCAGGCGGCGGGTACGGGCGGCCCGTGCTCTTCGTACGGCGCTGACTTGTTCCTCGGTGGCCCGGTCGGCCAGATCTGCGGGACCGAGGTAGCGGCCGGTGGCCGCGTGGTAGACCTCGATCCGGTGGTCGTGGTGGGGCATGAAGCGGACCCTGACCTGGATACCGGCCTGACCGGTCATCCACGCTCCCACGTAGTCGCGTTTTTTGAAGCGGACTCCGCGGGTGGTCAGCGTGCGGGTGCCGGCGTCTTCCAGGGTGAACGTCCACAGATCTGCGACCGGCACGTCCCGCAGCGGGGTGGGATCGTCCTGCCACGCCTCAAGCGGAGTCCGGCCCCGCAACGGCGCGGGACGGTGCTCGGTGTTCCACCACGAAGTCCAGGCCAGCAGCCGGGCGGTGAAGTCCTCGAAGCCGAGCAGCACTTCGTCCTTCGGACGGGAAGAGCGTTTACCGGGGCGCGGCTGGCGGGCGTAGCCGGGCAGCGCGGCCAGGTGCATGCTCTCCACCGCCCGGTTCAATCCCTCCACGGTGCCCTTGAGGTGGGGGGTGTAGGCGGGCAGGTCCTCCACTGTCACGTCCAGGAGATCGAACGCGGCGGTCACCGTCCTGGACAGGAAGTCCTTGCCCCGGTCCACCCGTACCTTCTCCGGCAGGCCGCCGAACGGACCGTAGGGGTCCTCGCGCAGGACCGCGGAGCGCAGTGCGGAAAGCACCGACTCCCGCGACGGATCCCCCGGCGTGACCGCGACACCCGTGATCGCGTTGGTGGCGCAGTCGGTGAACCACGTGATCCACGGCCTACGGGCGGTGCCGTCGACGTCGACCAGCACCGGGGCCTGCATGTGGTCGGTCTCCCACACCTGGTTGCGCCAGCCCCGCGGCCTGGCCAGGAACACATCATGCTTGCGCGCCGCCCGCTCGCCTTTCGCGAGTCCGGCCCGCTCCCCCGGCGTCAGGTCCCGGCGGATCGCGCGATGCAGCGTCGTCAGCGACGGTGCGTCTGCAGGCGGAGACTGCCGAGCGGCACGAAGGACCAGCTCGCGATGGACGGCCCGCACGTTGCCCTTCCACAGCGCCAACAGCCCACGGACTTCGGGCGTGAGCGTGAACCTCGCCCCAGCCCGGGCCGGGGCACCAGGGCTGGCGGCCGCGGCCTCATCCCCCTCAGCCGCGGCCAGCCACCGCCACACCGTGCGCTCCGCCACCCCCAACGCGTCCGCAGCCACCCGCACATGGCCTGCCGTCAGCTTCTTCCCCGCCCGCAGAGCGAGCAGCCGCCGCACCGCCGGACCACGCAGTGCCGTCCTCGACGCCGCGGGCAATCCGCCGCCTGTACGGACGGCGTCACCGTCCTCCATGTCAGTTCCCCTCGCGCGGTGGGACGTCGTGTGCGCGCCGGATGCCGAGCGCCTGCAATCGCCAGGAAAGCTTGGTTCACAGCGGCGGCGCGACCCTCCTGAACAGCCGCCTCAGCAAAGCCCGGTCGACGGCCGCGTCAGCGGTGGTGAGCAGCGCGTTCTGCAGGTGGGCAGTCAGAGCGGCCCACATGCGGAACGTGCCGTGGGCGCACGACCGGTCGATCCACGCCAGATCCGGAGCCGGGACGGTACGCCACAACGGATGAAAGCCGGTCACCACGGCCGGCACTTCCGCTGCGGCCAGGCGCGGAACCTCCTGCCACGCGCCGACCCGCGACGCCAACTGCGGCAGCCGGGCCAGCGCCCGCTCGCTGCCCGACCCGCACAGCACCAGCGTGATCCTCGTGCCGGGGTCGTCCCACAGGCTCTGCAGGTACTCCAGGCACGGCACAGGCAGGCGCTGCGCCTCATCGACCACCAGCACCCGCGCCTCCCCCAGAGCCCCCGCGACCGCGGCGTCAGCCAGCGCCGACGTGTGCGGGAAACGGCCCGGCAACGCCAAAGCATCGAACACCGCCCGCCTCATGCCGGACACCGACGGGCGCACCGGCACCGGCACCCACGTCACTCTCCAGCCCCGCGGGACCTCGTGGAGCGCCATCCGCACGGCCGCGGTCTTGCCCCGGCCCGGATCACCGAACACACACACCGCGCCCTGAACCGCCATCGCCTGCCCGACCGCCTCGGCCACCGCCCGCACCGACGACGTCCGCACCAGCTGTGCTCCCGCCGGCAACGCCACACCCGCCACCGCACCACCCTCCCCCACCGACAAGCCTGCGAACGCCGCCGCCGGCACGGGGTACGGCGGCCGGCACGCCGCCGCCTCCGCCGCGCCGCCCTCACGCGTCCCGACCAGCGCGAGGTCAGCCAGCGCCTGCCGTGTCCGCTGCTCCTCCCGCTCCCGCCGCACCACCACGCGGTCCGGCAAGACCCTGCCGGCCTCCAGGTCCCGCCGCACCACCCGGTACAGCGACGCCAGCGACGGCACCTCTCCCCCGGCATCCTTCAAATGCCGGTGCAGCACCGCCACGTTCCCGCCCGCCTGCGCCAGCACCTCCCACGCCTGGTCGGACAACTCCAGCCGGGCCCGCGGCCTGCGCTCCACACGGCCTTCCGTCCGCGCCGCGTCCAGCCAGCGCCACACCGTGCGCACATTCACCCCACCGACCTGCGCGCCCGCACGCACGTGCGCCGTGGTCAACGCCCCGGCCGCCTCGAGCTCGAGCAGCCGCGCGACCAGCACCGGCCTGGACACCATCAGCCCCGCCGTCACCTCACCCCACACGCCCGGCTCCCCCACCCCACACCCTCCCGACGCGCGAACCCGACGCCGACCACCGTGCCGCCGCCCGGCCCCCGAAGGATCAGAAGTGCCGTTCCCATGACAGCGGAACAAGGAAAGGTGTACCGCCCCATGACAGCGGTGCCCATTGCAGATACCGCCCCATGGCACTGACGCTGTCCTTCACAAACGCCCGACCAGCAAGAACATCCCGACCTGACATGCCGTCACTGACACCCACCCACTGACACCAAACCGGCACATCGCACCTCCAACTTGGCAGAAGCTTCGGCGATCGCGGCCGCTGTCGGGAGCCCTTCCACTACCGAATGGACATCGACCCCGTCCCGTTCAACACACCCCAGCCGCACCGCGGCCATGGAACCGTGGTCTTCGTCGCCGCGATACGGCCGGAACGCGAGGCCGACCGGAAGGTCCTGTCCTGCCGTGCCATCCAACATGACCGGATGTTCTCGAACTTCGAGGCAGGTCCGCCACCCTATTCACGCCGCGGTCGTCTGCGACCGTTCAACGAGCTGGCCGCGTTCAAAGCGGGCCCCAGCGCGGACGAGGGCAACGAGGTGGGGTGCATTCACGGCTCGCCAGCGGGCCTGGGCGGACTCCACGAGCTTGAAGACCATCGCCAGGGCGGCGGCCCGGGATCCGGCGCCCTTGGTGACCTTGGTCCGCAGACGGACGGTCGCGAAGGTCGACTCGATGGGGTTAAGACCGTGTCCTACGTGGCGAGGCGGACGAGTCGTTTGTAGCAGCACAGGGCAGCGGCGAGACCGAGAAAGGCCAGGTAGTTGCGGGGATCGCGCTCGTAGCGAGGGCTCAGACGCCGGTAGCCGGACAGCCAGGACATCGTCCGCTCGATGACCCAGCGGCGCCGCCCTAATCGTTCGCTGGACTCGATCCCTTTGCGGGCGATGCGCACTCCGATGCGCTTCCCGCGAAGCCATTTGCGCAGGTCGGCTCGGTCGTAGGCTTTGTCCGCGTGGAAGCGCTGGGGCTTGAAGTGACGGCCTCTGTGGGGGACGTGTCTCGTTTGGTGACCCTCGATCATGGGCTTCAGCCCTTCGCTGTCGTGGGTGTTGCCGGCCGAGACGCCGACGAGGAGGGGCAGTCCGTTCGTGTCCGACAGGATGTGCATCTTGGAACCCGGCTTACCGCGGTCCACGGGGCTCGGACCTGTGTGTTCACCCCCTTTTTAGCCCTGACGTGGGCGGTGTCGAGGACGACGCGGGTGACGTCGATGAGGCCGGCGTCGTCGAAACGGTGCAGCACGGCTTCGTGCAGCCGCCCCCAGACACCGGCTCTCGACCAGATCAGGAACCGGCGGTGGGCAGTCGACTTCGATATGCCGAAGCAGGGCGGCAGTTGGCGCCAGGCGCAGCCGCTGACCAGGACGTAGATGATGGCCGCGAACAACGTCTCATCAGGTGTGTCCTGAGTTCCGCCACCCTGCGGCCGCACCCTCGAGGGTGGGATCAGCGGCTTCGGAACGATCCAATTCCACGTACCCCGCCCCATACCGAGGTCAACGACGCCTCACCACGTAGGACCCGGTCTTAGCGCGGGTTTCCTGCCGAGGCGCTGAGTTCACGCAGGGCTTGGCGCAGTGCCAGCCCGCGCTCAGGGTCGTCGTCGATCGTCACTACGGCCTCGTACAGCTCCCAAAGTGCCTCGGGATGGAGGTTGACCAACCCAGTGAGAATGCTGATGGCATCCATGCGGGCGGTTTTGTGACGTGCCAGTGCGCTCGTGACTTGGGGGCCCAAAGAAGCGACCACCGTGTGTCGTTCGTGTGGATCCATCATCAGCGGAAATTCGAGGAGGACTTCCACGGCTCTCAGCACTGGCGAGAGGGGGCGTTCTTGAGTGGATGGTTCTGCCGGAGGAAGCACTACGGTGCGTTCGGGGCTTTGCAGCCTGATCTCAGGTCGCTGCTGCGTATGGCCCGCTTTCCTGAGGTCTGTGAATCGCGCCTGTACGGCAGTGAACAGTTCCTCCGGATCAGGCAACCCGGGGAGCACGTCTGCACGTTCAGCCAGTAGGTCAAGCACGACGTCGGAGAAAAGTCCGGAGGCCCGCTCGGATAGATTGGCTGCGACCTGGCCGTCGCCAGCGGCGCGAAGCAGGGTCTGGCGGTGAGTCTGGGTTCGCCTCCCGATGGGTAGAGCTTCGGACGGCAGCGGTTCCTGGAACCTGAGATCGTCCTCGAAATTTCCGGCGGTGTCTACGATCCACAGTTGGTCGGTGAGTTCTGGGACGGCGTCACTCGCGAACCGGTTGAGAGCAGAATCCAAATCGAGCGTCACTTTATCGGCGGCGGTTACGTCTGCGCAGAACAGCCGCCGGTGACCGGAACGGTCGATGACACCGTGACCACCCCACCACACCCAAAGCACGTCACCCGTAACCCGTGGTATTTCGCGGACAAGGGTGCGACGCAGGGTCGCGTAGTCAGCGGGTTCGTGGTGCACGTCAGGGACATAGGAGGGCAATGGGGCAAGATGAAGTCGCAGTTGCTCGTCTGGCACGCCGGCGGCTCGCAGCAATTGGTAGAATCTGACCGCGTCCCGGGCGGGCCCGGGTAGGTCCCAGGAGGGCGCGATGCCGTAGCGCTCAATGCCGACGATCAGGGCATGCACGCGGTGCCTTGGAACGGACCTCCTGGCAGAGGCGTCGGTGAAAGTGGCCCGCTGGTCTTCGAGCGCGGCGAACTGTCCCGCGCGCGGAGTTCTCGTACGTCCGCCCGCCCCGTCCGTATCCTTCTCAGACGGCAGCTCAGCGAGCGGCTCGCCGCCTCGCGGCAGGGCCAGCGTTCCTGAACGGTCGGCGATGATTGCCGGGAAGTCCGGCGTACGGCCGAGGCGCGGCGTGATGAAGTCGCTGACTGCGTCAACCGTGCGCTGTGCGGAGCCAGCCCTGACCACCGTGCGGAGCACACTGCGAACCTCCGGCGCGAAGGCGAATACGTCCTGCCCCTCGAGCGGGTCCTCTACATGCATGAGGCCGCTCACCATGACCTCCGCCAGGCAGACGGGGCTGCTTTCGGGGAGGGCAGCGGCCTGGACCAGCCGCATCACGGGAAGCGTCAGCGGATCGACGGCAGCCAGATGGCCGGCTAGCTCATAGGCCTGCGGCGAGGCCATCGCGCGGAAAGTCTGCACACGCTCAGCGGAGTTCTCCGGCTCACTGTTGACATCGTCCTGAAAGGCCAAGGCGTCGGGCGGACATTCCGCGTCGATGACGCGCAGAGCGGCCACGCCACCTGGCGACGTCATCAGTCCCGCCCAGGTGCGCAAGCTCGGCTCGTTCAGTTCAAGCACGGGTACGGGGAGGCCAAGCCGTGAGTTGAACGATGCGGGGAGCCAGGGGGCGTGGGCGGTGAGCAGGGTGCTGGGCGGTGCCGGGCTGGTCGTACGAACTATCATGGGCTCGGCTACTAGCCCTGTGCTACTCCATAACCGGGTCGGGAACAGGTGGAGTACGGCGGTCGGCGCCTTGCGGGCCATCGCGGCCAGCTGCCTATGGGCGGTTCCGGTGTACCAGTGGTCGGCGACCCCGTCTGTCAGAACCAGCACAGCTGTTCGGTCGCCGGTGAAGAGTGCTGATGCGGCGAGCGGACGCACGTGCACGGAGCGGAAGATGCCCGAGACCGTAAGGATCTCGGCGAGTTCGCTGATGGTGTCGCGCCAAACGCGCATGGACGGGCCATCGTCGACGACAAGCACGAGGTGAAGCCAGCGGTCCGCGGCTGGGCGCAGCACAGCGTCGAGGACGCCGCTGTCAGCGATAGCCTCAGCGGTGCCATTCTCGTCCAGTTCGTGCCGGTGCGTGGACGGCACTCTTCGCTTCAGCGCGCGCAGACCTCGAACAATGTCCCGTGGGTGATGCAGGCCGCGAACGCCGGGAATGCGGATCGGTGCGCCAGCGGCCCCTCCGCCCCGGGCCCTAGTGAGTGCGTAGACAGGGCGTCTGCTCTCCCGGGGCACGGACTGGGCCGCACCCCGTTCCGAGCGCTCTGGCTGTCGAACGGCGGCGGGCGCGGACTGGGGCAGCTGCACGGCGTCCGGCTCTGGGATGACAGCAGCGTCCGCATGGTGCTGTGGTTCGGACAGGGCGAGCCACAGCGCGTCACTGAGCTCCCGGGGAGAGAGTTCTATCCCGGCGCCACGCAGACAGGCGTGCAAGCGTGCGATCAGGGGCTTGTCCGGCTCACCGGCCTCCGCCATGGCTGAGCTCACGCAGCACCGCCTCCCTGAGGTGCTCTGCCTCGGGCTGAACGCCCTGCTGCAGTAAATGGACGGCGTGGAGCAACTGGTCGGTGGCGAGGCTGCCGAGACTGCGTCGCTGGGTAAACGACCGGATCAGCTCCTGCACCCGGGGCCACAGCGTCTCCAGTTGCTGCAGGTCCTCGGCGAAGTGTGCCCGAACGATACTTTCCAACTGATCAGGGTCCGGCTCTGGCAGTTCCAGCCGGATACAGCGGCGCAGAAAGGCCGCTGGGAACTCCCGTTCGCCATTGCTCGTGATCACGACGAAAGGGAAATCCTTGCACCGGATGGTGCCGTGCCGCACCCTCACTTTCTCCTGCGAGCCCTGCACATGGACGGCAACCTCAGCTTGCTCTTCGGACAGGCGCGCCAGTTCAGGGACGGTGAATTCGCCTTCCTCCAGCACAAACAGAAGGTCGTTGGGCAGGTCCAGGTCGCTCTTGTCGAGCTCGTCGATCAGCAACAGGCGTGGTCGCCCCTCGTGCAGTGTCGCCAGCGCGGTGCCCAGAGGCCCCAGACGCATGAAGCTGCCGATGTTGTTGGTGCCGTGCTCCTCCGCCCGCAGGCGGCCGATAGCGTCATAACGGTACAGCGCGTCAGTTAGCGTGGCGCGGGTGTTGATCGGCCAGACCAGGACCGGCCCGAGGCCGAGTTCCGCCGCCACGGCGTGGGCGAGCGACGACTTGCCGGTGCCGGGAGCGCCGGTGACCAATAGAGGGCGACGTAGACGCAGGGCGGCGTTGACCACCTCCACCTGCTTCTCGCCGATCAGATACGGCCGCTGCGCGGCCTCGCCGTCCAGCCGCGGACGTCGCCAAGGCGGGGGCTCGGGGAGCAGTACGGAATCATCGTATGTGCCGCCGTCGCCGCGGAAGAGCCGTTCCTGAGGGCGCCCGATGTTCACACGGAGCCTCCTTCCATCCTCGTCGGATTCGTCAGCCGTTGTCGGGGCGGCGCCCAGCTAGGGTCTTCCCACAACAAGGCCAGGTGAGCCCCCATGTGCGCGTTGTCGTGTAGTGCTTCGGCGCGCTGCCGTCTGACCATTTCGCGCAGGTTGTGCGGCCAGTCGTGGGGTACAACGGCCCGCAGCGCCTCGGTCAAGTCCTGGCTGTTGCCGGTGCGATGCCACAGGACCACGGGGACCCCCAGCCAGCGGCACAGAGCCAACGCGCTGTCGTGCTGGTCGGGCGGACAGGAGGCGATGACGCAGGCGATGTCCCCGCGGCTGGTCAGGATGCTGTTCGCTGCCTGCTGGTCGGTCAGCACATAGGGGGCCGCCTGGGAGCTCCGGCCATGGTCCCAGCGCGCTTTCCATGCACCAGAACGCCGCACGCTCTGTCCACGTACGACCACGACCCGGTCCAGCCCGACGGGCCGCGTCCCCAGCGGTCCGGCGTGGGTGGGCAGTTGGTCGACGGCCAGTCCGAAGAAGCCCTCTTGCAGCAGAAACTCCACGCCGGCCGACTCCTCGTATTGGTCGAGGTCGTCGACGGCCTCGGACAGGTCAGCGCACAGGTCCGCCCGGGTGCGCGGGTTGTCTCCCCCGGTCCACGTGCTTACCTGGTGTCCGTGCGCGTCGTACAGGCGGACCACGTACTGGAGGGCCTCCGCGTTGGGCTCCGTCGCCCACTGACGGCGGCCGTGGCAAAGTCCAGATGTGCGGCCAGCCGAGTCCAGGCTGATGGCCACCGGGATTCCTGGTGGATGGCCGTCTGACCAGTGGTG
>NZ_JBEXFB010000059.1:0-19728 GCF_040606575.1 Streptomyces sp. NPDC005402
GGCCGATTGACCCCCGTCGAGTACGAGACCATCATGACCCCACCCGCAGCTCTGGCTGCATAAACCCCGCTGTCACCCGATCATGCAGCAGTCCCAAGAGCGGGGAGAACCCCGCGGCCTCGGCCCGGCGGCCGAATGCGATCAGCGCGCGCGGGTCGTCGGCCGGGCCTCACGGCGCGGTTACGGTCGGAAGCAGTACGCCGATGTCCATGCCGTCGATGCCCGCGACGGGTGGGACACGAGGACGATTCCCTGCGGAGGAATGGTCCGGCGCCTCGCCGCCGCAGGTAGAACCGGGCCGTGGATTTCCCCAGCGCCTTGAGCGAACGCCGCGCTCGCCGTCGTATCAGCCAGCTCGACCTGGCGCTGTGGGCGGGAGCCACCCAGTGGCACCGCAGCTTTGCCGGTCCGCCGGGGCGCCCGGCGTCCGACGGCACACGCAGCGGCCGCTCCCGCGCGACATGGTCCGCAACCTCACGGACGCCGAAGCCGCAGGCCGCCTGACCAGCAAACTCCGAAACTACCTTCGCCCGAGTGTCTTGGTGGTGGACGAGGTCGGTTACCAGCCCTTGGCACGAGCGGAAGCGAACCTCGTCTTTCAGGTGATCTCCAAGCGTCACGAAAACTGCTCGATCATCCTGACCTCGAACAGGGCCGTCCGCTTCCGTGAGGGAACGCACGATGCCCCGGCCTGCGATTGGCCTGGTGCCCTATTCGAACGATCCGCAGACTTTTTGATGGCTGCGAGACCGTCCTAATAACGGATTAGGGTGATGTGGCGATACCAACCCACGTAGCGTCGGACCTCGTATTCGTCCAGGCCGCACTGATTCTTCGCGGCCTGGAAGCACTCCTCGATGGCCCAGCGTGAGCCGGCAACGCGGTCCAGTTCACCGACCTCGACACCGACGGGTGCGTAGGCGAGTTCGCTGGGGTCGGACAGGCTGCGTCGGGCCATCACCCAGCGGTGATGGGTGGGTGGGTCGGGATCGAAGATGATGTTGGCGGGCAGTTTGGCCGCGGCCCAGTCGTAGACGCGCGGGCCCTTGGCTCCGTCGCCGCGGGGAGGGTCTGCCAGGCGTCGTTGGGTGCTTCCTCGATGAGCAGGTCAATGCGCCAGATACCGGTCAGGGACTTGATCTGCTCGGACTTCGGCACTGCCACGACATAGCCGACGTCGAGCTGTTCGAGCAGGCGCCGTGCATGGAAGGATACGGAACCGACGAAGGCTCCCGGTCGTTGGTGTGTTGCATGAGATCAACACACCAACGGCGAGAGACTTCGTCACGTCACCACACTTGACCAGCCCATTTCGCCCAGCCGGGACAGGATGAAAGGGGTCCAGTCAGAGCGTCTCGTTACTTCTTTTCACGCTTGAGGCGCCAATAGGGCAGGGCGAATGCCGCCACCAGTACTATCAATCCGAGAATCACGGTGGCTGCTGTGTTGTCTTCGAATCCGATACCCGCGACCGCTAGGTCCACTTGATTTCACCTTTCAGAGCCGTCTGCCTGTTATTCCTGCACCGCCGAAGTAACCCCATGCGGTGTATCCGAGGTCAACCCCCAGGCCTGTTTTGCCCCCTAAAAATCAGGCTTACCCGATGCGATAAAACCCGCAACGCTCAAGCCGGTGCCCACTGCTGACGCTCCGATTGCCACGGGCGCCGATACCTAGGCCAGGGCGACAAGTCCGACTACGGTCCCTGCTGGGCCGAGTCCTTCGCCCAGCGAGGGCAGTCCGTTGGGGTCGATGCGGTTGACGGGGTCTCCGGCGGCGTAGGCGGAGGGGTTGCTCTCCTTGCCTGAGGGGTCGGGCTGGGTGAAGCGGCCGAGCTGGGGTCGTAGTAGCGAGCGCTCATCTTGTACAGACCGGACGGGTCGAGGTAGGTGCCGGTGTAACGGTAGGGCTGGTTGGTGCCGTTGGTGGTGCGTGCTTCGCCGTAGGGGCCGTAAACTGCTGACGGTCTTTCGGAGTTCGGCGTCGACCGGTTTATCACCCTGCTCGACGGGCCGTGGGCCACTCTTATCGTGCGCGAACTCCTGCGCGGACCCCACCGCTTCACAGAGTTGCGTGACGCGCTGCCCGGCATCAGCCCGCACACGCTCACCAGCCGACTCCGCCGGTTCGAGCGCCACGGCATCGTCCTACGCACCGTCTACCCGGAGATCCCCCCACGGGTCGAGTACCGGCTCACCCCTCTCGGCGAAGGATTGCGCGCTGTCCTCGACACCATGGCCACCGAGATCCTTGGCCAGCTCCCCTCCGACCGGGTGATGCGTCGACCGACACCGCCGCGGGTCTACGACCCCAGGGGCGGCCGACCGCCCAAGCACGGCGGCGAGTTCGTCTTCGGTGACTCCACCACCTGGGGTGGCGAGCAGGCCGTCTCGGTCACCGACACCCGCCTCTACAGGAAGGCGACCGCGCAGGCTTGGGACCGGCTGCACCCGAGGCTGACCCGGGCGGCCTAGACTGACTACGACGGACCGCTGCCCATCATCGAGGGCACCGTCATCCGCCTGGTCGTGGAGAAGCTGCCGATCGGCGGAGTGAACGAGCCCCTCTGGCTGTGGTGGTCGGGGACTTCCGCCTGCGGACGATGTGGACCGCTGCTGGCAGTCGTTCCTGCGCAGATTCGACCTGGAGCACACGTTTCGCCTGTTCAAGCAGACGCTCGGCTGGACCAAGCCTCGGCTGCGAAACCCTGAGGCGGCCGACCGGTGGACGTGGCTGGTGATTGCTGCCTATGCCCAGCTTCGGCTCGCTCGCCCGCTCGCCGCTGATCTCCGGCGCCCCTGGGAGAAGCCGGCTCCGCCGAACAGACTCACGCCCGCCCGGGTCACAGAGGGTTCAGGAACCTCCGCGCGAAGATCGGCTCCCCGGCCGGCGCACCGAAACCGTCCCGGCCCGGCCAGGGCGACCGCCGGGCTTGAAAAACCACCGCCTCGCCATCCACCACGACGTGGGCCGCGTCGTCGCGACCGGTCAGGCCTACACCCGCCCAGCTCACCACCAGAAGGGAACCAAACCCAGACGCGGCACGACTAGCCCAGCAAGGTGAGTGGCAAGTCGCGTCCGTCGAGGACATCCACCCAGGTGAAGACTGAGTGGGAAGGATCAATGCCCACCAGGAAGACCGCCTCATCTCCCCGCTCCAGCTTCATGACTGACGGAGTAGACGCTCCCTCGGGCGCGGTCAGCAGATAGCCACGGCATACACCGTGGAAGGGCAAGTCCGCGATCGAGTCTGCGATCGGATCTCCCGGAGACGCCTCCCGCAGCAGAGTAACGACGTCCTTCACGAGATCGGGACAGACATCCCCCAGACGCGGCAAGCTCTTCGTGTGACTCGTGTGCGACCCCATGTCGCGAAGCATGTCACCGGGCCAGGCCAGGACATCCGCTCCGAGCCGACGTTGCACGACAAGCTAAGAGGTCGTTTTCTCCCATTGTTTCATCCTGTGATGCGTAGTTGATCCTGTGATGTCGGTCGCGCCAGGAGATGGCGGCTTCGCCGGTGAGGCGGCGGGCCATGAGGTCGGTCATGGCCAGGTGGATCATGGCTTCGGAGCGGTGAGGATGGGTTTCGTAGTCGCGGACCAGGCGGCGGTGCAGCATGAGCCAGCCGTAGGTCCGTTCCACGGCCCAGCGTTTCGGGATTGGGGTGAATCCCCTGGTCCCGGGGGCGCGTTGGAGGATTTCGAGGTCGATGCCGAGGGTGGCGGCGTGCTCGACGAAGTGCTTGCGGTAACCGCCGTCGACCCAGACCTTGCGCAGGGTGGGATGGTCGGTGGCGGCTTGCTCGAGCAGGGCGCGACCAGCGGTGGAGTCCTGGACGCCGGCGGCGGTGACCAGCACCGCGAGCAGCAGGCCGAGGGTGTCGGTGATGATGCTGCGCTTGCGGCCTACGATTTTCTTGCCCGCATCGATGCCCTGCGTTCTGGCGGGGACAGAGGTGGAGGTCTTGACGCTCTGCGCGTCGATCACGCAGGCCGAGGGGTGGCGGTGCTTGCCCTGCTGCTGGCGCACCAACTCCCGTAACAGGCCGTTGAGCTGGGCGAAGATGCCGTCGGTCTGCCATTTGGCGAAGTAGCCGTAGACCGTCTGGTGGGGCGGGAAGTCGTGCGGGAGGTAGGCCCACTGGCAGCCGGTGCGGTCCACGTACAGGATCGCGTTCATGATCTCGCGCAGGTCGTGCCGAGGCGGCCGACCGAAGTCCAGGGCCCGACCCCGACGCTCGAAGCGCCAGGCGGACAGCACCGGCTCGATCAACTCCCAGCGGGCATCGGACAGATCACTCGGATACGCACGACGTTCCGTCATGACCTGGACATACCGCCGATCGGGGGCGTGCGCCCAGGCGTGCACCCTGCCCCGCGGAAGCACGGAACAGACCCGGGCGTCCAGGGATGAGACAGGCGCAAGCCAACACCACCCCCGCCCGTCACACCATCTGCACCGTCAAAAGCGGCCAGCTCGGCACACCCAACAGCACCAGATCACTGCCCCACGCAAACACGGATCTATCGGCGCACCACAGATGAAAACGACCTCTAAGTGACCAGTGACGTTCGGCCCTGCCCGAAACGCCTGGTGCCGGTCGAGGGATGCCACGAACCATGAGTGTTGTCATCGGGAACGACGGTCCCGGCCGCCGCCCAAGGGAGAGAACACATGAATCCACTGCACTCGCGGAAGTCGCTGAGTATGCGCTGCGCCTCGCTCGCACTCGGACTGGTAGCCGCGTCCGTGTTCACGACGGCTCTGGCCACGCCGTCGATCGCCGCACCGGCACAGACCGGCTCGTCCGCGCAGGCGGCGGACGCCAGGATGGAGCGCGAGATCGCCGGCCTGCTTCGGCACAACGAGGGCGCCGAGCGAGTAGGGAAGGACCGGGTGCGGCTGGAACGGGGTGTGGAAATGACCGTCCTGCCGTCCACCCGCGCGGCCGCCGCTATAGGCGACTGCCGGCCCGGTTACGCCTGTGTGTGGCAGTACAGCAACTACACCGGCTACCGCCTGGACTTCTACTACTACGGCACCTACGACCTCGGCAATTACACCGTGTCCGACGGCTCCAACTGGCGGGACAAGGTCAGCTCCTTCTACAACAACCAGACCGGAGGTGCTTGGGTGGTCGGCAAGGACTGGATCAACGAGGGCGGCAGCAGCCAACTGGCGTGGATCTTCGGTGGGAAGGCTCCGTACGGCGCGGGCCAGCTGGGGGAAGCCGACAACCGAGCCGATGTGATCCAGCTGTATCCGTAGCCCAGACCTGAAGACGCGGCGCGGCGCCGGCACGATGCCGCGCCGCTGCCCGTCGTCGCTCCGGGCATTGATGCCAAGGACCGACGGGCTCCCGTTGCTGGGGGTGCCGGTGCGGATCACGCGCTCGGATGCTCCCGCGGCGGGTTGAGCACCAAGGTTCACCTGGCCGCAGAAGGCGGAGCAGGGCCCCTCGCCTTCACCGCGTCGCACTCAAGACGACCCGCCACTGGTCAGGGCCTCGACGTAGTTCGTCTTCACTCAGACGGCCAAGCCTCGCCCAAATCGCCGGCCGTATCGCGGTCCAATCAGCGTGGTAACGGCGGGCCGGGCAGGCGGCAACCAGGCGCTCGGGTCCTGGTCGGCCTTCTGGCGGTTCGTCCGCGCGGTGACCGCGATCAGCGCGCGGTCGTCTGCGAGGTCATTGGCGTAGGCCTCGCGCTCCTTGGCCGTCCAGGCGAAAGCGCCGGAGTCCCAGGCTTGCGGGACCAGGTGGTCAATGTCGAGCGAGCGCGCGGTTGTGAAGTACGAGTCGTCATACGGCGAGTACCAGGAGGCGCCGGTGAGCTGGCAGCCGACGCTCCGCCCGGGGGCGGTTACGGCTTTCGGCCAGGAGACCTCGGCGCGGGTGGCGCAGCCTTCGTGGTCGGCGTTGATTTAGTGCCTGAACTTGGTGCGCTCGTATCCGGTGCGGTCCTCATCCTGGACGACCAGGGCCGCCATGGCGTCGCGCACGGGCAGAGCGATCGTGTCACCGGGGCCGGCGGCGTGAGCGGTGGTGGGGGAGAGCAGCAGGGCGGCGAGCGCGGACAGCGCGGCCGGCCCCGGCCCATACGGCGGCGGAAGGCAACAAGGCTTCCCCTCCGGCGATCGCAGACAGATCGTGATCTTCGTAGCGGGCCAGGGCCGGTCCGCGCTCACTGATGGGCTGTCATCTCACCCGCGCGGGCGGTAAGTCACATCGTCGGTCGTTCGTGCAGGTCGTAGCCGTGTGATGGTGGGGAGGGGCGTGTGGGGTGGCGTGGGCGCCGGGGTGGTGCGTCCTTGCACGGCCTGGCCACGCTGTCCCGTGTGGGTCGCCTGCCGCCGGAGTAAGCCGAGGAGGCTGGACCTGCTGGTGGACCGGCTCGCCATGCTCTGCAGCGCTGACCGGCAGTTCGCGCTCTCCCGCGCTTTCGACCAACTCAGCGACACCCGTGCCTGTTTTCCCCGACCGGGTCAGCTTTCGTGGCGAGCATCTGCTTTCCGACTCCTGGCCGACCCATGGCCGCGTCGAGATTCGCTGCGGCGTAGCCGATGAGGTGTCGCTGGTACCCGCTGGTGATCTGTTCACCGTGGCGCAGGGCGGTCACAAGTGCGGGGGCGATGGGGCCCCGCCGCTCGAGCTGTCCGGCACTCCTCGGGGCTGTGTCCGCGCTGCCCGTACGGTCAGCGCGGACACAGTCCTGCAGATCGTCAGGGAGGCGCACGGTGAGCTGGGAACCGGCCCCCCGGGCCGTCCGCGGCCTTCCTGGATGCCTCCGGGATGGTGGCCCCAACCGCGGCGTACACCGCCGCCGGGGCCCATATGCCCTCCGCCGCCCAGCAGTTCGCAGCCCCGGCCGAACAGACCGCAGCCCGCCTTGGGGGCGGGCGCGGGTGGGGCGCTGTGCGTGCTGTGCGCGGGCGTTGCCGAGCCCTGCGCCTAGAAGGTCAGGTTCCAGGCGTCGATCTTGCCTGTGTCGGAGGCGGCGTTGTCGTTGACGCGCAGCTTCCAGGTGCCGTTCGCGACCTCCGGGGAGGCGTTCACGGTGTAGGTCTGGGCGATGTTGTCGGCGCTGCCGCCGGCGTGGTTGTGCAGCGTGTAGACGGTGCCGTCCGGGGCCACCAGGTCGACCTTCAGGTCACCGATGTAGGTGTGCTTGATGTCCACACCCACCTTGAGGGTGGCTGGGGCGTTGCCGGTCACACCGGTTACGGCGATCGGGCTCTCCACGGTCGCGTTGTCGTTGATGGCGAAGTCCGCGAGGTTCTCGAAGTACTTGCCGGTCGGCGGGGTGGTCCCGACGGCCTTGAGGGCGTCGACCTGTCCTTCACCGAAGAACGCGTTGTTGGCCGTCGTGCCCGTGCAGCGGCTGTCCGAGGGGCAGGCGATGTCGTTGGCCTGGGCGGCCAGCTCGGCGCGGATCTGCGCCGGGGTGATGCCCGGGTTGGCGCTGGCGATGAGTGCCGCCACGCCGACCACGTGCGGGGTGGCCATGGAGGTGCCGCTCTTGCTGCCGTAGCCGCCGCCGGGGACGGTGGAGTACACGTTGCTGCCCGGCGCCGCGACGTCGATGACGCCCTGACCGTAGTTGGAGAACGAGGCCTTGGTGACGCCAGTGCCGTTGGCCGCGACCGTGACCACGCCCGGCAGCTCGGTCGGGATGTCGAGGCAGGCGTTGGTGATGGTGCGGGTGACCGGCGTCGAGTCGTTGGGGCTCGCGGAGTCGGTCGTCTTGTGGGCGAGGTCGTAGTTCTCGTTGCCCGCTGCGGCGATCTGGAGGGAGCCCTTGCCCTCGGCGTACTCCTGGGCGCGCTTGACGCCCTCGATGATGGCGGCCTGGTCGATGTTGTCCGGGCAGTTGAACTGCCACGGGTCCGTGTAATAGCTGTTGTTCGTGACCTTGAAGCCGTGGTCACCGGCCCAGACGAAGCCGCAGATGGTGTTCTCTGCGAAGAAGAAAGCGTTGCCCGGCTCGGCGACCCGGACTGCGGCGATCTTTACCCCGGGTGCCACGCCGACGACGCCCTTGCCGTTCTTGGCCGCGGCGATGGTGCCCGCCACGTGGGTGCCGTGCGTGTCGACGTCCCGCCACGCGCCGGCACGGGCGTCGGGCTTGCCGTAGGCGCAGGAGACCGAGTCGGCCGCGTCGAAGTTGGGCGCCAGGTCCTGGTGCTGGTCGTCCACACCGGTGTCCAGGATGCCGACCTTGACGGAGGCGGAGCCCGGGTTCACGGCCCAGGCCTGGTCGGCCTTGATCTGGCTCATGTCGGCCCGGACCGGTTCTCCGGCCGGAGTCGAGGCCTGAGCCGGATTGGCCGGGAGTGCCGGGTTGTAGGCGTCGGCCGGGACGTCCGAGGTACGCGTGGCGCCGACCTGCTGCACGCCGGCGACGCCGCGCATGGTGGCGGCGAATCCGCTGGATGCCGAGTGGGCGACGATCACGCCGATGGCGTCGAAGTTCGAGAAGACGGTGCCGCCGTTGGCCGTGATCGCCGAGCGGACCGCCGAACTGTCACCGGGGGCGGTGATCACGAGGTAGGCACGCGTCCCGGCCACCCAGGTCGCACTCTGGGAGGCCGGCACGGCGGCCGGAGCGTGGGCCTTGGCGGCCGGCACGGTGGAGGGCACGACGGGGAGCGTGCCCGCGAGGGCGCTCGGGGCGCCGAACGCGAGGGCGGCGCCGAGCGTGGCCGCCGTAACCAGCGTGCGTCTGGGGCGGCTGGATATGTGGGGTATCAATGCGTCCTCCGGAGACGGCCCGGCCGTGCTGAGGGCACCGGCCGGGCCGTACGAAACGAGTGGTGGATGCAAGATGTCAGGTGCATGCTCCTGTACGGAAGTACCTTTCCGTGCAGGGACGTTGCAGAGGCTTGGCCGAAAAGAGACGTACTCCGGGCATCGGGCGTCGGGATCCACCGGGAGCTCGGCGACGTCGACCGCGCCCTGGCGTACGCCGCAGCCTCGTGCCGGGCCTGCTGCCCGCAACAGGGCGCCGGACCCGCGTGGCGACCCAGCCCGGTAGCCCACTCGGTCAACTGCTGTACATCCACGACTCCGACGGAAGCACCCATGTCCTACCCGCAGTTGGGAGACGACGGACGTTCAGCCGAACGTGTCAACCATGTCCAGAGCACAGACTGTCAAGCATCTCTTGAGACCTCACACCGACACTTCTGCTCACGAGAATCGACAGCAGATCTGCAGCAGAGGCCCGACTTCTGGCTGCGGCAGCAGCAGACGCCGAGCGTGTCGCCGGGCGGCCGAGTCAGGACGTCCAGCAGGTGTAGGTGAACCAGGTCTGGACCTCGTCGGCGGACAGCACACGGGTCAGCTCGGCTGTCCCCGGGAGCATCGGGAAGAACCGGTCTGCGTTCCAACTGCGCGGGTACATCGGCTCGTCCAGCACAAGTAGGCGTCGTCCCTCCACAACGGGGATGTCGTCGGGCAGCCCCTCGTTCCAGATCCGCTCCCCGTCCGGGGCGAGGAGTTCGAAGGCCCCGGACGCGAGGGCCCCCGTGCGCCCCTGGGCGGGCTCGGGGTCCGTGGCCAGGCGGACACTCTCTGCCGACGGTGCGGTGCCGGGTACGTGGCCGCCGCCGACAAGCACATGGGCGAGCAGCGTGTGCAACTGGAAGTTGTCCCCGATGCCACCGATACGCACCTCGAACCCGGTCCCGGTGGGCCGATGCAACACCACCAGGGGCTCGTCGTCCAGGATCGCCAGCGCGTAGGCCAGGCACTTGAGGTCGTGCCGCTCCAGGGCCGCCAGGTCGCGGCAGGCGGAGAGAAGCGCGGGTGCGTGCCGGCGGCGCACCTTGGCGCTGCGGCACAGCACGGCCAGGGCGGGGGGCTGCCACTGCTCGACCGAGCACCAGGCCAGCGCCAGCCGCAACGCCTCGTGCGCCTCGCCACCCAGCCGAGCCATCAGTGCGTCGTCAATGATCTTCTCGTCGGTCTCCGGCAGTTCGTCCCCGGCACCGCCGGCGAGGGCCCAGCGGCGGGCGAACTCCAGGGCATCGAGTAGGTCCCGGTGGGTACCGTCGAGGATCGGCTCCGCGCAGGCCGCCGGATCGGCACCGCGTTCCACGCAGAAGCCGGCCATTGTCGCCAGCATCGGGCGCGGACCGGTGGGCGGAAATTCGGGGACTAGCGCGGCCAACCGGGGTCCCATCGCCACACATTCGGGGCCCGTCGCCGACTGCAGACCACTCATCGCCGCGTTGAACGCACGCTCGGTGCGGCCACCGTCGCGGGCGGCCACTGCGTGTTCCAGCTCTGACATGACGGCGGCCAGGTCCGCGGCCTTCTGCTTCCTTCTGAAGATCACCGGCACACCTTAGGCGTGAGGCCTTACAGGTGTCATCAGCACATCATCGTTCGAAGATTCTGGACCGCTCCGTGCTGCCCTCGCCCTGAAGCTGCGTCTGCGGTCACACCATCGCGAAGAGGACGTCACCCGTGTCTGGCGAAGCACAGGAGGAACCTCGGCGTGGTGCTGGCCCTGGGTGATCTTCCTGTTGTAGTAGCCGACGATGCCGGGTTGCCCAGGGCAGTGAACGCGGACAAGCCGTCTTCACCTTCATCTGACCCGCGCGAACTGAGGCTGGCGATGCTCAGTGACGGGGCCAGTTGGAGCGCTGGGGGCCGCCTGTGCATGGGACGGCTTATCGCGGCTGCTGGCCTCTGACGAGCGTAGTGGGCAGTGACGCGCCGAGGATCAGATCACGCGGCAGAGCCAGTTCGAAGCGCTGCTCCAGCACGGCGAGAGAGGCGCGGTGCGCCGTGTCCCTGTTCGCTTCCTCCGGGATTCGGGCCGCGATGATGTCAGCGCGGATGAGGTCGGCGCCGGGGCCGTTGATCTCCTGCGACCAGGTGTGCATGTACATGTCGAAGCCGCACATGTAGTTGTCGTCGTGGAAGTAGGCGAATGCGGGTGGCGGGAGCTTCGGGTTCTGCTTCTCGTAGTAGAGCTCGAAGATGTGGACCCCGTCCCGGGATGTCCCGTCGTGGTAGGCGGGACCGAGGACGGACGGCCAGGGGCCGTAGGCTACGGCGAAGCCCAGGCCGGCGTGGTCGCCGTAGCGGACGGCGATGCTGTCGGTGTCGCCGCGCTCGGCGTCGAGCCTGTCGATGAGCTCTTCGGCCTGCGCCCCGGTGGTGGCCTGGACCGGTACGGGTCCGCCGGTGGCGGCGAGGCGGCCGGCGAGCTGCTCGCCGGTCAGGCGCCGGGCCAGCTTGATGTAGTAGCCGAGCCAGGAGATGTCCGCGTCGGCTATCCATGTGATCCCGCCGGAACTCACTGCGTGTCTCCGTTCTCCGGTGTGGCGCGGCCCGGGGGCGGTCCTGCGGCCGGCCCCGGGCCGCATGTGCGGTGTGCTCCAGTATCTTGCCGTCGGATGTCGCACTTGATGGTCGGCTTCGTGGCGTCGCACTTGTCGAAGCCGGGCGGCCTGACGAAATACGCGTCCTGATCGATCAGCCGGAGGTTCTCGGTGAAGGTGGGGAAGCGGCTCATCGAGGTGGAGTCGACCCATCCGGACATCGCGGACCGGCCGCATACTTCGGACCATGTCGGCGCGGCCGTGCGCTCGTCGTCGTAGAGCCGTCAGGTGCGTCCGAGAGCGTGGTGGCGTAGGTCTGCGCGCATTTGTCGCCCGAGGTGACCGGGTTGGTGCCGCTCATGTCGGAGGGCATCCCGCCGCTGTTGTAACTCGCTGGGAAGGTGAACTCGTCACAGGACGCCTTGTCGCTGGCGGAGATGTCGGTCACCGGGTTGGTGTCCGGGTGGCCGGATTTGGCGGCCCAGCTGTCCGGGCAGATGACCCTGCGGTTGGCGTCGGGGTCGCGGCCGTACTGGGCCCCGGTCTCCTGTCTCTGACTCACGGTGCAAAGTAGCCGCCGCGCTTCTGACCGTCCCGTCGCTTCGTGCCCGGCCACTTCGTTTGGCTGAACGAGTAGTAGGTGAACGCGGCGGTTTTGCCGTCACTGGCCTGGGTCACCTTCAGTGGCAGCGCTGCGGGATCCAGGTTGTCCAACTGCCGGTGGAGGACTTTCAGCAAGGCGAGCAGCTGACCAGCCAGCTTGAGTGCCCGCGAGAGCAGTTGAGAAACCAGGGAAATCGACCGTGTGTTCCCGTATTTGCCGGGCACGAGGAGCGACGGAGGTTGATAACTATGGTTCCCCTGCTTCTCGTTCTTCTGCTGGCTCTGATTCTCTTCGGCGCGGGTTTCGCGCTCAAGGCGTTGTGGTGGATCGCCGTCATCGTGCTGGTCGTCTGGCTGCTCGGTTTCGTCATGCGCTCCGCGGACACCGGCGGCCGCAAGGGCCGCTGGTATCGCTGGTAACCCGCCAAGCGGCAACGTGCCTGGGGGCCCCGGATGCGTCC
The DNA here is from genome assembly GCF_040606575.1 of Streptomyces sp. NPDC005402. Lineage (NCBI taxonomy): Bacteria > Bacillati > Actinomycetota > Actinomycetes > Kitasatosporales > Streptomycetaceae > Streptomyces > Streptomyces sp. NPDC005402. The sequence continues at coordinate 12,399 of NZ_JBEXFB010000059.1, forward strand.
GGGGCCCCCAGGCATGTTGCGGGTAAGGCCATCTCTTCAAAAACGGTGTAACTACGGCCTTCCCGGGAACCGGGCCCGCCCCATAGCTGGGGCCCGGTGAATCAGTGGTACCTGCGCCTCCAAACCTTGCGCCTCCAAACCACCGGGACCCGGCCACCCCGACATCCGCCTACGGCCATCGTGTATCTGGGAACGGCCTGTGCGGGAACTGAAAGGTCGCGGCCCCCTCCTCCCAGCGCGGACAGTCCGAGGGCGTAGCAACAACGGGGTCAGGAACTGACGATGCGGCGCACGTTGTCGACGTCACCGCAGCCTGCCTTCAGCTGACGCTCGCGCTCTTCCGTGAATGCCTCGCCCAGCTCCTCGCGGCGTTCCATGGCTACGCTCTCGCGCGCCCCGTTGAGGATGGTGCGCTCCTCCTCGTCGGCGTGGTGGGTGACGGCCTGCACGAGTTCTTCCAGCTTCTCGTCCCACTCCTCGGAGCCGACCTCGTCGACTTCCAGGAGTTCCAGGAGTGCCTTGTTGCCCTCCTCGTGTTCCTCCTCGCCGTGTTCCACCTCGTCGTCGTCGATCTTCTTGTAGCGCTTAAGGGCGGGATAGACCTTCGCCTCTTCCGCTAGTGCGTGCGCGATCAGCAGATCGGAGAATTCCCGAAGAGCGGCAGCCCGGTCGGCTTCGACGCTGCGCATCAGACGAAAGAGATCCTCCATCTTCCGGTGGTCCTGGAGAATGAGTTCAACGACGTCTCGTGTCTGAGCCATAGGACTAGGTATCACTTTCGTGCGGGGGAACCTTGCTGGAATCCTGCTACCCCGTCCCGTCGAGTTCAGCAGGACGGTTTGATCGAACGACGAGCGGTGCTCTGGTTCCGTGTCAAGGAGAGATGGGCGGTGATCCGTTTTCCCGTTTCGCGGAGTGCGATGACGACTCTGTCGCTGACCGTGTGCACCAGCTGCAGTCCATGGCCGCCGATGCGGCGCGGGTCAGCCTTCTCTGCTGCCGGCTTCTCGGTGGAGTTGTCCCATACGGTGATCGTCAGCTCGTCGCTGGACAACTGCAGGGTCATTCCGCAGGGACCTGGAGCATGCAGGATGGCGTTGGTAACCAGCTCACTGGCGGTGAGCTCGGCATCGGTAGCCAGGGCGGTCGGCACTGCTGTGCGGCCGGTTCGCGGCGCGTGGCCCAGGAAGGCGCGCAGGGCCTGGCGGGCGTCTGCGGCCCGGGCCGCGCCATCCCCCCAGATCGCGCTGTAGCGCAATGGGGCGTCCTCGTTCGTGCCCTGATTATCGGCCGTCTGTTTCCTCGGCTTCCTCGGCTTCCTCGGTGGGATGACCATAGGGTGCTCTTTCGTCGTGTTCACCGCTCTTCGGCGCTTTTCGGCTTTCCGTTCCGTCGTGTACCCGGGTGCCCACCACACACGCGCAGCACGCGCAGGGTGTGGGTGGGGGCGAGGGTGATCCCGGTCTGGGTGGCGTGGGTCGTGCCGCCATGCGCTTGCCGACCTGCTCACCCGCCAAAAAAGTAAGAATGTAGGCGGGGAGGAGGGGTAAGCGCGGCGGTGGTGAAGAGGTCCGGGCGCGGGCTGGCTTGGCCGACAGGGGAGGGACACATCGTTACGACGGATACGGCAGTGAAGACGGCAGATGTGCGGTGCCCGGAACTGCTGAAGGTGGCTGACCCCTCTAACGTCGCTCCGAATGACGCCCGTGAACTCACCCACCTGTTCTCCAGCAGTTGGACCGGCTGGAAGGGGACGCCGGAGTACCAGTACGCGCGTAACACGCTGATCGAGATGAACATCTCCCTGGTCTGCTACGCCGCCTCTCGTTTCCGCAGCCGCGACCCGGAGGAGATCGGTCGATAGCCTTGATCAGGCCGATCACACCAACCTGAACGATGCCTTCCGCGGCGGAGCCGGTAGGCGATCGGCAGTCCCAGCCCCTCCTGCGTCGGTAGGTTCGCGATGATGAGGTGGCACCCCGCTGGTCGAGCTCGCGCAGGGACCCGTACAACCCGCGCGCGTAGGCAGCCGTCGAAGCGGGGACCGCCACCACGGCGTGCGCTTTCACCGGAGCGTTGGCGAGGGAAGGGGGAGCCGAGAGTTGGTGTGCTGACGGTCCACCCGTCCGTTTCGCCCTGTCGCCCCGCTGCGTGATAGAGCATCCTCGTGCCCATACGAAGGGGGACGCACGTGGCGGCGGCAACAGCCGCGGACGCGGACACTACAGAGCATGGGCCCTGGTTGCGGGAGCTGTCGGTGCCGTTGTACTGATCTTCGCGAAGTTGGTTCACCGGGGCGGTGGAGCGGGCGCAGAACACCTGTTGGGGGTCCCTGGCACTGCCGTGGGCCTCGTTGCCGGTGTGGCGTCGCTGTGCATTTCGTGGCTCGGCTACCGGGCCGACCGGCGCGAACACGCCGACAGCCTCGGCCTGACGGCTATGACCGACGAACTGGCGTTGGCGGTGCGAACCCAGTGGCAGGCTGAGGCTGGAGTCCGGCGTCTCGACGAATCGTACGTACTCCCGGTCCCTTGGCGGTTCGCCCGCTTGATGGCGCTCTGCGGCAGGCCGCACCCGGCGAGCGGGCCGAGGGGGTGCGGCGACGGCCACGGCCACTCAGTGCGGATAAGCCCCGGCGCCCGCTGCGAGTCATTCCCGATCTCCGTCGTGTGCATGACCTGCAGATGCCGGGGTAGGCGCGCTGCCGTCAGCCGGTGGTAGGCAGGCAGCGTGCAGTGATAGGGGAGAGAAGCATCATGACGACAGTGACTGCGGCGAAGACGGACGCGAATGTAACCGGTCTGCCAGAGGTCGCCGATCCCTCCCAGGTGGCGCCGAAGGACGCCCGGCAGCTGACACGTCTGTTCTTCGACCAGCTGGCGGTGCTGGAGGAGGGCACGCCCGAGTACAGCTACGCGCGCAACACGCTGATTGAGATGAACATGTCCCTGGTCCGCTTCGCGGCCGGCCGCTTCCGCAGCCGCGGGCCGGAGGAGATGGAGGACATCGTCCAGGTCGGCATGATCGGACTGATCAAGGCCATCGACCGGTTCGAGCTCACTCGGGAGGTGGAGTTCACCTCCTTCGCCATTCCCTACATCGTCGGTGAGATCAAGCGGTTCTTCCGTGACACCACCTGGGCCGTGCACGTGCCGCGCCGGCTGCAGGAGGCCCGCGTCCAACTCGCCCGCGCCACCGAAGAGCTCCGCAGCCGCCTGGGGCGCACGCCGACGGTGAAGGAACTGTCGGAGCTGATGAGCCTGCCCGAGGAAGAGGTGCGCGAGGCCCGCCTGGCCTCCAACGGCTACAACTCCTCCTCCCTGGACGCGGCGATCAGCGGCGATGAGGACGGCGAGAGCGCCCTGGCCGACTTCATCGGCACGGACGACCGGGCGCTCGAGCTGGTGGAGGACTTCCACACCCTGGCTCCGATGATCGCCGCACTCAACGAACGCGACCGGCAGATCATCCACATGCGCTTCGTGGAAGAACTCACCCAGGCACAGATCGGCGAACGCCTCGGCGTCTCCCAGATGCACGTCTCCCGACTCCTCTCCCGCACCCTCGCCCGGCTGCGCGAAGGCATGCTCAGCACCCGCTGACGGCAACACGCGCCCGGGCGCAGCCGCCTCACCACACACCGCACCGCGCTCAATCGCGTCGGCAGCTGCTTTCCCACGCGCATCACAGCGGGGCCCAATCGCCACTGAAGGCGCGCAAAAGGAGGTACTGCAGTGAGGGTGCGGTGCGGGTGTCGGTATGGGACAGCCGTACCGCAGTGAGGGTGCGGTGTGGGACAGCGATCCGGTCTGCCGGACGTCGCTGCCAGCGACCCGCCGCGGGTGGGCCGGCACGGCCTGGAAATCACCCTCGCCGTCAGCCGAGCGTACGGGGTGCTCCGGGAACCGGTCGGCAAACGCGTTACCGCGGTGATCGCGCTGGCCGATGATCCGGGCTGATCGCGCTGGCCAATGGTCCGGGCGGAGACATCGCCGGCCGCACCACGACTTGCCCCTCACAGCTTTCCCGGCTGCCCAGCTGCGCTTGAGCGGCCTGAGGGTGGATACCCGGTGAGGGTGACTGACTCCGCCATCGCCGTCCTTGACTCGACGGGACGCTCGTCGATTCCAACTATCAGCACGCGCTTGCCGGGTACCGGGCGCTGCGTTCGGTGGGCGAGACCTGGGCGAGGACCTGGAGCTCCAGGTGGGTGACCGGGCGCGGGAGCGGCGGGGCAGGGAGGTCGAGGCGCTGCGGGTAGAGATGGCGCCGCTGCCCGGTGCGCTCGATCTGCTCGTGGCCGTCAAGGAACGCGGTGACCGGCTGGTGCTGTCCAGCGCCCTTCAGCAGCGCCACGTGGAGGTTTTTTTGGACATGCTGGACGCCCGCGGCATCATCGACGACAGGACCACCAGCGCCGACGGCGAGGCCTCCAAGCCGGCGCCGGACCTGCTGCAGGCGGCGCTGAAGAAGCTGGGCGGGCCGCCCCAGGCGTCGAGGGTGATGGTCGGCGACTCCGTGTGGGACGTCGAGGCGGCGAAAAGAGCCAGGATGGTGGCGATCGTCGTCCGTTCTGGCGGCTTTGGGGACCACGAGCTGCAGAAGGCCGGCGCTGTCGCCCTCTACGACCCGCCCGGTGACCTCGCGAAAGCCCTGGACGACACGCCACTCGCCTGACACCCCTGCCACCGCCGGACCCGCGGCCGCTTTTCGTCGCCGCCGTGCGGCTCGAGCGTCCACCCCCCCCACCCCCGAGGGAGCACCGCAACTGATGACCGCCAACGAGACAGACTTCGCCACCGGGACGAAGAGCACCCGACCCGAGGCGCCCGCCGAGGCCGCGAGCGACGCGCCCACCGGCACTCCGTCCCAGCCGCACCCCACCCTGCCCGAGGGAATGGACGATCTCGACCGCCGCGCGATCGACACCGTGCGCGTGCTGGCGATGGACGCCGTGCAGAAGACCGGCAACGGCCACCCCGGCACCGCGATGAGCATGGCTCCCACGGCCTACCTGCTGTTCCAGAAGTGGCTGCGCCACGACCCGAGTGATCCGAACTGGTCCGGCCGGGACCGCTTCGTGTTGTCGATGGGGCACTCGAGCCTCACCCTGTACATCCAGCTCTTCCTCTCCGGCTACGGCCTGGAACTCTCCGACCTGGAGGCACTGCGCACCTGGGGCTCCCTGACCCCGGGCCACCCCGAGGTCAATCACACACCGGGTGTGGAGACGACGACTGGCCCGCTGGGCCAGGGCGTGGGCAACGCTGTCGGCATGGCGATGGCCGCCCGCCGTGAGCGGGGCCTGCTGGACCCCACCGCTCCTGAGGGCGAGAGCGTGTTCGACCACACCATCTGGGCGTTCGCCTCCGACGGCGACCTGGAGGAGGGCGTCAGCGGCGAGGCGTCATCGCTGGCCAGCACCCAGGAGCTGGGGAACCTGGTCCTGGTCTACGACGCGAACCGGATATCGATCGAGGACAACACCGACATCGCGTTCACCGAGGACGTCGGCAAGCGGTACGAGGCCTACGGCTGGCATGTGCAGCATGTCGACGACGGTGAGGACCTGGCCGCGGTCGACCGCGCGCTGGCCGCCGCCCGGGCCGAGACGGGCCGCCCGTCGCTGATCGTGCTGCACACGATCATCGGCTGGCCCGCGCCGAACAAGCAGAACACCGGCGCGGCCCACGGGTCAGCTCTGGGCGAGGACGAGGTCCGGGCGACCAAGGACATCCTCGGCTTCGACCCCGACAAGACCTTCCAGATCGCCCCAGAGGTGCTCGAGCACGCCCGTCGGGTCGCCGAGCGGGGCGAACAGACGCACGCGAAATGGCAGCAGCGCTTCGACGCATGGCGGGCCGACAACCCTGAGGGGGCTGCGCTGCTTGAGCGGCTGTCCACCCGGCAGCTGCCGCAAGGCTGGGCGGACGACCTGCCCACCTGGAAGGCCGATCCGAAAGGCATGGCCACCCGGAAGGCCTCAGGCGAGGTCCTCACCGCCCTGTACCCGGTCCTGCCGGAGCTGTGGGGCGGTTCAGCCGACCTGGCGGAGAGCAACAACACCGCGGTCAAGGGGGAGGCCTCGTTCCTGCCCGTGGACCGGCAGACCAAGATGTGGTCGGGCGGCCCGTACGGGCGGACGCTGCACTTCGGCGTCCGCGAGCACGCCATGGGCGCGATCATGAACGGCATCGCGCTGCACGGCGGGACCCGTGTGTACGGCGGCACGTTCCTCACCTTCTCCGACTACATGCGCGGCGCCGTGCGCCTGGCCGCGCTCATGCAGCTCCCTGTCACGTACGTGTGGACGCACGACTCCATCGGACTGGGCGAGGACGGCCCCACCCACCAGCCGGTCGAGCACTATGCGGCACTGAGGGCCATCCCCGGCCTGGACTTCGTCCGCCCGGCAGACGCCAACGAGACCGCGGTGGCGTGGCGCACCATCCTCGAGCACAACGACCGCCCGGCCGGGCTGGCGCTGTCGCGGCAGAACCTGCCCGTCTTCGACCGCACACAGTTCGCGTCGGCCGAGGGCGTCGCCAGGGGCGGCTACGTGCTGGCCGAGGCCTCCGGCGGCACCCCTGAGGTGATCTTGATGGGCACCGGCTCCGAGGTGCAGATCGCCGTCGCCGCCCGCGAGACGCTGGAAGCGGACGGCATCCCGACGAGGGTCGTGTCACTGCCGTGCTGGGAGTGGTTCGCGGCCCAGGACCGCGCCTACCGCGAGCAGGTGCTGCCGCCCACGGTGCGCGCCCGGGTGAGCGTCGAGGCCGGCGTGCCCATGGGCTGGCGCGAGTTCGTCGGTGACGCCGGCCGGACCGTCGGCCTGGACCACTACGGCGCCAGCGCGGCCTACACCGTGCTGTACGAGCAGTTCGGGCTCACTGCTGACGCGGTCGTCGCCGCGGCGCGGGAGAGCCTTGCCGCCGTTGAGTCACCGCCGGTGGCCCCCACCGGTCCGGACAGCGCCGGAGTCCTGCACACCCCCACCGGCGATCGCTGATCCGCCGGTCCGGCCTCTCACGTCCCCTGAGTCCGGAGCATCGCCACGGCACAGAACGAGAAGCTGACCGAGTTGTCGGCAGGCGGGGTCGCCGTCTGGCTCGACGACCTTTCCCCGGCGACCGCATCCGTAGCGGCAACCCGCAGTCACCGGTCAACGACTATTCCGTCGTGGGCGTCACCACGAACCTGACCATCTTCGCCGCCGCGATCAGCGGGTCGGACTGCTAGGTTCTGTCTGACAAATGATCTTGGGTAGGTTCCCGGAGCCAGAGGATGAGCGAGGCGAGGCGGATGCCGGCTTTGTAGCGGTCGGCGAGTT
>NZ_JBEXFB010000060.1:0-14390 GCF_040606575.1 Streptomyces sp. NPDC005402
AACGCCGCCCGTAATCGGTTCACTTCATGCGTGTCCACACTTTCAACATGCTCTTGATCAGCACAAACGTATAGACCTAACGAAGCACTACTAGGAGGAGATGATCCCCGGGGATGAAGTCGGGGCCACCCGACGGCGGCCAAGTCCCGTGTTGCCGAGGCCGTCACAGCGATCCCGAGGATCAGAAGTCCCAGTCCAGTTCGTCTTCGTCGACTGCGACAGGCAGGTAGCCATCCACCGCCTTTCCGGTCTCCAGGGCCGTGGCTGTCTCGTCCAGGAGAGCCGGAAGGGAGGCCCACATGGGGTGCGGCGAAAAGGAGCATCCTGTTTCGTGATCGGCATTGCCGATCCTTCCACGGCGACGGTGGGGACGCTGGTCGATGATGAGGAAGTCCCCTGCACCGTCGAAGGCGAACGGGATCCAGCGGGCGTGCCACCACGGCCCGTACTCCCCCTCCGGGTCTCCTTCCTCACTCCCCTCAAGCTCATCTCCGTAGATCTTCATGCGTGTCTGCCAAGCCCTGGTGATGTTCTCCACTTCCAGTAAGGACCAGAAGGGTGGCAACAGGTCCCGGTGGCCCATGCCGTTGTGCCGAAGCAAGGACTCCACCAAGGGTTCGGGGAACGGCTCGCCGATGACCTGTTCGGCCGCGGCAATGGCCGAGTACTCCGCAGGAGGTCCAAGCGCAGCAAACGTACGAGGCGTGTACCGGGCGAGCCATCTTTCTATACGGGCCCACGACTCGGATATCGACGAAGTCATCCTGGGATCATGCCAGTACGGCCCACGGCTCAAAGCGACGATTCGAGACGAGTTCGAAGGGCCGGCAAACCCCATGCCCCCGACGACTACTGACCAGCGAACCCTCATCCACGATATCTCCGGCACACGCACGCGGCCCTGACCGGGAATCGGGAACTGTCGGTCAATTCCGGGACTGAACGCCTTATTCGGCCCGCCGATCATCTGCGAAGTGGGTGGTGCGGGTCCGGGCTCGGGGTGTGCCGGTGACCTTGGCCGTCGATGTGGGCCACGTTGATCGCTGCGCCGACGAACTGGTGTTGGATGGTCTTCGGCGTGCCGCGGTAACGGGATCTGCACAGCAGGCCCGCGATCTCCCACTCCATTCTGGCGTCCGCCGCCTGCGCGTACGAGGCGGTCTGTGCCGGCGCGGCGATCGACGGCGAGGCCAGAGCCGTCGTGAACACGGACGGGGCTACCAGCCCGAGTGCGAGCGAGGCACAGCGCATGCTCAACAACTTTCGCGAGTGCAGTGGATTCATGCGTCCTCTCCCCTGGGCGCGGCCGGAAACGTCGTTCCTGATGGCACCCTCATGGCCGTGGCATGCCCCGATCGGCACCGAAGGCGGGTGCATCACCTGCTTGGCCTGTGGTGACGGTGAAGGCGAGGGGCCGTCTGCGGCCAGGCGAACCTTGGTACTCAGCCCGCCGCGGGAGCGTCCGAGCACGTTCTCGGGGGGCTCGCGGAAGGGAACCGCCCCTCCATGAGTGCACCGGCAGCGTGCTGGTGGTCCCGGACGACCGTGGAGTTCATCGACACTGTCCAGTCGACGTCGTCATCGGCGTCCGGCGCCGCATGGACGGCAGCGAGGAGCTCTCCCACGTGCCATCGACGGCCCATCAGGTCAGCCGCTTGTGAGCGGTCTGGAACGAGCCGAGTTCGTCGGGAGATCCCGCCAGGGGGAGTTGGTGCGGTACTTCCACGCGATGGCCTCAAGAGTGCGCCGGTGGTCGGCCCACGCGGCCCGCGGACCGGATCCGCCGACATCTGCGGCTCGATCCGGTCCCACATCGCGTCAGTGATCACTAATCGGACAGACACACCCGATCAGCCGCGTTAACACCCCTGCGGGTCAATACACCTAGTCGCGCTTGGGCCAGATCAGGTCCTCATCGGTCCAGATGACACCTTTGTTGCGGCACAAGCAGAAGGGGTGGCCGACGGGGTCGGCGTAGACGCGGAAGCCGTAGCCGTGGGAGTCGGTGCAGTCCCGCTGCAGGGTCGCGCCGAGGGCCAGGACGCGGCGCTGTTCGGCCTCGATGTCGTCGACTTCGAAGTCGAGGTGGAACTGCTTGGGGTGCTCGCTGTCAGGCCACTGCGGGGCTCGGTAGTCCTCCACCTGAATGAAGGCCATTTCGACTTCGCCGAACTGGATACCGGCCCAGTTCTCGTTACTGTCCTCCTTGACCGGGAGCCCCGTCACCTCGGAGTAGAAGGCTGCCAGCTTCATCGTGTCCGGGCAATCGATGATGAAGTCGGTTAGTCGTAGCATCCCGCGATCTTGTCACAAGATCAGATGAGCCGGATCTCGAAATAGGCCCTAGCCCCCTGTAGTCAACGTGACGGACGATCGCTGGTTCGGTGGAGGACCAATCGAGCAGCGAATAGCGGCAGCTGCAATTCCGCTTCGAGTTCGGCTCACCGAACTTCCGTGCTCTGCCGCCCCGTCAAGGTGTTGCCGCAGTGGAACGACATATCTCGGGAGCAGGGCCCTCTTCGGTTGCCAACACCTGGGTCCTGGCCAACCCTCTCGCCGCACCTGAGGACATCGAGGAGCTGGGCGGCTGGACCCTGCACCGGCTGCGGCATTCCGCGCTCACCCCCGACGCCCCGAGGGCGGCATCTCCGCCCCGGTTTTGCTGACCCGCACCCGACATGCCTTCGTCCGATCCCTGGAGCAGTACGCCCGTCCCGGCGTCGATGCCGAATCGCCCGGCAGGTCGCCAAGCGCGACCCGGCCGGACCCGAGGAGCTCAGGACGTCAAGATCACCGCTCTCCCCCGGTCGGCACGTCCCTCACCCATCCCTCAGGTGTGCCTCCACGGTGGCGGTGTCGCGGGCTCGGCCGCTGCTGGCGCCGCAGGGGTGGTGGCGCGACTGGAGGTCATCGCGGCGGCGGCGAGCGCGGTCGCGGACAGGATCGCCCCAGCGGTGGCCAGGGCCCCCTGTGCGGCCGCGCGCGGCGCAGATACGCCGGCAAGGTAGATGCCGCCGACGACCGCGATGCCGAGCGTACCGCCGAGTTGCTGGACTGCGTTGAGGAGCCCCGCGGCGGAGCCGGTCTCCTGCGGTCCGACGCCGCGCAGCGCGGTGGTGAAGAACGGTGGCGTGAACAGGCCGGTACCCAGGCCCCCGATGGCGAGCGCGAACGGCAGGGCCGCGGGGTACGCGTCGGGGGCGCTCGCCCGGTAGGCGAGGACGGCCGCGGCCAGGCCGGTGGCGAGGGTGGCGATGCCCGCGTGCATGACGCGGGCCCCGTAGCGCGGGACCAGGTAGGCGCCCGCGGCCCATGACCCGGCGGCCAGGCCTGTCGACCACGGCAGCAGCGTCAGGCCCGCGGTGAGCGGGCCGCGGTCGAGGCCCAGTTCAAGGTGCAGCACCAAGGTGATCATGACGGCGTTCATGACGGCGAAGAACAGCGTCGAGGTGGCCAGCGCCGCCGGGAATGCGCGGCCGCGCAGCAGCGCCGGTTCGATCAACGGGGCCCGGCCCAGGCGGGCGGTGCGGCGCTGGTGGGCGACGAACAGCGCGAGCACGGCGGCGCCTGCCGCGGCGGTCGCCCACGCCACCGGGCCCGGAGTTCCGGTGGCCAGCGGGCACACCACGAGGGCGGTGCCGGTCATCGCCAGCACGGTCCCGGCCGGGTCCAGGCGCGGGCGGGACGGGGCCCGGTCCTCGCGCAGCCGCGGCGCGATCGCCAACACGGCGGCGGCGAGGGGAAGGTTGACGAGGAAGACCGCCCGCCATGACGACCCGAACACGTCGGCGTGCGTCAGGACTCCCCCGAGCACCGGCCCCAGCACCGCGGACAGGCCCATGACCGGGCCGATGGCGCCGAGTGCCTTGGGCAGTTCGTCGCCGTCGAACATCGCGCGGATCAGCCCGAACGTCTGCGGGATGATCAGCGCCGCGGCGGCGCCCTGCAGCGCGCGCAGCCCGATCAGCGCCTCAGGGGTTGGGGTGAGCGCGCACGCCAGCGAGGCGACGGCGAACGCGGCGACGCCGATACGGAAGACGCGGCGGCGGCCGGCGATGTCGCCCAGCCGGGCGCCGGTCAGCAGCCCGAGTGCGAACGCGAGCGTATAGGAGGCGCTGAACCACGGAATGGCGGCCTTCGCACCGCCGAGGTCGGTGTGGATGACGGGACCGGCGACCTGGACGATCGTCGCGTCGAGGAGGTTCATGGCCTCGGCGACCAGCACCGCGGCCAGGGCGAGCCACCGCCACCGGTACGCGGGCTGCGACACCACGGCCCGAGGTACACACTCGGGCTCTGGCTCACTCGCGGCCAGGGCCCTGGAGGACGCAGGTGCTTGGAGCGGGTCCACGTCCCAACCCGGACTCTGGGGCGGATTCTGGCGCGGGTCGGCGGGTGTGTTGCGGTGCGCGGCGCGGGACATGCTCTCTCCCCCTGCGGTGTCCGGGACGGCGGTCCGCCCCGGTGAGGCGGCCGGTGACCACCGTGCCGCCCCACCCGCTCGAGCTTCCATTTTGGATCCAGGTATCGATGGTTACTTCCATGGAGACCCGCTACTTTGGTGGATATGCTCGAAGTGGATGACCTGGACCGCGGCCTGATCCACGCCCTGCAGGTGGATGCGCGGGCGCCGTTCACGCTCATCGCCGACGTACTCGGCTCCTCCACGCAGACCGTGGTGCGCCGCTATCGCCGCCTGTACGCGCAGGCGGGCCTGCGCGTGGTCGCGCTGCCCGCACCTCGCAGCGCCGGCACCCACCAGTGGTTCGTGCGGCTGACCGCCGCGACGCGTACCGCGCACGACATCGCCGTCGCGCTCGCGCGCCGCCCAGACACGTCGTGGGTACGGCTGACCTCCGGCGGCACCGAAATCGTGGCGATCATCCACACCACGCCCGCAGGCCCGGACGCCCACGCGCTGCTGCTGCGCGACATCCCGCGCACCGCGGGGATCACCGCGGTCTCCGCTCACTACTTGCTGCACACCTACTTCGGCGGACCGACCGCGTGGCGCGGCCGTGTCGACGCCCTCGACGCCGTACAGCAGGCGCGGCTGCGCGCCGAGAGCGGCGCAGGCCCCGGACCAAACACCGCCCGCGCGCACGCCAACACGACGGCCCACGACGACGAGTCGGCGGCAGGAGCCGGGCCGGAACCGGGGGCGCCCGCGTACCTGCTCACCGACGCCGATCGGCTGCTGCTGGACGCGCTGCGCGACGACGCCCGCATCAGCTACGCCGACCTTGCCACCGCGACCGGCTCGACCGCGTCCACGGTGGCCCGCAGGCTCACCGAACTGCGTGCGCGCGGCGCGTTGTTCTTCGATGTGGACGTCGACCCGGTGCTGCTGGGTGTCACCGTCTCAGCGCTGCTGTGGATGCAGGTACCGCCCGCGCACCTGGACGACGTCGCCACCGCGCTGGCCCGGCACGAGGAACTGGCGGTGGTCGCGGCGACAACGGGTCCGACGAACCTGGTAGCGCACGCGCTGTGCCGGGACGCCGAGGAGCTGCACCATTACCTGACCAGGAAGGTGGCGTTGGACGCGATCACGCGGATCGAGACCGCGCCGGTGCTGCGCACCTACAAGGCTGCTGCGACGCTGCGGACCGGCTGAGCAGGGGCGGGAACTGACGCGGTGGGCGGATGCTCCGTTTCCAGTCCCTGATGAACGAGGCCGAGGCAAGGGAGCGAGAGGGGCACCCGGTCGTTGCTGGCCGACATCAAGGCCCATCCGGGCAACGTCTGCCTCCACCCCCGGAGACACACCGCAGCCGGACCCCACATTGCGCGGCGCACTTCCGGCCCTGACGCTCAGCTGCTGAAGCGTGCAACGGTGACCCCCGACCGCTCGTCGGTCACTCTGCCGCGGGGGCCCCGAGCAGCGCGGAAGCCTCCTGGAGCGCGCTGACCGGGCGCGTGGGTGCAGCGGGTTGGGAAACGCGGCAGGTGAAGCCGAGCTGCGTCATGGCCCGCAGGACCTCGCCGGCGCTGAAGTCGCGGGGGTCCTGGCGGGTGACGACCTGCCCGACCTGCTTGACGGGGTAGGTGCGACGACCGACGATCACGGACGCCCCGGAGACTTCCTCAGGCTTGACGCCCTTCATCGATTCCAGGACGCCGCTCTTGGTGAGGTCGAAGGGAAAGCGGGCGATGACACAGCGCATGATGCCTCACAGGGGAGAAGGACGAGGGGACGGTTGTGCCGCGGTCGAGGCGGTTCAGCGGGCCAAGGTGAGAACGCCCAGGGCGTTGTCGACGAGGATATCCCGCAACTGGACGCGGTCCGTGTACACGGAGCTGTCGCGGACCGCGGCCAGCTGGGCATGGGTGAGAATCTGGGTGCACACGCCGTCGTTGTCGCAGACGATCAAGTACCCGGTGCGGGCGCTCGCCATGACGGACAGGGCCACCTCGACGGTCATGTCGTCGCAGACCTGCGGTGCGGCGGTGTCCAGGGCGTCGGCCACCGTCCTGGGTACGGCGGCGGCATCCGTCGAGCGGGGCTGCATCTGAACCATCGTCAAAACGTGCCTCCTGCAGAGGTGGACCAGTTTCCTGAACCTGAACACGGAGTCGCTACGCCGCCGCGTTGAACGACGACTGTCGGCCGGTCCTGCGCCGGGCAGCCGAGGCGGGGCTGCGACGGCCGCGTGACGACGACGTGCTGCGCGGACGCCGCTCGGCGACCGGCGCGGTGATCGTCACGGGGATGCCGGAGGGTGTCTGGGCGCCGGTGATCCGGCCGAGTGCCTCTTCGCCGGAGCGGACCTGGGTGGTCTCGGGCACGATGCCGGCGGCGGTCATGAGGCGGCTCATGTCGCGGCGCTGGTTGGGGGTGACGAGGGTGACGACCCGGCCGGACTCGCCGGCGCGCGCGGTACGTCCGCCGCGGTGCAGGTAGTCCTTGTGGTCGGTCGGCGGGTCGACGTTGACGACCAGGTCGAGGTTGTCGACGTGGATGCCGCGGGCGGCGACGTTCGTGGCCACGAGCACGGTGACGTGCCCGGTCTTGAACTGGGTCAGGGTGCGGGTGCGCTGCGGCTGGGACTTGCCGCCGTGCAGGGCGGCGGCCCGGACGCCGCTGTTCAGCAGGTCCTGCGTCAACCGGTCGACGGCGTGCTTGGTGTCCAGGAACATGATCACCCGGCCCTCGCGCGCCGCGATCTGCGTCGTCGTCCAGTGCTTGTCCGCACCGTGGACGTGCAGCACGTGGTGCTCCATCGTGGTGACCGCACCCGCGGACGGGTCGACGGAGTGGACGACGGGGTCGGTGAGGTAGCGGCGGACCAGGCGGTCGACGTTGCGGTCGAGGGTGGCGGAGAACAGCATCCGCTGACCCTCGGGGCGGACCTGGTCCAGGAGCGCGGTGACCTGGGGCATGAAGCCCATGTCGGCCATCTGGTCCGCCTCGTCGAGGACGGTGATCGCGACCTGGTTCAGCCGGCAGTCACCGCGGTCGATGAGGTCCTTGAGCCGGCCCGGCGTCGCGACGACGACCTCGGCTCCGGTGCGCAGCGCGTTGGCCTGCTTGCCGATCGACATTCCGCCGACGACCGTGGCGAGACGCAGCTGCACCGAGCGGGCGTAGGGGGTGAGCGCGTCGGTCACCTGCTGGGCCAGCTCACGCGTCGGCACGAGAACCAGAGCCAGCGGCTGGCGGGGCTCGGCGCGCTGTCCGGCGGTACGGGCCAGCAGGGCCAGGCCGAAGGCCAGGGTCTTGCCGGAGCCGGTCCGCCCACGGCCCAGTGCGTCGCGGCCCGCGAGGGTGTTGGGCAGGGTCGCGCCCTGGATCGGGAACGGGATGCTCACGCCTTGCGCGGTCAGCGCGGCCAGCAGCTGCTTGGGCATGTCGAGGTCGGCGAACGCCTCGACCGCGGGCAGCGCGGGAGTGATCGTCTCCGGCAGGGCGAACTCCCCCTGGACCGCTGCGGGCCGCCGGCCGTAGCCGCCCGAACGGCTCGGACCGCTCGAACGGCTCGGAGCGGACGATCCGGAACGGCTGCCCCGCTTCGAACCGGCGCCGCCACCGAAAGCGGAACCCTCGCCGCGGTTGCGGCGGGAAGAACGGTCATTGGTCCGTGCATAGTTCATGGTGAACCTTCCTTGATACGGCACGTATCAAGGAATTCCCGCAGCGGAAGCAGCGCGGGGAATCTCAAGAACGGACCGAATGGAATACGAAAAAGAAATCTGGAGAGTGCAGTGGATCGGGCGTGGTTGCATCGACGGAACTTCTGACGCCATATTGAGCGTTGAGTTCCGGACGCCGGACGCCTACCGGTTGCGCCTTGGACGATACGCGTCACTGGACGCGGGAGTGCGGGCGCTTCTCGTCCCACAGGTCGCACCACTGCGGGAAATGTCCGCAGCTGGGGCCCGCACCCCGAGGGATGCGGGCCCCAGCTACGAAGTGCGCGTCAGCGTCAGGCGAGGACGATGTTCTCGGCCGTCGGGCCTTTCTGGCCCGCCGCGATGTCGAAGGTGACCTTCTGGCCTTCGAGCAGCTCCCGGAAGCCCTGGGCGGCGATGTTCGAGAAGTGGGCGAACACGTCGGCGCCGCCACCGTCCTGCTCGATGAAGCCGAAGCCCTTGGCCGAGTTGAACCACTTCACAGTACCTGATGCCATGTCATCTCCTCTTGGGCAGTACGCCGGGACCCGCGATGCGCGGATACCGGGTCGCCGCGATGATGCCCCGTCCGGAAAAAACGACCGGCCATACGAAAGCGCCGCCAGCGGCTGACAATCCGGCGAAGACGCTTGAAGTTTTTGGGAACCACAACTGCAACTGAGATCGACAGTAGCATGATGTGGCGGGCCAAGTACGGCAAATGACTCCGTCCTACTGATTGCGGCAAAAACACTTTCCGCGTGACGAGTCAAACTCTCACCTCACGGCCATAGATATTGACCACCCGCGGCAGAGCGTTACAGGAGGAGCGCCCGCCGTTAGACGCTCAAAAGAGCGCGAGCATTTACGCGTGCAGGCGAGGAGCTGCGATGGTCTAGGGCCTGCTGCGGCACTGCACGGACGCCGAGATCGAGTCGAACTACGTCGACATCCAAGGCGCCTCGGTGGTCGGGTTCGTCTTCACCGAACTGCTCAACTTCCGCCTGCTGCCCCGGCTGAAGAACATCGGCAGCATCCGCCCGTACCGCCCGGACGACACCCCGCCCAGTTGGCCTGCGCTCGGCGCTTCACTGACGCGGCCGATCCGCTGGGAGCTGATCGAGCAGCAGCACGACCAGATGGTGAAGTACGCGACCGCACTCCGGCTCGGAACGGCGGAGGCGGAGCAGGTGCTGCGGCGCTTCACCCGCGGCGGCCCCACGCACCCGGCGCTCTGACCAGCCCGGACAAGGAGCATGCCGAGACCTCGATGCTCACCCTGCACCCGCTCCAGTCCGCGCTCGCGCCCGTCAATACCCTCCTCCTCCAGCAGGTCCTGGCCGAACCTGCGTGGGCGAAGAAGCTCAGCGACGAGGACCGGCGCGGCCTGACCTCGCTGTTCTGGTATCCAACGTCAACCCGTACGGTGCCTTCCGCCTGGACATGGACAAGCACCTCGACCTGGGGCCGGCCGCCGCCGTACCCCGCCCTCGTGCTGCGGCGGGCTCTGCGGGCATCAAGGTCCTTCAGCCGGCTGAATCGAGGTCAGGTCGTTGGCCAGGACGGGCAGAGCACCGCAACTGCGGTACTAGGCCGCCCGTTGAGAAGCGGGTGGATCGATCAAGTCGCAGGCGATGCCGAGCGCCGCATCGATCAGCTCCGAGCCTCCGGTTTCCGCTCGATCGGCGTCATCGCCGGCCAGATGCAGTGCAGTGATGGCCAGGCGGACACGCAGCGATGCGACCGGGTCGCCGTCACCAGACAGCGCGCCAGGCCCGGCCAAGAGCTCGAAGAGCGTCATGACATGCTGCTGCACCTCAGCCGCGAGCGGCTGGTTGCGCAGCGCCGGTGCGTTGTCCTGCGCGAAGCGGGCCGCGGCCGTGATGCCACCGGCTGACAACTCGGCGTATCGGCGCAGGAGTTCGCGCCGGGTCTCGGGTCCTGCGGGCTGCTGCTTGCCCCAGTCGGTGAGTTCGGCGACCGCGGCGGAGAAGTCGGCCAGTACAGCAGCGAGGATCTCCTCCTTCGACTTGTAGTGGTAGTAAAGGGCCGCCTTCGTGATGCTCAGCGCCTCCGCGATCATGCGCAGCGAGGTGCCTTCATACCCGTGCTCGCTGAAGAGCTGCAGGGCTACGCGCTGGGCGCGCTCACGGGTGTTGGTGCGGCGGCCTGCCATGGAAGTCCCTTCGTTGCCGTCATCTCAGCCGGCCCGTGGACAGACCCGCAAAGGGCCCCTCTCCATTGCTTGCCGATCGGCAAGCAATGGGCTAGCTTCATCTCGCCGTCAACTTTACCTGTCGGCAGGTAATGAATGCGAGTGCCGAAGCATGTCTTCACCAAGGGGGGCACCATGCTGAGCAAAACAGGCAAGAAGACGGAGAGCACGTGGAGTGGCGATCCGGCCCGGCTGCATGCGCGCCGCTGGTGGGGGTTGATGGTCATCGCGATCGCCCAGCTGATGATCGTGCTGGACACGACCATCGTGACGATCGCGCTGCCCACCGCCCAACAGGATCTGGCCATGTCCGACGCGAGCCGGCAGTGGGTCATCACGGCCTACACCCTGACCTTCGGCGGGCTACTGCTCCTGGGCGGCCGCATCGCCGACCGGCTGGGCCGTAAACGCACCCTGCTCGCCGGCACCATCGGCTTCGCCGTCGCCTCCGGTCTCGGCGGGATGGCGGACTCCGGCTGGATGCTGGTCGCCGCCCGTGCCGGACAGGGCGTCTTCGCAGCGCTGCTGGCCCCCTCGACCCTCGCGCTCCTGATGGCGGTGTTCCCCGGACCGGCGGAACGGGCCAGGGCCATCGGGATCTACAGCGGGGTGCTGACCGCGGGCGGCGGGCTCGGCCTGGTCGGCGGCGGGCTGATCACCAGCTACCTCGACTGGCGCTGGTGCATGTACGTCAACATTCCCATCGCCTTGCTGGCCGCGCTCGGCGCCATGGCCGCGCTGCCCGATCCGCCCGGCCGTACCGACGCGCGGATCGATGTCCTCGGAGCGCTCACCGGCTGCGGCGGCATCGCCGCTCTGGTCTACGGGTTCTCCGAGGCCGGCGAGCGCGGATGGCACACATCCCGGGTCTTCCTGTGCCTGTGCCTGGGCGCAGCCCTGCTCCTGACGTTCGGGATCGCACAGGCCAGGCTGCGTGCCCCACTGCTTCCGCTGCGGATCCTGACCGACCGCAACCGGGGCGCGGCCCTCGCCACCGTCGCGCTGGCCACGCTCGGACTGTTCGGGGTCTTTCTCTTTCTCACCTACCAACTGCAATCCGTGATGGGCTACTCCGCGGTCAGGACCGGCCTCGCCATGCTCCCGTTGGTCGCCATGAACGTGGTGGCGGCGACCCAGCTGTCCGGCCGGCTGCTCCCCAGACTGCCGCCCCGGCTGCTGATCGTGCCCGGACTGCTCAGCGCGGCCGGCTCGCTCACCCTCCTCACCCAGCTCACCCCGCACAGCTCCTACACCGCCGGGATCCTGCCCGCGGAGCTGTTGCTTGGACTCGGCATCGGCACACTGTTCGGCCCGGCGGTCGCGACGGCCACCAGCGGAGTCGCCGCCCATGACGCCGGTATCGCCTCCGCGACCGTCAACACCGCCCAGCAGGCGGGCGCTTCGATCGGCACCGCGCTGCTCAACACCATCGCGGCTGGCGCCACCAGCACTTACCTGGCCGGCCACCACGGCGCAGACGTCGTCCGGGACGCCACTGTGCACGGCTACGCCACGGCCGCGACCTGGGCACTGGGCATCATGCTCGGCACCGCGATCCTGGCCGCCCTGTTCATCACCGCGGACCCGCGCAAGACCGCGCCGTGACCCGCACCCCCCGAGGCAGCCGTGCCCCACCGGGCACAGCGCCCACGCCGCTGACGCACAGCTGATCGCCCCTCACAGCGCCGGACGGCGCCGAACGAGACCGGCCATCCGAGCAACCCGTCCTGACCACGTCGTCCCGAAAGGGCATCGCCGGACGCGAGCCACCGAGGTCTCGACGCCACCAACACCAAGGAGCACGCCATGACCGCACGTTTGAACCTCTTCGGCAATCCGACCACGACCACTGCCAAAGCTGCCGGGTACTTCGGAAAGGCGAGCAAGACGATCCTGGAGGAGTCCACGCTGCCGGCCACGACGCAGAAGCTGGTGGTGCTGCGCGCGAGCCAGATCAACGGCTGCGGCTACGCCACCGACGTGTGGAGCAAGAACGCCGCACACGCCGGAGAGAGCGTGACCCGCATCAACCTCGTCGCGGCCTGGCGGGCGTCCACTGTCTTCACCGACGCCGAACGCGCCGCCCTGGAGCTGGCCGAACAGGGCACCCGCATCGCCGATGCCGCCGGCGGCGTCACCGACGACGCATGGGCGAGCGCCGCCCAGCATTACGACGAGGATCAGCTGTCCGACCTGGTGATGCTCATCGCCCTGATCAACGCCACTAACCGCATGGGCGTCATCGTCCGCCAGCGCGGCGGCGACTATCAGCCCGGCATGTTCGCCGACACGGCCCACTGACCCGTAGACCCGTCGCGGCCCTGGCCAGGATCACTCGATCCGGGCCGGGCTCGCGTATACCTGCAGCCAAACGTCATCCCCGCCACAGCGACCAACCTGCTGCACAACAACGGGAGGCGGCGGCAGGCCTTTTCAGGTGTCAAGGAGGCGACGGCACGACTCGCGCGCCTTGCGGATGCCCGTCGATCAGCCGCACCCGACACTCAAGGCTCGTTCCGGAATTTCCCGGCGTAGCGGAAGCCCTTGCCGCCGGCACCGAAGTTGGCGCTTCGGGCTATACCCATACCCCCCGGCCGCCCTGGCGGACCTTGTAGATGCCACGGCCGTGGAAAATACCCGCGGAGATGGCGGAGCACGCGGCGCAACCGCACATGCCGGCTATGGCTTGTCCTGTGCCTACCCGGCCCCCATGAGGGTGGCGGGGGGGTTGTCGAACTGAATCCACTCCTTGCAGCGAGTGCCCCGCAAGAGCTGCCGGCAGCGACTGCCACTCCCCCGCATGCTCGACCTCCGAGTTGCCGGATGGCGACCTACGCTTTCCCTGCGTTTCGTTCTCAACGTCTATGTCCGGGACAAGCGCAGGCCCCGGCGTTCAGTGGCTACTGAGCATGCCCTCACGCAGGCGGGTCAGGAGGCGGGTGATCAGGCGGGAGACGTGCATCTGGGAGACGCCGAGGTGTTCTGCGATCTGGGCCTGCGTGAGCTCCTCGACGAAGCGCCAGTGGATGATCTTGCGGTCACGTTCGTCGAGCTCGGCGATCATCGGCGCGAGGGCATGGAAGTCCTCGACCAGACCGAGCGCCGGGTCCTGCTTGCCGATGAAGTCCGCGAGTACGCACTCGCCGTCCTCGCTGCCGCCGATCGCCGCGTCCAGCGAAGCCGACGTGTAGCCGTTCGAGGCCAGTCGGGCCTCGACGATCTCCTCCTCGGGCAGGCTCATCAGCTCGGACAGTTCCCTGGTGGTCGGCGTCCGGCCCAGGCGGCTGCTCAACTCCTCGCTTGCGCGAGCCAGTTGCACGCGCGCCTCCTGCAACCGGCGAGGCACGTGCACGGCCCAGGACGTGTCACGGAAGAACCGCTTGATCTCACCGACTATGTAGGGGACGGCAAAGGAGGTGAACTCCACCTCACGGGACAGCTCGAACCGGTCGATCGCCTTGATCAGACCGATCACGCCGACCTGGACGATGTCCTCCATCTCCTCCTGGCCACGGCTGCGGAACCGGCCGGCCGCGTAACGGACCAGGGAGATGTTCATCTCGATCAGCGTGTTGCGCGCGTACTGGTACTCGGGCGTGCCTTCTTCCAGCACCGCGAGCTGCTCGAAGAACAGCTTCGACAACTCCCGCGCGTCTTTGGGAGCCACCTGGGCCGGGTCGGTGATCTCCGGCATGCTCACCGTCTGTCCGGTAGTCCGCACCGCCGTCGCCATGATGTGCCCCTCCCACTGTGTCGGCCTCGTGTCAGCCGGCCCGCTGACCGACGATCAGCCGTATACCCAGGCCTTCAACGCGTATGCACGCGGATTTTCACGCGGTCAGTGCCGCGGGACACGGAGGTGGAAGAGGGCGTAGCCCTCGTACGACAGCCGGAGCAGGAGCGGGACTGGAGCGCCCAGCAGCCCGCCCAGCCACGGGGCGATGAGCGCAGCGCGCCTTCGCCACTGGAGCCGCCGCGCTGGGCGGAGCGCGGCGTGGTGGTGGCGGGGGGGGGGCGGGGGGGCGGGGGCCCCCCCCCCGGGGGGGGGGGGGGTCTGGGGGAC
>NZ_JBEXFB010000061.1:0-13447 GCF_040606575.1 Streptomyces sp. NPDC005402
GCCGATTGACCCCCGTCGAGTACGAGACCATCATGACCCCACCCGCAGCTCTGGCTGCATAAACCCCGCTGTCACCCGATCATGCAGCAGTCCCACTGTTTCAGGCGGTTGAAGCACCGTTCCACTGCGTTGCGACGCTTGTAGAGCCGCTTGTCGAAGGCCGGTGGGCGTCCTCCTCGGCTGCCGCGTCGGAGCCGGTTGCGGACCTGGTCAGCACGCTCGGGGATGGTGTTGCCGATGTTGTGCCGTCGCAGCCAGGTGCGGATGGCCCGGGAGCTGTATCCCTTGTCGCCCAGCACGTGGGCAGGTCGGGTGCGGGGCCGTCCGGGTCCGATGCGGGGCACCCGTATCGCTTCCATCACGGCGGTGAACTGGGTGCAGTCGTTGGTGTTACCGCCCGTGAGCGTGAAAGCGAGCGGGCGGCCGACGCTGTCGCAGGCCAGGTGGATTTTGCTGGTCAGGCCGCCTCGGGAGCGTCCGAGTCCGGGAGAGCGGGCCCCTCTTTTCGGGCCCCGGCGGCGTGCTGGTGGGCGCGGACAATGGTGGAGTCCACCGACACCAGCCAGTCGATGTCTCCAGCCGCGTCGGCGTGCGCCTGGGCGGCCCGGAGCATGCGTTCGAAGGTGCCGGCCAGCGCCCACCGGCGAAATCGGGTGTGCAGTGTGGCCCACGGGCCGTACCGCTCGGGCACGTCCCGCCAGGCCGTCCCGGTGCGGAACTTCCACACGATCCCGTTGAGCACCTTGCGGTCGTCCAGCCGTTTCCGGCCCCGCAGGGACACCGGCAGCAGCGGTCCGACGAACTCCCACTCGACATCGGACAGTTCATGGCGACGTATCACCCGACCATGATCCACCACTCAAGATCATTTGAAGACACGCCCTAGCTTGATCTTTAACGTCCGTCGTCGAATGACGGGTCGAACTTGATCACTCGGTTCGGTAACTGGCGTACGTGGAAGCGGCCTTCGGCTGAACATGTGCTCCGACCAAGGAACACACACGTCCAGCACGAAGGCCTCGAGGATGAGTCTGCTGCATCACGACGCCCGGTCGGAGGCATTGGCACAACTGTCATGCTTCCGGGGCGAGTTCTATTCCTGCCTGACCGCCCGTTCGGACGCGTTGTTCGAGCTGGCTGATGCCGTTCTGTGCGGCGGCGGGCCGGTGAGGTCGCTGGCCGAGCTGTCGCTGGTGGGCGAACACCGCCGCGGTCATGGTGGGCTCTACGCGGGTGTCGCCCGTGGACGCATCGATGCCGGCCGGCTGCGGCGGGCCCTGGCCGAAGTGCCACTGCCGCGGGCCGCCGACGGCCGGCTGGTCCTGGCCATCGATGTCACCTGCTGGCTGAGGCCCGACGCCCACACCTCACCGCAGCGGATCTTGTGCCACACCTACGGACGGGGCAAGGACCAGCACATCCCGGTCCCCGGCTGGCCCTACTCGGTCATCTGCGCACTCGAGCCGGGCCGCAGCTCCTGGACCGCACCCCTGGACGCACAGCGTCTGGCGCCCGGGGACGACACCGCCACCGTCACCGCCCGGCAGCTGCGCGATCTACTGCTGCGGCTGATCACAGCGGGGCAGTGGCAGGCGGGCGACCCGGACATCCTCATCGTCGCGGACGCCGGATACGACGCACCTCGCCTCGGCTTCCTCCTGGGGGACCTGCCGGTCCAGGTGCTGGCCAGGATGCGATCCGACCGCGTCCTGCGTCGGGCTGTCCCACCCCGGCTGCCGCACACCCAGGGCCGACCGCCCCGGCACGGAGGCGAGTTCGTCTTCGGGCAGCCCGACACCTGGGGCACTCCGGACACCGAAACGGTGACCGACACGCGTCTCTACGGCACGGCCAGGGCCCGCTCCTGGGACCGGCTGCACCCCAAGCTGACTCACCGCTCTTCCTGGGCAGCCGCCGACGGCACTCTCCCCATTGTCGAAGGGACGGTGATCCGCCTGGACATCGACCACCTGCCCAGCGGAGCAACACCGAAGCCGGTCTGGCTGTGGTGGTCGGGCACCGACGCCACTGCGGCAGACGCCGACCGTCTCTGGCAGGCCTACCTGCGACGTTTCGACATCGAGCACACCTTCCGCCTGTTCAAACAGACCCTCGGCTGGACCTCTCCAAAGATCCGCACCCCCGAGGCAGCCGATCGATGGACCTGGCTCATCCTCGCCGCCTACACCCAACTGAGGCTCGCCCGACCGCTGGCGGCCGACCTGCGTCGGCCCTGGGAGAGACCCACCCCGCCGGACAGGCTCACCCCCGCCCGAGTCCGCCGCGACTTCCGGCACATCCGCCCCAAGGTCGGCTGCCCGGCACAAGCACCGAAACCCTCCCGCCCGGCCCAGGACGACCCCCAGGCAGAAAGAACACCCGGCCCACACCCCGCCACGACGTGCACACACCCCGCAAAACGCAACCCGCGAAACAGCGAACGAAGAAGTCAACTACCCCACGACCACGCCGCACAGGTTAAAGATCAAGCTAGGGCTGGAGGGGCCCCTTCCTTGTCCGTGGAGCCGGTCTCGCCTCAGCGTTGCGACCCCACCCTTACGCACCCATGGATGCGTTGGTAGTTCTACCCTAGCGCCCGGCCCAAATCACGACTCATGATTCGCGCGAATCGGATGCCATGCAGCGACCTTTCAATTGGGCTGTGCCACCCTTTCAGAGTGGTACCAAATGGGGCCGCATCGTGCATTGCACGGGACCCGCGGCATCCGCGTACACCCGTACGGCCGCTACTCAATGATGCCAAGGTGCTGGTCGGGGCGGCAGTGGGTGCAGGCGGGCAGTCCGGAGACGAGCAGGCGGCGCGCTTCATCACGGTCGACTGGGCGTCGCCGTTTGCCCGCGGCGTAGCAGTCGCGGGCGTGGACCTGGGTGGGCGGCCGGCCGACGCCGATGCCGAGTTCGACGATCCAGTCCTGGACGGGCGGGCTGCGCCGGCGGCCGTGTTCCTGCTCGGCTTCTCGCTGCCGCACGGCGGCGATCTTGGTGTCGATCCGCTGCAGCCACATGACGTGCCACACCCGGAGCGTAAGGAGACGCTCCAGGTCAGGAGGCAGATCGTCGAACACGGCACATCTCGTTCCTGTCGCGCGCGGGGCTCCACCCTCGCGTGTTCGAATTCTAGTTCGATAACGTGGGGACAGAGGAGGTGGGTGCGCCATGGAAGCGGACCAGCGGACGCCCGGTGCGGCGACAGTGATGCATGTGCGCTGCCCGGACCGGCTGCCGGAGGACGTCTACCGGCAGGTCCTGGAGCAGCTGTCCGAGCTGTCCCCGGTGGTGCAGGCGCTGCCGCCCACCGCGGCCCTGGTGGAGCTGAAGGGTGCTCTGCCGTACTACGGCGTGGACGCGGGCCGGCTGGGCGAGGTGCTGCGCATCCGCACCCTGTCGCGGCTGGGAGTCGATGTACGGGTAGGCATCGGGCCGTCGATCACGATCGCGGCCACCGCCTCCGCTCAGGTGCCCCAACCCGGCGGCGTCCTGGCCGTCACCCCCGAGCAGGTCGCCAGGTGGCTGGGGCCGCTGCCGGTCGAAGCCTTGCACGGCATCGGCCCGCGCCAGGCGGCGGTGCTGCTGGACTACGGCATCCACTGCGTGGGCCTGCTGGCCACGGTCCCGCCCGCCACCATCCAGCGCCGCCTGCTGGGCGGGAAGGCCGGCCGCCTGGCCGCCGACCGGGCCCGCGGCATCGACCCGCGCCGCGTCATCCCCCGCGCCCTGCCCGCGACCGCGAGCGTGCGCTACCACTTCGACCAACACACCCTGGACGGCGCCGAAGTGCGCGCCGCCCTCCTCCAACTGGTCGTCCAGCTCGGGACCCGGCTGCGCGGCCGCGGCCAGGTGGCCCGCGCCCTCACCCTGACACTCACGTTCGCAGGCAACAGCAGCTGGGAGAAGACCCGCCGTCTGGCCGCGCCCTCCGGCCACGACGACGACCTGCGCCAACTCGCCTACCAGCTGATGGATGCCGCCGCTCTGCAGCGAGGCCGCCTGACCGCTCTCGTGCTGAAGGGTGAGGACCTTATCGACGCCGGCGAGGCTGCCCGCCAGCTCTCCCTCGATGACGCCCGCGAGGCGCGCCTCGCCGCGGAAGGCGCCATCGACCGGGTGCGCGACAAGTTCGGCCCGAAGGTGATCGGCCCCGCCGCCGTCTTCCGCCGCGCCTCATAGCTGCCACTCCCGACTTGCTCCCGCTGGAGGTAGATCCGTGCTGCTTGACCCGCCAGGACCGCGCGGCGCACCCCAGGGGATGCCGCACTGGCCCTACGTCCAAGCCGTCGACGACGCCCTCACCGCTCGCGGTATCCCGCCGGGCACCGTCCGGGTCAGCCACCACGGCTTGGAGCGCGGCCTGACCACCTACATCACCTTGGCTTGGGACGTCTCCCGCACCAGCGGCCGCGGCGGGATCCGGCTCGACTGGGAGGAACGACAGGGCCGGTACTACGCCCTGACCGGCCTGAACTCCTACAACGTGCTGCTCTACACCGTGGTCACCGCGCTGCGTACCCCGGTCGCGGCCCCGGAACGGGTGCCGACGTAGCAGAAAAATTGGTGCGCTTCCGTCGGCTGCCGGACGTGGAGTACCGGGAGGAGTGGGAGGGCGCGCGGGACGTGCGGGCCGCCGCGGACGACTTCCGCCGCAGACGGCTGGGGGCCCTCCCGGCTACGGGAGGACGACGCCGACTCCAAGACGGCCGACAGCGACGTGCAGGTGACGATCGACCCCCGGACCGACACCTAACGGTGGCCAGCCCCGGACCGTGGTCCCGGGGCCGGGAGGAACGCCGGTCCGTGGGGACGCGCGCATCAACAAGGTGCTGACCGCGGTACGGATGTTCCTGCTTCACGCGGTGGTCAACAAGGCCGCGCCGGCCTGGGTTCTTGAGCAGCTCTACGAGCTGGGGGATGACCGTGACCTGCCCGTGGAGGCGCAGGGCGAGAGCGGTGGGATGCGGTATCGGCTGCGGGCTCGTCACCGGCTGCAGGAGCCGGAGGCAGAAGTGGACCGGGCTACTGACGAGGAAGTCATGGCGATGCTGCGGGCCTGTCGGTCAGCCCGGGACAGGTTGATCGTGCTGCTGCTGTCCCGGGT
Source organism: Streptomyces sp. NPDC005402 (assembly GCF_040606575.1). Taxonomy (NCBI): domain Bacteria; kingdom Bacillati; phylum Actinomycetota; class Actinomycetes; order Kitasatosporales; family Streptomycetaceae; genus Streptomyces; species Streptomyces sp. NPDC005402. Next base: position 5,114 of record NZ_JBEXFB010000061.1, read on the forward strand.
GGGGTTGCGTCCGGGACAGGTCGCGGGGCTGCACCGCTGTGATGTCCACCTGCTGATGGATTCGCGCTCGCTGGGGTGCGATGTCGAGGGGGCCCATCTGCACGTGATCCGGCGGCAGAACGTGAATGGCGCCTGGTCGAAGTCGAGGAAGTCGTGGGTGATGCCGGTGGACTTCCTGGTGGTGCAGGCCGCCGACCAGTATGCGGTGGAGCGTTACGAGATCCTCGGGGAGGGCGGGAGCGCCTTCTTGCTGGTCAACCTCTTCCGCCCGCCCTACGGTTCGCCGGTGACCACCGGCGCGATCGGAGAGCTGTGCGAGTCGCTGTCGGAACGGGCGGGGCTGGGCCGCCAGGTTGGGCCGGCATGCCATGGCCAGCAACGTCGCCGATGCCGGCGGCTCGCTGGATGAAGTTCAGGCCCTGCTCGGTTAGAAGCACCCGGCCTCACCCCGTCCCTACCTCCATCCGGACCGAGCTCGCCTGCGCGCGGCGGTTGAGCGTGTGCCCTCGCCTCGCCTGACTGAGGGGGAGACCCGGTGAACCTGGCGGTCGCAACGCCCCGACACGGAGCAGGGGAAGACACAGTCGCAACAGGGCTCATGGGCGCTGTCCAACCGGAGTTCCTGCATCTGCTCAGCTGGGATCCTCACGTCCGGGTTCTGGTGCTGCCTCGCTCGCACCCGCAGTTCAGCGGCGAGGATTGCCTGGTGGCCGGCTGCGACAAGATGTCCTACTTCGCCCACCAGAAGGGAATGTGCACCGGTTGCACCGAGCGGTGGAAGAAGAGCGGCCTGCCCTTCGACAAGTTCGTCACCATCAGGCGACCAGGCCGGATGGTCGGGTTCTTCCCTTGCCAGGTCGCGCACTGCGAGCGGCCGGGCAGACGCGCGACACTCCTGTGCTCGTCGCATGACTACCAGAGGCGCAAGGCCCACGGGCTCCCGCTGGAGGACTTCCTCGCTCACCCCGAAGTACAGCCGCTGCCCGCCCTGGGGCCTTGCCAGGTCGCTGCCTGTGACCGGCAAGGCGAGACCGGGGGCGGGTACTGCATGCCCCACGCCGACCAATGCCGTGACCTCCGCCAAGCAGGCGCCTTGGAGGACGAGGATCTTTGGCGGCTGACCACCCCGGCCATCGCAGAGTCCCGCAAGGTCAGCCTGCGCGGGCTGCCCGACCGTGTGGTCGCCGAGATCCTCTACGGCCTCCAGGAACGGATCACCCAGGGACTCCGGCACAAGGACTACCTGCTGCGCAATCTGTCCAACAACGCCCGTGCCCAGCAGGTCACTTCACTCGACGAACTCGACCTGGACGGTCTCACCCGCCACGACAGGACCCAGGCCAGCGGCTTCCTCAAGCACATCCGCCGCTTCGGGCTGAGCCCGGAGACCGAACGCCACAAGGACGTCTGGGACGCGAGTGTCTTCGGCCTCGGCGGCACCTTCTCCTTCACCGGGATCACCCAGCCCTGGCTGAGGGAAGGGGCCAAGGCCTGGGCCCTCGACGACATCCCCCGACGCCGCGGAAAGAGCGGCAAAACCACCGTCCAACGCACCCTGAAGTCCCTGAGCCGCTTCTCCACGAGCCTGTACCTGAGCCGGGACGACCACGGCGTCGACCTGCCCGTGCTCGGCCGCACCGACATCACTGTCTTCCTCGGCCGGCTGAGTTTCCTCAACCAACGCGGCGACATCTCCGACTGCACGCAGTACATGACCGTCCGCGACACCAGACGCGTGCTGACCCGGCTGAGGACCCTGGGCCTGACCAAGCCCGGCCAGCCCCTGCGCGGCCTGGCGGACGACTTCGCCCTGCGCTAGGAGGACATCCCCGACGACCCCGAAGACTCCGAAGCCGGCCGTGACCTGCCTGCGGAAGTCATGCGGCAGCTCTGCACCAACCTCGACGCCCTTGAGGCCCTCAGCTCCCCAGACGTTCGTACAGCCGTCGAGCTGATCATCGACACCGGCAGGCGCCCCAACGAGATCTGCAAACTGCCATGGCAGTGCCTCGACCGGGAAAGCGACGGCAGCCCCGTCCTTGTCTACGACAACACCAAGAATCTTCGGCACGCTCGCCGGCTACCGATCCCCGTCGCGACCGCCGCGCTCATCATCAAGCGGCAACAACGCGCCCGCTTCCCCGACACCCCGGCCGACAAGCTCAAGCTCTTCCCCGCCACCCTGGCCAACCCCCACGGCACGAAAGCCACCTTTAGGTCGCGGCCGGTCAACTCAGCAATCCGGACGTCCCAGTCGCACTCCTCGACGGCGCAGGCGCCGAAGACATGGATGTTTGGAGCGTGGTCAATCAAAATTCGCTTGATTCCTCCCGTTGCGGTGTTGTCATTGACCCAGGCGCCGACGTATGGGGCAACTAGGTCGCTGAAGCCAGTTGCTAGTGACGGGCCGGCATTATTGGGTGTCCCGTTCGAACTGCTGCAGGCACCGGTAGCACATAGGAGGGCACTCATCAACACAATTGCAGGCAATCGGCGTTTTCTGGGTCGAACTGCAAAGCAGTTCCTCTTTGTGCGCATATGGCGATGGTACGGTGTCACGCTTGGCTCGCAAGTCACGCACACGCCTATCTGCTGCTACGCGGCCGAACCTGCCGACGCACCTACCATGCATGACTTCGTTTCCTTTAGTGTGATCGTTCGTTGAGCCGTTCATGACGGATCTGGTTGAGCGGTTGGTACCGGACGAGTTATGGATGCTGTTCCGGTGGGTGGTGCCGCCGACGGAGGTGAAGCGCCCGCAGGGCGGCGGCCGGCGACGGGCGGGTGACCGCGAGACCCTGGCAATCTTCGTGGCCACCTTGGGGTGCACGTGGCGGCAACTGCCACCGATATTGGGGTCGGCCTGGCCCACGGTTTACCGGCGCTTCGCCAGTAGAGCCAGGCCAGGGTGTGGGTCAGATTCCACCCGGTCTCCGGGTCGGCACGATCGTTACGTTCTAGTTCAGCGGCAGTGCCAGTTTATCGGATGGCAGCGAGGTTGGTCAGACGTCAGGCGCTGACCTTCTCGCTTCATATTGAGCGTGACTGCATGGCAACCCCTGTCCAGCTGGATCCCTTCTGTAGAGACCCCTCCATGTCAGCCGCCTGGCGTAAAGACGTCTACGCGGTTGGTGACGTCTCCGGCCGCATCACCATCGATTACGTACATCCGCCCGTCTGGCCCAATTGCTGCAGAGTGCTCATGTCGATCCACCGGCATACTAGGAATTTTCTCCCAAGAATCCTTCTCCGGTGTGTAGGCATAGGCAGCTGAGCTCCAATCCCAGTTGACACCCGTTTGCCCTCCAAAGACATAAATTTTGCCGTCGAAGGAAACTACGCCAGCCGTCTCTCCCAAGGAAATCGGCAATCGCTTTCGCTTCTCCCAGCCGCCCGTACTAGGCGAATACGCCTCAACCGCATCTACGGGGCCATGCTCTTCGCCCGTGCCACCAAAACCGCCTATAGCATAGATCTTTCCATCACTGCCGGCAGCCACCGTCATCCGGTCCCGCGGCGTCGGCATGGGGGGACCCAAACTCCACGTCCCATCCTTTGCGTTATAGATTGCCATGGTGCCCTCATTGATAGCGTACATGTTTCCATTTCGATCCACCGTGGCGTTTACCTCGTCCATCGCGATAGGTAACGGTGCGGCCGCTTCCCATGTATTCGAATCAGGAGAATAGACCTCGACTGCATCTGATGGGGCGAACTGGTCTCCAACGCCTCCACCAATAGCGTAAATGCGTCCATCTCGTCCCGTAACCGCGCCGAGTTCGGAACGAGGTGTGGGCATGGCCGGTGCGGGCGACCATGCATTTGCGCCGGGATCATAAATTTCCAGCGCCCCAGTCTGGTCAGCATCACCGGATTCATCAAAGTCTGACCTTGGCACCAATCCTCCAACTAGGTATATCTTTCCGTCGCAGCCGGTCGCAGTTGTCGCCAAGTAGCGTTTGGTGATAGAGGGTGCGACGGAATCCCAAAAGTTTCTGGGCTCACCGTCAGGCGGCTGAATTGTTCTTAGGCATGCCGGGATGGCGAAGCCTGCCAGCCTTTCGGGCCGTGCTGAGCCGCCGCCGCAGGAGGGCACAAGGAGTAGCGCGCCCAGCATCAGAATCAATCTTTTGCGCCTCTTGGCGAACAACCCGCCTCGCCGCATTCCCTGTCACCACCTGTCCCACATACGGAAAACTTCGCCCGTTCCGCTTGTGATGCCGATCCTCTGACCGAAGTTGGATAAGAGCGACCTTTCCAGCTTCTAAAAATATGTCAGGCAGGAGCAACTTGCCGTACTCCATTCGAGTGATGCGAGACCCGGCGTTCCACCAAGCCGGAGCCTGTCCCCAGGTGCGGAAGTGACGTTGGTGACGCAGCATGGAACGAGGGAGCCTTTGATCAGGCTGGGGGCTGCCGATCATGAATCAGTCGCAACTCCACTGCCCGAACGGGCACACGCCTCCGCTAGGGAAAGAGACGTCGAGGTTCTGTGTCATATGCGGTGCGCCCATGGGCGTTACCTGCCCTCATGGTCACGAGGTCAAGCCCGCCCCATACTGCAATGTCTGTGGTGCGCCTCTGCCTTCCACCGACCAGAGTGCCGCCGACGAGGAGCGCGCCCAAAAGACTCCCCGCGAGGATGGGCCGTCCGTAGTGACGACGCCCCCAACTCGTCGACCCAACCGACGCCTGCTCATCCTTATGGCGGCTGTTCTCCTTGCTCTGCTCATCGGCGGCGGGACCTACCTCGGCATCACCCAGTGGACCGGCTCAGATTCCAGTCAGCGGATAAGTCCGGTGCCAACGTCGGCTTATCCTTCGCCGACCACCAGTGAGATGTCATCGCCTCAGCCCACCGAACAACCTTCCAGTATTTCGCCGACGCCCAACAGCCCCACCACCGAGTCGTCACCAACCGCAGAAGGCCCAGAAAGCACGGTGGAAGAATACTTCGACGCCATTAACGCCGGTGACTACAAGCGCGCCTGGGAACTCGGGGGGAAGAACATCCAAGGCGGATCATATTCGTCCTTCGTGCAGGGTTTCGAAGGCACAGCCCATGACTCAGTGACGATCGTTTCTGTAGTGGACGAGACCGTGGAGGTTGAGCTCGACGCCACACAAGAGGACGGCTCGCACCGATACTTCGCCGGCACATACACCGTACGCGACAGCGTCATCATTGCGGCCGATATTCACCCTCAATGATCAAGATTCGAGTTATCCGCCGCCTGGACCCGAGTGATGCCATTTCTCAAGGTTTGATCTTCTTCGCAAGCCGTCCCATGCAATAGGAGTAACTCCAACCGAAGGCCGCTCGGACACCCTTGGTTCAGCCGGTCGACAGGGAGTGTTAGACAATGCCTGAAGCAGCCCGTTGCCCCAACTGTGGTGCTTCAACAGCACCGACCGACGTCTTCTGCTCAGAGTGCGGTCACCGGCTCGCTCAAACCGTAGATGATACGACAGCCAGCTTCGGAACACCTCCAGGCCAGTCTTCCGCTCATTCCAGCCCGCCACCAAACTTTTCCCCCACACCGCCCCCGCCCGGCGCTCCGCCGTCGCGAAGTAAGGGATTTTTCGCCGATTTGTTTGATTTCGGCTTCACCGATTTCGTAACACCTAAAGTGGTCAAATTCGTATACGTGGTAATGGCCATCATCATTGGCCTCGTCTGGATCTTCTACATCGTTCTGGGGTTCAGCGTGTCGCCAGGGGGTGGGGTGTTGGTACTCATCTTCGGCCCCATCGTCGCATTGCTGTGGCTCCTGGTATGCAGGATTGCTCTCGAACTTACAATGGTGATCTTTCGGATTGGGGCTGACCTGCATGCTGTCAGGGAACAAAGAGACCTGGAACAAGAGGTGCCATGACCCGAATCTGCCAGCCGATCCGGCAATGAGTGACGGATCCTGCTCCACGGGGGCAACATATAGGCCAAGGAACGGGCACGCGAAGCGGCTCCGCATAACAGCCGTGGGCTTTGCAGCGATTGCCGTACTAGCGAGCGCTACCGCCTGCGGAGGCGGCGATTCCGGAAATTCCCAGCCTACGCGCACCATCACCAAAACGCCTCCTACCGTGACAGTGACGACGAGTGAGCCCTCCTCGCCGAAACCGTCCGCACCTACAGGCTCTACATCACAAACCCAATACCTGAGCGATCTCGACCCACTGAAATCAACGCAAGGCGTGGACACCAGTACAGTCGAGATAAATGGGGAAGGATTCGCCCAGAGCGTGACACTGATCGTCAACGCTGCGGGCCCTGTCAATAGTGCCGAATACAACCTGGGCCGGCACTGGGGCAGATTTTCTGCTACCGCCGGGCTGCGTGATGATTCTCCGACTGGGGGAAAGCTGACCTTCGAGGTGTCCGTAGACGGCAAGCAGGAATATAGCCAGACGATTCCGCTCGGAAAGTCGCAAAAGGTCGACCTGGATGTGAGTAACGCTCTACGGCTGAATGTGACTGTAACCTATTCCGGCCAAGATGCCGGAAGTAGTTACTACGGTTCATGGGGTGATGCTCGCCTTCAGTCATGATTTATACCTCCCAGCCACGAGCGAGCCTGGTCCTGCAAGGCGTTGGCGTCGTCGGTGGCTCCACCGGGCCCGTGAGGGCGCCGGCACCTTCGCAGCATGAGGTTCTCGGCGTATACATTCGCCGTGACAGTGGCCAAGGCGCCGAGCTGGCCTTGGAGTTTGCGTGCTTGCTCGCGGTCCTGGGCGAGTTGGGCTCTCAGTGTGGAGATGGCGTCGTCGCGGATTCTCTCAGTGGGCGTGCGGCGGATGGGATATGGGACGTGGACGTTCCATTCGGCGAGGATATTCGTGGCGCGGTGGACGGTGGCGTGGCTTACGCCGCTTCGCGGGCGAGGTTTTCCTTGGTCAGGGCGCCGTCAGTGTGCTGGGGCTGTCCAGCCAGGAGCCGGGTCATGGCGGCGCGGAGTTTGGCTTCGAATGCTGGGGAGACGGCCATTTACAGCTCCTGAGTGAGGGCTGTGGTGATGGTCTCGACGTCGTCGAGGCGGGCTTGAAGGGCGGCTCGGCGGGCGGGTGGAACGCGGCGGTCGCGTAGCTGCTGAGTGAGGTCGTGTTGTTCGGCCAGCCAGGTGGGGGCATGGTCGGCGGTGACGGCGGAGTTGCGGCAGCGGGCCGGCTGGCAGGCCCCGATGAGCGGCGCACTGCCCTCGCTGTCCAGGAGGTGCTTGGTGCATTCGGCCCATTCCGGCTGCCACAGGCAGTGGTTGAGGGTGCCGAAGTGCAGATGGCGGGGAGTTGGGCGGCGGCGCGGTCGAGGCCAGCGTGCAGACGGGTGGCTGCGGGTCCGACGGCGACGGTGGCACCGGTGGTGCGGCTGGTCAGCAGCCCGGTGAGTTTGGCGGCTGCGGCGATGGCGAGCCGGTCGTCGAACTCGCGCATCCAGGCGCCGCCGGGGGCGGCGTAGGAGTGGGTGGTGGGATTGGCCAGGATGCGGCGGGCGGCGTGCTGGATGCCGAGCGCGATCTCGCCGTCGGGTTCCTGAGCGCAGATGACGGACATGGTCTTGCAGAACTGGTGCGGCCGGACCCGCGCGTCGGGGATGGCGTCGAGGCCGGTGGTGTGGCGGTGCGCGTTGATATGGGCGATGAAGGTGTCGATGACGTACGGGGTACTGATGCCACGTCGGCCCGTTCCCCGGCCGAGGCCCGAGGTGCCGGGTGTGGCCCGGGAGGTGAACAGGTGGGTGGCGTGCTGTGAGAGGCGTTCGAGGACGGTCAGGGCGGTGGCGACAGGCTGGATGATCCACCACTTCTCTTCGACGGGCCCAGGCTGCTCTTCAGCTTGTGCGAGCGCACTGCGGGTGAGCCGTAGTGGTGTGTGAGGGCTCCGCGGCGGATCTCCTGGACTTCGGAATCGCGCATCATCGACAGCGCCGCCACGAAGCAGTACACGGCGCCTTTCAGGGCCCGCAGTTCCTCGCCGAGGTCGCGGTCGGTCAGCTGAGTGCGCCACGGGCCTTCGGTGCCGTCGGCGCGTCGTACGACGGTGAACAGCGGTGTGGGGCGAGGCAGGTCGGCGGCGCGGGCCTGCCCTGCCAGGACCTGGTACTGGCCTGAGCCAACGGCGGCCTGGGCGATCGTGCGGCGTCGGCGGGAGGCCGCCGAGTTCGGGGAGATGGTGCGGGGGCCGCCGGGGCCGTAGACGAGGGTGGCCAGCAGCGACCAGCGGGGGGGGGGGGGGGGGTTGCGGCACAAACGCCGGGGCGGGGGGGGGGGCGCCCCCCCCCCCCCCCCGAGGGGGGGTTCCCACCATAACCCTTCGTGAGGGCTGGTGCGTGCATCGGCG
>NZ_JBEXFB010000062.1:0-12409 GCF_040606575.1 Streptomyces sp. NPDC005402
ACGCTACGAGCGCAAAGCCGAGCACTTCCTGGCCTTCACCAGCATCGCCTGCACCCTCATCTGCTACCGCCGACTCACCAAATGAGATGACGTCTAAGCCCTTGCCTGCAGTGATCATGGAGGGGGCTCAGCTTCCTGCTGGCACAACTTCCTGGGGTCACTCTCGACTTCCAGCGTTGAAGGACCGCCATCCACACTCGGATATGTCATATGGGAAGCCCACCCGTTCACGCAGGCTTGCCGGCGAGGGTGAAGGGTGGGCGCGAACCTTCGGGAGGTTCATCATGAGTGTGGCTCTGCCCCCATGGAGTCTGTCAAACCCTAGGCCGGAACTTTGGGTCGTCACAGTGGTGGTGGTCATTGTGATCAAGTGCAGCGCGGCGGGGCAGGTGTTAGGTGCGTACGCGGATGTACTTGGCTTGGCCTCGGCGCTCTTCGCCTATGCAGTACAGCAGCCGAGTACAGCAACCACGCAGATCCTCGACGCCCCCTCGACACCCTGAGAAGTCCGTCGAGCAGGCCTGTAGACCTCAGCGACCTTCGTGCCCGTAGTTCGCATCGAGGGGCATTTTGACGCAAAGCCCGCCTGGGGGCGCCGTCTCAGCTCATAGACGGCGCCCCGCCGGCTTGACTCGGTCATTGAGACTCCACCGGTCATGCTCCACGCCAGGCAGGGGTGGAGGGGCCGGTCAGCATCCTCGACATCCGGTCGCTTATCGCCCAGTACACCCGGGACTCGGCCGAGGTGGTCCGGTGCTCGTAGTCGCGCACCAGCAGGCGGTGCAGCAACAAGATCCCGTTCGTTTGCTCCACGATCCACCGCTTGGACTGCGGGACGAACCCGACATCGGCCGGGTTCCGCGCGACGACTTCGACCTCGATGCCCACCTGCTGCCCGTGGTCCAGGACGGTCTTCTTGAACCCCTGGTCCACCAGCGCCTTCGTCACCGTGCCGGTGTTCGCTGCGACCTTGTCGAGCAGGACGGCGCCGAAGGCGTTGTCGTGGACGGAGGCGGCGAGCACCACCACCGCGATCACCAGGCCAAGGACGTCGACGGCAAGGCCCCGCTTGCGACCAGGCACCTTCTTGTTCGCGTCCCGTCCGGTCGTGCCGGCCGGGACCCCCGCAGCGGCGTGCAAGCTCTAGGTGTCGAGCACCACCAGGCTGGGGTCGGCTAATCGACCCCTCTTCTCCCGGACCTCCAGCGCAGCAGGTCGTGGATGGACTGGTCGGTGCCGTCGTCGCGCCATTTGTAGAAGTAGTACTTCACCGCGCCGGCGGGCGGCAGGTCGTGAAGGAGGTAGTCCCACTGGCAACCGGTCCGGGACTGGTAGAGCAGGGCGTTGACGATCTCCCGCATGTCGTAGTTGCCCTGGTGGCTGCTGACTGAGGGGTGCCGGGCCTTCCACGAGGTCACCACGGGCTCGATCAGGGCCCAGCGCTCGTCGGATAGGTCACTTTTGTAGGACTGGCGGTCGCTCACCTGTGACACTCCAGCGCTCCCGAGCCTCCCGAGCAGCGGAGATGCCGCGATGCCACCCGTTCCAGCGACGATAGATGCGACATCACGTCACATACCGCCCTCTGAGAGCGGCAAGGCGGCCGAGGCGCTGGAGGAGAAGGTGCTGGCGCTGGAGACCATGGATTGATGGAACCGATAGCGCTGATCTCCGGGCCACCCGGACGTCGGGGTGGCCCGCGTGCGGTCCATCGCAGGGCCCCGCAGTTCCGCGGGCCCAGCGTCAGAGAACTGGTGGCGACTGCGGCGACTGCGCCTGCCCAGCAGCATTGGTAGCGGTCCGCGCTGCCAAGGACACGGCTTTCATGTCGTCCGGGTCGCTGCGTCCGAGCACGAAGACCTTCGCAATGGCAAGCAGGCTCGGACCGCACAGGAGCACGGAGAGCCACCAGGAATCACGAGCCACGTACACGCCACCCCCGAGCATGGCCAGGGCGAGCACCGCTCCGACGACCAACTCAACGGTGCGTCGGCGGTCCGCGCGCTGCTGTTGACGATCATCGTGCTGCCGCTGCTCTGCCTCGCGCTGCAACTCAAGGCGCACCATCCGCTCACTGTGCTCCCGGCGGAGCTCCGCTTCCAGGCCCGCAGCGCGACCCCGAGTTGTTCGGCTCCGAGGTCGCGCCACTGCATGGCGATACGAGCACCAGCCGACAGGACAGGGTCCTCGGAAGGCTGCTCGGCAGGCAACTGCCCCCCACTGCTCACCGCGCTGTTCCTCCGTCACCGCTCGACACGGGAGCGAGGTCCCCCCATCCATACCCAAAGGTGGCGGGCCGAGCCGCACAAACAACCGCGCCAGAGTGCGATTGATCGCATCGGCAGCATCATCCGCAACCAGTTGTTCATCATCCGTGGACAGGGGGCCGGCCTCTGCCAAGAACTGCGCATCTTCGTCCGCTACCCGCCCGGCCGAGTCTTCGGTGGCCTTTAAAAGCGCCTGTGTGCGCAGGAAGCTAGCCATGGTTTGGTGCTCAAAACGTCCATCGGCGGGATAGATAGTCATGGTGCCGGCTGCTGAGTGCCAAGTCGTGATGCCGCCGCCTGCTCCGTCGTCTGCCGGCGTCCGGGCCCTTCGCCCGCGGCGGCCGTTCGCCAAAGACAGCAGACCCGATGCGACGCGGTCTACAAGCGCTGCGAGTCGTGTCACGAGGCCGTCGATAAGCGTCACGAGGTGGTTGGTGAACGCTACGAGTAGCATCACCAGGCGGTTCAGAGGCTCAAGCACGGTGTTCCCCCGGGGCCGAGACGAGCGGCACAGCGGCCACCATATCCGCGAAAAAGCCGGTGGTCAGTAGCCCCAGTGAGCATTTCGTACAGCACGCATCCCAGCGAATACAGGTCGGAGCGGTGATCGAAGGTGCCGTCGAAGCACTCGGGTGCCATGTAGGCCGGAGTGCCGATGACGACGCCGCTGGTAGTGATGTCGTGACGTTCGTCGCTGCTCTTGGTAATGCCGAAGTCCACGACCGTGGCCGTGCCGTTGGGGCGGACGATCCTCGTGCGCGGTGGCCAGGGCGTCGGCGTAGATCAGCCCGAACCAGACGATGTCCACCACGTACAGGCGTCCGGCTGGGGGGTTGATTCAGTAGACGGCGGTGAGGCCGCCGACCGCAGCGGATGGGACGTCCTCACCCTCGGGGTCGCGGGAGTTGAACGGCGGGAACGACCACGGGTCACGGCCGGCGATGTCCAGGTCTCGCGCGTGGTCGGGCAACTCCTTCACGGTGCCCGCCGCCTGTGGCGACAAGCGGGCGGGCAAGGCGGCTGCGCGTCGCTCACGTCCGGGCTCCGAGGACCTGGTCCAGGTCGATGCCGTCGGAGTCGTCGCAGCCGCCCTCGAGGAAGGCGCCGACGGTCGGGGCCGAGGCGAGGCGGGCCGTCCGCCCGTACGATGATCGGCCGCAACGGGCTCGCCGACGACTTCGCCGGCGCATCAGTCTTCCTGGCGAGCAGCGCCTGCGCGTACATCACCTGGCAGTCGCTGTTCATGGACGGGGGCTGTCCGTCCACTGATCGCTCCCGGCACCCGCAGCCCCGCCGCTACGATCGCGGTGACAACGCAGGCAATACAGGTCCCTACAACTGATTGAGGGACTGCCAGGCCGCTGGGGGAGCTGGTATGGGTAGCGGTGGTGCAGTCGCGCGCTTACCGGGAGCGGCGCGTTTGCGGGATGCTCTGCGCGGCCCGGTCGGCCCGTGGGTGGCCGCGCTGGTCGCGGGCTGGCTCGTGTGTCTGCCGCTGCTCGGGCCCTATGGGGCGCTGCTCGGCCTGCTGCCCGGGTTGGCCCTTTTCCATCCGGCCTGGGAGGCCCTGAGCCAGGGGATCCGGCGCCGCCCGAAGGCCGGAGCGCGCCCCGGCTGGTCCTGGCGGCGCTGCCGGTCGGCACCCGCCCTCACCGCGCTCGCCGTCTGCGCGGTGCTGTGCGGCCTCGTGGTGTGGACGCTGTGGCCTTCACTGGGCGCTGGTAGCCGTGCCCTCGCCGGGGCGGCCGGGTTGCTCGCGACGCTGGGACCGGCGGCAGCCGCCGGAATCACCTGGCGGCACACGGAGCAGATGGGCGGGAACGGGCCGCTGCGCGTCCCGGAACCTCCGTCAGCGGCCCGCTGGGCGCTGTACGGCGCGGTCGTGCTTGGCGCGGCTGCCTGGGTCACGCGGACCGGTGTGCTGGTGGTGGCGTACGGCGTTGCGGACTCGCCGGAGCGCCACGCGCGGTTGCTGGACGTGCTGCGGCAGGCCGACCGGCAGGTGCAGGGCACGGTGTTCGCACCATCGGTAACCCAGGAGTACTGGCCCCTGCTCGTCGCCGCCGCCGGGCTGATCGCGGGCGGGATTGCCGCGGCCTTGCGCGGGATGGCCCTCAGCCGCGCCCCCGCCGCCCGCCTTCACCTGCGCCCGGCGGGTCAGGTGTTCCTCAGCTACGCGCGCGCGGACACGGCGCTCGCCGAACAGTACGTCGGTGCCCTGCGGGCGGCCGGTCAGGCCGTGTGGATGGATACGGACGGCATCCGCCCGTCCCGGGAGTGGCGCAACGAACTGTCCGACGCGATCCGGGCCAGCGACGCCGTGATTGTGCTTCTCTCCCGCTCCTCTCTGCGCTCGCGGTACTGCTGGGACGAGTGCCGACAGGCGCTGGAGCACGGCAAGCGGATCCTGCCCGTGCTGATCGACGGGGACCTCGCCGCCGGGAGCGTCACCCGGTCCCTGCGGGAGGCCGACTGGAATGGCATCACTCGCTTCCAGCGGCTGTCGATGCACCACCCAGAGCAGTTCGCGCCCGCCGTGCGCGAGACCTTGGCGTTCCTGGCCCGCGAACACGACTGGGTCGCGCTGCACACCCGGCTCGGTGAACAGGCCCACGCCTGGCAGCACCACGGTCACGCGCCCGAGCGGCTGCTACGCCGGCACGAGGTGGCCGAGGCGGAGGCATGGCGGGTGCACTACCCGGCCGTATCCGGTCTCGGTGCCGAACCCACCGACGTACAGCTGCGGTTCATCCGGGCGAGCCGCCGGGAGCTGCGCCGCCGCACTCGGCGTCTGGTGACCGGGTCCGCGCTCGCCCTGGCCTTCGTCACGGCGGTGGCCTCGTTCGCCGCCGTCACTCAGGAGGACCGGGAGCAGCAGCGGCGCGAGGCGCTGTCCGAGAGCCTGGCGCGGGCCGCGGACTCTCGGCCGTACCCCGGCATGGCGGCGGCTGCCCGGCTCGCGGCGGCCGCGTACGGGCAGGCGGACACCCCCGCCGCGCGCGACGTGATGCAGGAGCAACTGGTCCAGTTCCAAAAAGCAGGGCCGCGGCTGGCCGCCGGAGGGCCCGGATTCAGCGCGGACAGCTCGATGTACGCCTCCAGCAATGCGGGTCGGACCTGGATCTGGGACCTGCCCGAGTGGACCCTGCGCCGCGTCCTGCCGGGAGAGCTGCCACACGACCCGGCACGGGCGCTGAGCGCGGACGGCGGCCGCGTGTTGCTCTTCGACGGCGACGGCAGGGCGCGGGTCGCCGACACTCGGACCGGGCGGACCGTGGCCCGCGGGCCCGTGGGCACACGGGGCCGGTTGGCACCGCGCGGCGGACTCACTCCCGATGGGCAGCGTTTCCTGGCGTCCACAAGCGACGTCACGGCCGTCATCGCCCGCGTTGACGGCCGTGGCCTTCCCCTGGGACTAGTCTGCCTCGATCCGTCGCTGAGTCCCCACGGCCGCTTCGCGTGGTGCGCGGTAGACGAATCCGGTGCGGACGGCGCCACCGGCCGCCTGATCTCTGTCACCGACGGCAGCGGGGTCGGCTTCCCCCGCCGCCCGATGCTCGCGGGCTGGACGGTGGACGACCGGCCTGTCGTCACCTTGCGCCCCGACGACGGGCGGGAGGCGGCTGTCCAGGTGCTGGACCCGGCCGGGCCCGAGTCCGCCTGGTCGGTGCGGGCCGGCGACGGCTGGGAAGCTGCTTCCGTATCCGCCGACGGCACTCGGCTCGCCCTGTTGACCTCCGTTCACGTCAACCGGTTCGAGGTGTGGGATCTGCGGCGTCGGGCGCGTCTCGGCACTGTGGAGATGCGGGAGTTGGCCGAGCGGGGCCTGCCCTGGGACGCCGTCGATAACGGTGAGGAGGACCTGGGGAGACTGGTGGAGGCGGAGCCGGTGCACGGCATGCCCGTGGCCTCCTTCAACGACATACCCGCCGAGTACCACGACCCGGATAGCCGCGCCCGCGTCTGGTACAGCGCCGACCATCGCTCCGCCGTCACCGACACCGGCGAGGGCTGGTGGGCCTGGCGGCTGGACGGCCGGGGACGGGTGTCTACCCGGGTGACGGCCCCCGACCTCGGCACCGCCGACGCGGAGGGCACCGATCTCAGTGCCGACGGGCGCACTCTCGCCGTTGCCGACTACGGCGGGCGGCTGCTGCTGTTCGAGACCGGCACCGGGAGGCTGAGCGAGGAGCGGCGGCTCGCGGGCCACGGCGTTCAGGTGGCCTACTCCCCCGACAGGCGCACCCTCGCCGTGGGCGAGCTGATCGGTGACGAGCGGACCGGCATGCGCGTGCAGATCGGTCTCTTCTCGGCCACCTCCCTGCGGCGCACCGGCACTCTGCACAGCCCCACCCCGCCCGACGGACGGGCCTATCTGGTGGGGCTGGCGTTCTCCCCGGACGGCGAGCGGCTATACGCGGCCGAGTCCCAGCTCGGAGGGGTGCGCACATGGTCACTGGCGAACCGGCGGATGGTGCGGACCTACCAGGGCGAGAACTACCTGGACGGCATGGTTCTCTCCCCTGACGGCCGCACGCTCGTCACCTCAGACCGCCAGACCACCGTGATCCTCTGGGACACCGCCACCGGCCGGCAGCGCTACCGGCTCCCCTACTCGGGGCACCGGGTTGCGTTCTCCCAGGACGGACGGCGGATCGTCACCACCGGGGAGTCGGACGGTACGAACGTGGCCGTCTGGGACGTCGCTGGGCGCCGCCGGATCGGTCCTGTCATGAACCTCGGGAGTGACGGAAGCACCGTCCGGGACGCGACGTTCACCCCCGACGGACAAGCCCTGCTCGTCATTGCCCAATCCCTCGACACCACCGACCTGGAGCGACCGGCGACGATGTCGGTACGCCGCTGGGAGCTGGGCCGCCAGTCGAAGCCGGGCCCGGTCCTCGCCCAGCTCCCCGACGCGGAGAGTCTCTTCCACATCGCACCGGACGGCGGGAGCGTCGTCGCCGCCGACAGCGACGCAATCATCCGCATCACCACCGACCCAGCTGCCTGGCAGCGCTCGCTGTGCGATCTCGCAGGCCGCTGGATCACCCCTGAGGAGTGGCACGAGCGGGCACCCGAGGCGCGCTATCCGGCACACTGCGCACCGCCGCCGGACCTGGACTGAGCGGAGCCAGGGTCCCTACCCGACCGGATGGGACCCGCCGGGCCCGGGCTGACCGGGAGCCCCGGACTCCTGCAACTTCACCATCCAAGCTTCGTTCTGGATGGAGATGACGTGCTCTGCGTGGGCGACCAGCCGGGCCTGGGACTCCGCGTCGGCGGGCGGCTCACGGCACCAGCGGGACCAGACGCGCTCCAGTTCCTGTGCGGTGCGGGAGAACTCCAGCTCCTGGTAGTCGTAGTTGGCCGCCGCGGCGTGCGAGGAGACCGCCATCCCGGCGGTGGCCGCGACCGCCAGCCAGCGTCCGGCCCCGGTGGACTCGAAGGTGCCGCTCCATGCCGCGAGTACCACCGACGTCAGTCCGAACACCAGCTCGGCGGCGCGCACGATCGCCAGCCTGCGCCGGTAATGCTCGGCACGCGGCCGGTAGTAGCCGTCGATCTGGGCCCGCACCCGCAGCTCCATGTACGAGGCGAGCCCGTCCACATCGGGCAGCGGGCGCCCGCCCTGTACGGACCGCCCAGCGAGGTACCGGTCCAGGTCTCCGGCGTCGGCGAGCATGTCGTCGGCCCGCGCGGCGAGCCGTCGCAACCGTTCCTCGGACGGAGCCACCAAATACCCGTAAACCTCGCTCTTCAACGCCTCCGAAACCGACCGCAGCCGCGTCCAGTCACGGATCCGCTCCGGCGTCGTCCACTGCCCAGCGAGGGTCGCGCAGCCCGCGGTGACCGCTGCCGCGAACGCCATGGCCCGGCCCGAGCCGGGGTGGTCGTCCATGACGAGCGCGGCGGCGGTGCCGAGCACGGCGAAGGCCAGCCCGCACAGCAGCGCGGTCAGCCGCGCCGCGCTGATACGGCCCTTGGACCGGTTCGCGGCCTGCGACCAGCGGGCCTGGTCGGCCCATATCCGGGCGGCGTCCCCAGGTTCCTGCGAAGTGGTCGTGCGCGCGGCGGAGTTGTCGTGTTCCGGTGCCATCCGCTCATTATCGGCGCCGTGGGCGACCCACGTCTGTCAATTGTTCCAGGTTGCGTCGTACGACGAGCGCGCCTGAAGGCGGTCCAGCGTCCGCTCCAGCTCAGCGCCGGCCTCCAACGAGGGCGTGCCGGTGAAGGTCGCCCGCTCCCCGCGGCCAGCGAGCCAGGCCGCGGCCGGTCCGACGCAACGATGGATGGCCCCGGCCGGGGCGCACGTTCCGTCGCCTCGCGGCATCACCTCATACCGCGGGTGCGGGAAGCAGGGTCAGTGGTGACCGCCGCCGTGGTGGTGACGGTGTCCGCCCCAGGAGGCGTCGTCGATGAAGCGGCCGTGGTCGTTGCGCAGGGTGGCGGTGTCGGAGTGGTTGTCCCACATGTAGTTGCGGCGGTCCATGTACAGCTCGCTGTCTCTGTCGCGGCCCGCGCCGGTGTGGACGGAACCGTGGCACGGCCCTCGAGGCGGTAGTGGTCGAAGGTGTAGGTGTGGCCGCCCTCGTCCTTGAGGGTCCAGCCGTCGAGGTTGACCGTCTTACGGGTGGTGTTGGTGAGCTCGGTCGTCACGGCCGGGCGAGTCGTACTGGACCGCACTGATCTCCACCTTCGGCCGCTCAGGCCGGGCGTGGTCGGCGGCCGACGCCGGCAACGCCATCGCCCCCACGATCGCGGAGGCCGCGAGCGCGGCAGCGGACAGACGACGGGCGGTCACCGTGGAAGAAGACACAAAGCCCCCAGGCTGTACGAGCACCCTCACGTCCCTGGCCATAAGACGGGCCGGGTGGGACGGGCTGGTGCGGTGTGCGGGTGGCGGCCGGTCGGCCGCACACCCACACCATGGCCCCCGTGTGCAGACCGTGAACGCCATATGCGCACTCCATTATGCTTCGCCCACATTGCTGTGACTGTTGGATGCATCGTCCGTCTATGCGCCGAACACACCAAGTTGACGCCCCGCCAGGCCCCCGACCGTGCGCACCTTCGCCGGCCATCTCCCACCGCCACAGCACGCCACCCCACCCCGCACCGGACCGTCACCCGAAAGTGCGTATCAGCCCCTCCCGCGCCCTGGAGGGCGAGGGCTCGAACGCGCACGGCAGGGCTCCCCGGTCCACTTCCTCGATTCCTTCTGCCTGGATGCCGAGGGTCGCGGGGCTAGGACGGGAGAGGCGTACTGGGCTGTGCCGCTGGCGGCATGCGCCCTGTCCAACCCCCCGGACTCCAACGGCACCGCAAGGCCCTTACATGCAGGCCGGGGTCCGCAGTGGGGGTCAGGTGATCGTGAACAGCCTTACGGCGAAGGGGAGTTCGTGGAGAACCGAAGCCTTCGGCCCTGCCCCGGAGGAGAAGACCGTGCCCCGCGATCTCGGTGACGACGCGCCCCGCCGTATCAACAACGCCGAAGAGCAGCTCAATGACTCCGTCGATCTGCTCCTCAACGGTTCCTTCCTCGTCGGTCCTCGACGACCCCTCAAGGACGCTGGGCACTGACCACCCGCACACCCTGTACACACGCCACGCCCTGGCATGGGGTACTCGCCGAGCGCGGCAATTTCGAAGCGGCCGAAACGGAATACCGAGCGACGCTACAGGGCCAGACGCGAGTTCTCGGCGACCTGCACCCCCATGCGCGCAGCACTCTCAAGGCCCTCGATGGCGAAATGCCGGGCACACCCACGCGTGCTCCGGCGGCCGGACCCTTGTGACGGGCAGAGCCAGTGGGGCCGGGGTGATCTGCCCAGGTCCACTCAGCAGCCTGAGTCGGCGCCGCAAGGGAGGTGCTACGGGTAGTCCGGTGCCTTGTGGGTACCTGCGTGCGGAGCCCGCCACCAGCGGGCGTACGCCGGAAGTGGGAGAGAGCATGGGGTTCGGCGAGTCGGGTTTCGCACTGGCTTCCCGGTACTCCGCCCGGATACTGGCGGGCCGATACCGCTTGGACGCGCTCATCGGTTCGGGGGGTGCTGCGGACGTCCATCGCGGGTTCGACTTGCGGCTGCGTCGGCCGGTGGCAGTGAAAATGTTCCGGCCGAACACCGGCTTCGACACAGAGGAAGCCTTTCTGAGCGAGGCCATGATCCTGGCCCGCCTGCAGCATCCTGGGCTGGTGACCGCCTACGACGCGGGACGGCACGACGGTGACGCCTATCTGGTCATGCAACTGATCGAAGGCCACACCCTCAAGTCGCGCATCGCCGGGAGCCCCCTGTCTCCCGAAGCCACCGCCGCGCTCGGCGCCGGCCTCGCCGATGCCCTGGTCCACGCGCACGCCGCTGGAGTCGTCCACCGTGACGTCAAGCCGTCCAATGTCATCCTCGATGCATCCGATCACCCCCATCTCACCGACTTCGGTATATCCCGGCTGCTTGATGCCACCACATGCACCGCCACCGGCACCCTCATCGGCACGGCGGCCTATCTGTCGCCCGAACAGGTCCTGGGCCGGCCCGTCGGACGGCCTGCCGACGTCTACGCCCTGGGTCTGGTGCTTCTTGAATGCCTCACCGGCAGACGCGAATACGACGGTGGTCCCTTGGAAGCCGCGATAGCACGGCTTCACCGCCAGCCCGGCCTCCCGGACTACCTCCCCGCGGAACTCGCCGCCGTGCTGAGCGACATGACCGCACTCGACGAGCAGGCACGCCCGACGGCACAGGACTGCGCCCGGACACTGGCAGCTCTGTCCACCGGCACGGACCTCACGTCCCACCGGTCCGCAGCCCGTACCACGGGCACAGCTGCAAGCCAGCGCCCCGCAGGTGACAGCACCAGCACCCACAGGACGCCGCTGCCCGGCCCGGAGGGGCCCGTTTCCGAAGTGGCTTCCCGGGCCAGTTCCCCACCTGCTCGTCCCCGGAGCCGCGTCCTGATGGCCGGGGCAACTGCCGCTCTAGCCGCAGCGATGGCCGCCACCCTCGCCGTCGCCGACGGTTCCTCGGGTCAGAGCACCGAGAGCAAGGCGGCCCCTCCTACCAGCGGTCCAGCCGTGACCTCCTCTTCCCCCGACACCTCAGAAGACGGCAACGACACCCCTGCGCCACAGCCGTCCATCAGCCATACCATCTCCACCCCTGCACACAGCGTCAGCCCGGCACCGGGAAACCTGAGCGCGCAATCGGTCACCGACGCGGCCCTGACACCAGGCAGCGCCGCCCCTCGCCAGGACACAATCGACGTCGAGACGAAGCCCGCGAGCGCATCGAACGATCAAGGAAAGAAGAAGGCGTCCACAGGTCAGGGCAACGCACAGAGCGCGAAGAAAGGGACGAAAATCAAGAAGAGGTAGCTGCACCGACACCCAGCAGGGCCGATCAAAGTTCACCGCCAGCCATGACTGGCTCGCGGTCATGCAGCTTCCCTCCTACAGCCCGGACTTGAACCCGGTGGAAGGCGTCTGGTCCCTGTTACGGCGAGGGCCGATGGCCAACACTGCCTTCACCGACCCCGACCACCTCACCCTCTGCCGAGGCCTCGCCCACATCCAGCGCCATCCCAAACTCACGGCTGCCTCACCGAGACCCGACTGATCCTCACCCCAGACCACCCGAAGCTAATCCGACAAGGTCAGTAAACCGGTCGTTCTTGACCATGCGACGCCCGACGTGATGTTTCTTGCCGGATGCGCGGGTGACAGGGGCCGAACCTGCGTAGGCCTTCATGCCACGTGCGTCGACGAACCGCTGGCGGTCATCGCCGATCTCGGCCAGCACCCGGGCGCCGAGCTGGACCCCGAGTCCGGGGAAGCTCAAGATGACTTCGGTAAGACATCTCACAAGCCGTTCGCGGCACCAGCTCGTCCCACGGGCCTCGGTCTTGTCCAGAGCTCAAGGCTCGGGATTGGTAAGAGGTCACCGCGGTTGGTCAACCAACTGACATTGGAGAACCGGCAGCTGCGCGACTTGCTGTCGGCTCACGACCCAGTCGTCCGTGTCTTCCCCGTCCAGCACGCGCCGCCTAAGACGTCATCTCATTTGGTGAGTCGGCGGTAGCAGATGAGGGTGCAGGCGATGCTGGTGAAGGCCAGGAAGTGCTCGGCTTTGCGCTCGTAGCGT
>NZ_JBEXFB010000063.1:0-11726 GCF_040606575.1 Streptomyces sp. NPDC005402
CTACGAGCGCAAAGCCGAGCACTTCCTGGCCTTCACCAGCATCGCCTGCACCCTCATCTGCTACCGCCGACTCACCAAATGAGATGACGTCTTAGAAACCGTCGGGGCGCCCTGTGCCGCTGGTCGGTTGCCGGTGGCCGACTGACGCGGTGCACGGTCGACGCCGACCGTCTGCCGGGTACACGCCCGTCCGGTGAACCGCGTCGTCGCGCGAACGGACCGCGTGGCTCTCCGGGTACCGGTACTCACGCGACGGCGAGCGCGGCACGGCATCACCGCACGCGACGCCCGACGCCGTGGCTCAGCACTGCTCGTCGTCCGCTCTGGCCGGGTGGTTGCCGGGACCGCGGCCGTACCCGGTCAGGGGGGTCGGGGAGAGATCGGTGGGTTCCTCACCGGCCTCCAGCAGCGTGTTCGCGGCGCCCACGATCAGTGGGTCGGGCTTGCCCACGGCCGCGTGATCCTTGCTCGGATAGTCGCAGCGGTCCAGGAGGCTGCGCATCGCTTCCAGCCGGCCGCGGCGTTTGTCGTTGTTCTTCACCACGGTCCACGGGGCGTGCGGAGTGTCCGTCGCCCGGAACATGTCGACCTTGGCCGCGGTGTACTCGTCCCACAGGTCGAGCGAGGCGAGGTCCGTCGGGGAGAGCTTCCAGCGGCGTACGGGGTCGACCGTGCGGATCGCGAAACGGGTCCGCTGCTCGGCCTGGGACACCGAGAACCAGAACTTCACCAACAGGATGCCGTCCCGGGTCAGCATCTCCTCGAACAGTGGGGCCTGCTCCAGGAAGGTGCGGTACTCCGCCTCGGTGCAAAAGCCCATCACCCGCTCGACGCCGGCCCGGTTGTACCAGGACCGGTCGAAGAAGACGATCTCGCCGCGGGACGGCAGATGCGCCACATAGCGCTGGAAGTACCACTGACCCGCTTCCCTCTCGGTCGGCTTCTCCAGCGCCACGACGCGGGCGCCTCGCGGGTTGAGCCGCTCGGTGAACCGCTGGATCGTGCCACCTTTGCCGGCCGCGTCACGGCCCTCGCAGAGCACGACCACCCGCTGGCCGGTCTCCTTCACCCAGCGCTGCATCTTCAGCAGCTCGACCTGCAGGACGCGCTTGGTCCTCTCGTACTCGGACCTCTTCACCTTGCGGTCGTACGGGTAGTTCTCCAGCCAGGTGTCCACCGGACTTCCGTCCGCGTCCAGGAGGATCGGTTTCTCCGGCCGGCGTTCGTCCACACGGAGGCCGTCGAGCAGGTCCGCCTCGGCCCGGGCCCCCTCGTCCTCGTCCGGCCGGATCTTGTCGTCGTGCTCCGACATCACCAATCTCCTGATCATCCTCATCTGCCGACGCCGGTGACCGTTGCGACGGCCGGCACCCCTCAGAACGGAAGGCGGCCTCGCGCCCGGCGGCCGGCGGAGCCGCTGCGGCCGACCGCGCGGGAGCTGGAGCTGAAGGGTTTGCTCAGCAGCCGCCCCAGGACCCCGGGCGCCTTGGACCCGGCCCGCGAGCCGGCCCCGAGACCACGCTGGGCACCGTTCTGCGGATGCCGGGAAAGGCGCGGCAGGAGGAAGGCCAGCACGGCCAGGAGGACACATGCGGCGATGACAACGGCGATGACCATCAAGGGCTCCGGGGTCGGTGGGAATCTTCGCTCTTCTCCGCTTCTGCTGGACCGCGTGCCCCGTCCACCCGCAATCACGCCGCACCCGTTCTTCCCGGTCGGTTCACTCACCTCCGGAGCGGTCTCAGCGCGTGCTGTCGTCTCCGTGACTGCGCACGATCTCCTTGACCTTGGCCACGGCGAAGCCCCAGCCCTGCTCGACGGTCGGCTTGGCCGGCACCGCGATCTCGTCCGGGTTGGTGAGCACGTCGAGCAGCACATGACCGGGGGTGTCGAAGGCGCGGCGTACGGCCTTCTCCAGGTCGGCCGGATCGGTCACCCGGATTCCGGGGATGCCCATGGCCGTGGCTACGGCGGCGAAGTCGAGCTTGTCCAGGACGGTGTCGAACTCCGCCAGTCTCACCTGTTCCTGTTCGAGTTAGACCATGCCCAGGCGGCGGTTGTCGAAGACGACGAGCTTCACGGGCAGCTGGTGCGTCTTCAGTGTCATGAGGTAGCCGAGAGCATGCTCAGCCCGCCGTCCCCGCAGAAGGCCACGACCTGCCGCTCGCGGTCCAGGCACTGGGCGCCGAGCGCCTGCGGCATCGCGTTGGCCATCGAGCCGAGGTTGTAGGAGCCGATGAGCCGCCGCTCGAGGTTGCCCTGCAGGCGCTGTCGCTGCAGCCAACGCCCGGACCAGGGCTGCACGGCGCATCTCCGGGCCGCACTGTGGGTGCCGCCTGCACCACGCTGCGGCTGGTCTCGCGCCGCGCACCAGAGCACGCGCTTGGGGGCGTACGCACGTGGCCCTGACCAGAATTCCGGTCAGGGCCACAGTCGTGCTTGTGGGGGTGAAGGGCGGTCGCCTCCGCGGCGAAAGGCTCTGCGGGGCTTCAGCCGGACGATCGTCCCCGCAGGCGCTTCGGCGAACATCCTGTGCCGCTGCCACCTGCCGTCTACCAACTCCTGCAGCGTCAAGCCGAACACTCCGTACCGCACTCGGCAGTGGGCCGCATCACCGCGCGCCCCAGCTGGCTCCTGCCCTGCTAGGCCACCGGAACGCACCACTCAGCAGCCACCCTCGCGCGCAAGATGCGTCTCCACGGCCTGCCCGCGCATCCCAGCCGGAACACCGCCCTACTCGCCCTGGCCGCCGACCTGCCCGCCTCCGTCCTCAGCGACACTCTCGGCATCAGCATCAGCGCAGCTCTCCACTGGACCCGCCGGGCCGCCCGTGACTGGAACATGTACCTGGCGGCCCGTCCTGAAGCAGGCCGGTACTGCGAGTGATCCCGCGGACGACCGCGGGGAGCCGCAGCTGCACGAGGTCGACGGCGGCGTACGAGCCTCCCGACCCCGCACCCGGTCACAAGGTCACCAGGTCACCACCTCCGGCGGACTCACCCTGGATGGTGTGCCTGCGTGCCACACCCCGCGCCTGAGACCGTGGCGCGTTCCGGTCCGCAGCCGAGCAAAGGCCGAGCGGACCTCACCGGAATAGCTACGGCCACGAATACGTACCTGGTCGCAGCTCTCCACACCGCATCCGGGGCAAATGCGTGACCGGTGGGTGTTCATGCAGGTAGAACGTTTGCGGTCGTGTCCACAAGAGATCGATGTCAGGAGGCCTCGTAGCGGGGGCGCGTCATGGCCTGAGGCAGCGCTGTCACGCCGGGCGACTTCGAGCACCTGCTCCTTCCACAGCCCTACGGCTAAGGTCGACCACGTCCGCGAGATCGCCGAAGCCCTGGTTCGGGGCACCAAGGAGTCGTCGATGCACCACCCGGACCCGCGGTATGCCGCGCGGCTCGCCGCGTTTGGAACCGTGGCCACGCGCTTCTCCCTGCTGAGTGACCGTCAGCTCGGTGAGGTCGTAGCCGCTGCGGCCCCACTCGGATCCGGAATCGGTGGCAGGTCTGTAGAGCTGGACATCGACGGCACGCGGGTGTTCGTCAAGCGGGTTCCCCTGACGGACACCGAGTTGCGGCCAGAGAACGCGCGGTCGACGGCGAACCTCTTCAAACTGCCGCTGTTCTACCAGTACGGGGTGGGCTCAGCCGGGTTCGGGGCCTGGCGAGAGCTGGCCGTGCACGTCATGACCACCAACTGGGTTCTCGGGAACGAGTACGAGGGCTTTCCGTTGATGTACCACTGGCGCATCCTGCCCGACTCCCCTCCCGAAGGGTTCGCCGACGACTTCGGGGGCATCGACGGGGCGGTCGCGCACTGGGAAGGCTCATCGGCCGTGCGCGAGCGCCTGGAGGCCATCGGCCGGTCTTCGTCCAGCCTGGTGCTCTTCTTGGAGCACGTCCCGCAGACACTCGGCGACTGGCTGCACGACTACCGTAACGCCGGACCGGAGGGCGGGAGCTCGCCGTACCCGTGGGTGGAGGAGACCCTGACGCGAGGGACTGCCTTCATGAGCTCACACGGACTCGTCCACTTCGACGCCCACTTCGCCAATGTGCTGACCGACGGTCGACTGCTGTACTTCGCGGATTTCGGACTCGCCCTGAGCTCCGGCTTCGAACTGACGGCAGCCGAGGCGGAGTTCCTCTCCGACCATTTCGCGTACGACCACTGCCACACCATGAACCATCTGCTCCGCCACCACCTGCCCGATGGGCTGCGCGGCGGTTTGGAACACGAGGTGTTCTTGCGCGAGTGGATCGCCGGTCACCAGTCCGATGACGTCCCGCGCGAGATCGCCGCGATCATTGACCGGCATGCTCGAGCCGCCGCAGTCACAGACGAATTCACCCGCCGTCTGCTCACCGAGAGCAAGCGGACGCCATTTCCGGCCGCCGAAGTCAGGCAGGCTTGGAGCACTGAGGCCGCGGCACCCCACTGAGGCCAGACTGCCGCAGAAGGCCTAGCCACGGTCAAGTCGGCCATATGGGGCTCTTCGCGGTGTCATACGAATACCGCAGCCTTGGAATACGTATCCGGTACCAGCTGCCCGCCCCGACCTCTCCCCCGCGGATGTCCCCCGCTGGACGTCACCGGCGCATTGACCGGCCGTGACAGCGCAAGCAGCAAGTCCGCTCCGGGGATCGGGAGCGGTGATCTGTGACGCTTAGTGAGGGGTTCGTGAGCCATGCCTCAGTAGGCTTGTGCACGAGACAAAGGAGCGCTGCGCATGAGCTATTGCCTGGAGGCGATCACCCGAGAGGAACATCTATCCTTCGTCACGCCCGGCTCTCGGTGAGCCACATACAGGTTCCCTCGTGGGGGACGTGAAGCCGGACTGGCGGGCGGAGAGCCTGGGCTGGTTCGACGAGGACGGCCGTCTGGTGGGGGCCGGGCTGGTGCTGATGCGGCCGTTGCCGAAGCTCAAGCGGTACCGCGCCTACCTGCCAGAAGGACCGGTCATTGACTGGGCGACCGCAGATCTGAAGCAGTGGCTGGATCCGATGCTCGCCTACCTCAAGGAGCAGGGCGCGTTTTCGGTGAAGATGAGGCCTCCCGTCGTCGCCCGCCGTTGGAGTGCCGAGGCGGTCAAGGCCGCGATCGCAGACCCGCAGACCCGCCACCTGCGAGACGTGGAGGCGACCGCGCACGAGCCGCGGGCCTTCGACATCGCCGACCGGCTGCGCCCGATGGGCTGGAAGCAGACCGAGCCCGGCGGCGAGGACGGCTTCGCCGTGGGCCAGCCACGCTACGTGTTCCAATTTTCCTTCGCCGGGCGGTCGTTGGAGGAAATCCAGCGCGACTTCAACCAGCAGTGGCGCCGCAACATCAAGAAGGCGGAGAAGGCCGGCGTCAAGATCGTCCAGGGCGGCTACGAGGACCTGCCCGCCTTCTACGACCTCTACGTCGAGACCGCCCAGCGGGACCAGTTCATGCCGCGCCCGCTGGCCTAATTCCAACGGATGTGTACCGCACTGCAGGCCGAGGACGACAACCGGATGCGCCTCTACCTCGCCCATCACGAGGGTGAGGTGCTGGCTGCAGCCACGATGCTGATGGTCGGCGAGCACGTCTGGTACTCCTACGGCGCCTCCACTAGCCGCAAGCGCGAGGTCCAGCCGAACAACGCCATCCAGTGGCGGATGATGTCCGACGCCCACGCACTCGGAGCGGCCGTCTATGACTTCCGCGGCATCACCGACACCCTGGATCAGGACAACCACTTGCTGGGGCTTCTCCGATTCAAGGCCGACACCGGCGGCCAAGCCGTCGAATACCTTAGCGAGTGGGATTACCCGCTCAACAAGGAACTGCACAGGGCCCTCGACTTCTACATGTCCCGGCGTCGAGTAGGTACCTGACAGTCAGTGAGACCCGACGGGCGAGCGACGGGGCTCTGGTGCTGGCCGGATCTCCCTGAACCTGTTTCTGAAGGTTCGCCTCGGGACGCTCCTTCGCGATCACTAGCCTGTTGTCATGGTTGAGGGCGAGAGCGCGGCGGTTGTTGCAACTGATGTCGATGACCTGGGCTGGTCCAACACTCGTGCATGGGTGGAGCAGAGCTTCCGTCCCGGGGACCGGATTCGTGCTGTGGAAGCGCTGCGTGGGGGATGGACGTCGCAGATGCGCCGGCTCGATGTCGAGGGGCAGGGCAAGCAGTACTCCCTCGTGCTCCGGTCGTTCGTAAGACCGGTCTTCGTGAAGCACTCGATGGGCTTGCTCACGCGGGAAGCGGACGTCCTCCGGCTACTCGCGGACACGGACGTGCCGGCCGCTCGTCTCCATAGTGTTGATGCGGCAGCTGAGCACTGCGATCATCCGTCTCTGCTGATGTCGTTGCTGCCAGGGAACATCAGGCTGGACGGAGAGGACATCGAGCGAAAGACCGAGCTTCTTGCCCGGCAGCTCGTGATGATTCACGGGTTGCTCGTTCCGGAAGGATCCCAGCCGCGCACCTATCAGGCCTGGACCAGTCCAGAGCAGGTGCGGCTTCCCGAGGCCTCGAAACGACCGGAGGTGTGGCAGCGAGCCGTGGATGTGATCCGCCGTCCGCCACCGGCCTACCGGCCATGCTTCCTCCACCGTGACTTCCACCCCGGGAACGTGCTCTTCACCGGAGAAGGAGCCGGCCTGACGATCACCGGTGTCGTGGACTGGGTGGAGACGTCCTGGGGGCCCGCCGATCTGGACGTGGCCCACTGCTCCACTGCACTCGCTCTGCTGCACGGAGTGCCCGTCGGCATGCAGTTGGCGGATCATTACGTCGCAGCCGGTGGAACGCTCAGCGACGATCCGGCTGACCACCTGTACTGGCGTGTGCTGGATGCGCTGGCCTTCGCACCGGACGCGGAGAAGGTCGCCGAGCCCTGGCGTAAACTCGGGAGGGAAGACCTGACGTCGTCTGCGCTGGCCCAGCGCTTGGAGGACTACCTCCAAGCACTCTTCTGCCGGTACGGCTGAGGACTCGCAATCAATGCCCTCCAGTGGCCTGCCTTGCGGCTGCGGCCAACGTCTCCTTGCGGCCTGACCAGAGCCTGGCCGACTGAGCGGCGCCGCGGAAAGGTAGGCGGACGAGCCGTGCCGCGGCTGGAGCGGGATGGCGGTGGTCCGGGTGACCGTCAGTCTCTGTCGGTCTCGCGGGAGGTCGGCTGGCTGGTGCGGCGGGACTGTCTGCGGGTGATGACGCCTGGTCATGAGCGTGTTGGCGGCCCTGGTAATCAGGGATTCCGAGTGCTGGATGAGCCGTTCGTAGTCCCTGGCGTGTCGGCGGGCGTGCATGATCCAGGCCAGCGAGCGTTCGACGACCCAGCGGCGGGGCAGGACTTCGATCCGGCGTGGTCGGGCATCTTCTCCTGCATCAGCCAGTAGTAGGCGTTGGTGTCCACGGTGTAGGTCGGCTTGAAGAACGGCAGCACACAGCCGGGCGCCGGAACGGCGAGAATGTTGTCGCAGCGCGGCGCGAGTTCACGCACGCTGTCGATACCGCTGCTGCCGAAGTCGGCGGTGGCGTCCAGGGAGCTGCTGGCGTCCACGCTCGCGGTGATCGACCAGCCAAGGTTGATCTGTTCCTTGCCAGTGCCGGTCCACCGGGTCACCACGGTGCCCCAACGGCCGTAGTAGCCGCCCGCGGGGTCGTAGGTCCAGTGCGCGCCGTTGGTGGGGTTGGCGCCGTCATCCGCCCACTGGATGGGGGCGAGGTCGCAGGCCGCACACGAGGAGTCGACGTTCCACTTCATCGTGACGCCCTCTAGTGCGGGGTCGATGTAGGTGGGGATGATGACGATCTGCTGGTCGAACTCCGCGAAGTCGCTGCCGCTCTCCGACTTGTTGCGGTAGGTCTTCATGCGCTGCTCGAACTTGAAGGTGGCGCTTCCGAGCGCGAGCTTTGGTGCATCCGATCCCACCGGGCGCCGCTCGGCTGCGTCGCGGTGGCCTGGAAGCGACAAATTCAGGGACCGGCCTGTTCCTGCCGGAGCAGGTCGGGCCGGATCTCGGCGAGGTCGAAGACCCTCTTCAGTCCGTCCACGAGAGCGGGCTCGATCCGGTAGAGGCGTACGCTCTCGTCGCGCTCCAACAACTGGGTGCGGTTGTCGGGACCGATCCGGCGCCGGACCGCGCGGATGCTGGTAAGCGTCCCGCCAATCCTCTTCGGCTCGATCGGCGTCTGCGGATGGGCGGCGAAGTGCGCCTGGATGTCGTCGTAGGTGGCGGTGCCGCCAACTTCGACCAGGCGGCGCAGTACGGCGCGGGCGCGGGGCATGAGCGCGGCGACGGTGTCGAACAGCATCCGCTCCGTCCAGCCCTCCCCAAGATCTTCGCTCCCAAGGGTTTCCGGGGGCTGCAGTCCGAGGCGGGCACGGCGGAAGCCGTTCGCGGCGACCTGCACCTCGCCGGCGCCTCCCACTGCTCCCCATACTGAATTTCGGTGATCCGGCGGAAGCGTACGAGGTTTCGGCGACGTCCGCCACCGCCTCGGGGGCGGGCATGGGCGTACGGAGCGGGGTGAGCACGGTGTAGAAGTGGACGTCGAACCGGCTCAGCTCGGCCAGGGCGTAGAACCAGCCCTTGCCTTCCTGCCAGTGCAGCTGGAGCCCTCCGCGGCCGCCGGTCCGGCTGACGTCCCACGTCATCACCCGTCTACATGGTCATGCCGTGTTCGAGGCTGGTGTGGTTGGCCCGGACCGTGCCCGGCGGGATGCCGCATGTGGCGAGGACGTCGTCGACGGCCTGGACAAAGGGCCAGTGCGGCAGCCCCTTGGAACTCGCCGCAGTTCGAACCCGTGCTGGCAAAGGTCCGCGTGCCTCGCTGGGCCAGCCACGCGTCCGCCCCGGTCGGGTGCGGGCCGACAAGGCGTACGCCTCCCGCAATCGCAACCGCCAAAAGCGCGGCCCCCGCCGCGGGCGGCCGCCCCATTTCGACCCGGCGGACTATCGCGAGCGCCATGCGGTCAGGTGCGGGATCAACCGCCTCAAGAGGAACTGCGCTGTCGCCACGCGGTACGACAAGCTCGCGGTCCTTTACGAGGCGACCGTGCTGATCGCCGCTCTCAATGAATGGACGCGATCGGTGAGATGCGTGCAGTCGCGAGCCGAGCGTGGATATGCGGTTTGCCGGTCGGGGCCGCCAATTCCGTCCGTGCCCCCGTTCGGCGGACTCGCCGCGCGGGAGCCAGGTGGCGCTCGTAGCGTCGGGCCCGGATGAGATTCGCCGTAGCACCTGGGAGAAGCCGATGACGGATGCGTTTATGGAGAAGCTGGCCACGGAGGCATGGCTCTACGGGTATCCGTTGGTCACGGCGGCCATGACGAAGCGCTCCATGACGGCGGTCCCGGCCCGGGACGACGCGCGAAGGAAAGCCCCGGTCAACCAGTTCTGCTACATGCGCTCCACCCCGGACGCCTCCTTCACCGAGGTCGTCTCGCCGAACGCCGACACCCTGTACTCCAGTGCCTGGCTCGATCTGTCCGACCAGCCCCTGGTACTGACCCTGCCCGAGTTCGGTGACCGGTTCTGGATGGTCCCCATCCTGGACGCCTGGTCCGATGTCTGCGCCGTCGTCGGCCAGCGCAAGAACGGCCCGTCCGCCGGCCCGTTCCTGATCGTCGGGCCGTCCTGGTCAGGAGCGACTCCGCCCGGCCTGACCCTGTTGAAGTCACCCACCACCGTGAACTGGATCATCGCCCGGTATGCGACCAGCGGCCCGTCGGACTTCCCGGCCGTCAACCGGCTTCAGGACGCCACGCGGCTGATTCCGCTGTCGGAGTGGACCGGTGACCCCGACGATTACTCCGCTCCCACCGACGTCCCCGTCCCTGCCGGGGCCGACACCACGACGCCGCCCGTCGACCAGGTCCACTCGCTCAGCGGCCACGACTACTTCACCCTCCTCAACCAGATGATGGTCGACAATCCTCCCGACCCCGCCGACGCACCGATCCTGGGCCGCCTCGTCGAACTCGGCATCGCACCCGGTGCGAGCCTGGACGACCTGCCCGCCGAGGAGCTCGCCGCCCTGAACGCGGGCGCGCGGCGCGGCCCGGAGACCCTGCGCGATCTGCTCGCCCGGGCGGAGTCTGCGAACGCCGGTGGTTGGACCGTGCACCGAGGCTTGGGGGATTACGGAACCGACTACACCAAGCGCGCGGTCATCACCCGGTTCGGTTACGGAGCCAACCTCGACGCCGACGCCCTGTACCCGCACGCCACCACCGATGCCGACGGCCGTCCCCTCGACGGTGCCCACACCTACGTGCTGCACTTCGATGCCGGGAAGACCCCGCCCGTCGACGGCTTCTGGTCCCTCACGATGATGAACGAGCGTCAGCTCTTCATCGACAACCCGCTGAACCGGTACGCGATCGGAGACCGCAGCGGTATGCGGTCCAACCCCGACGGCTCCCTGGACATCCACGTCCAGCACAAGAACCCGGGGCCCGACCGCGAGCGCAACTGGCTCCCCGCACCCGCGGGCAGCTTCAATGTCTTCCTGCGCCTGTACTGGCCCCAGCAGCCCGCCCTCACCGGCGACTGGACCCCGCCGACGCTGCAACGCACCGGCTGAATCCTGCAGGCCCTGGTGCCTCCCCGAAGGGTTTGTCGATCACTATCGAGTCCGACGAGCGTGGTGATCGCAGCTGGGCCCGCCTGCGTCAGGCGATCAGTTGGTAGATGCTCGCGGCCATCAGCCACAGGCCGACGAGGAGAGAGAGCGTCACAATCAGCTGCTCCTGGTGCCGGCCCAGCCAGTTCCGCAGGGCGTTCAACCGGGCTTCCGCGGCCGCAGGTGCCCAGACAGCGTACATCTCCATGACGATGAGGCTGAGGGTGGCCAGCAGGCAGTAGCCGGTCAACGCGAGCCAGTCGCCGGCGGTGGAGAGGTTCGCCTCAAGGGCCGTCGCAGCACCGGCGCCGACCAGTCCCCAGGGCTGCAGCAGCCACGCCAGACCGGCTGCCGTAACCCAGGAGGCGTTGTCGACCTGGGCGGCCCAGCGCGGTGGGCCGTGCTGGCGGGGCGGCCGGTGCCGCCGGTGCGCGCCGTACAGCACCAGCGCCAGACCGATGGCGAGTTTCGCGGCGATCGCGGCGGTCGAGGGCGAGCTGTGGCGGGCCGGGGGCTGACCGCCGGTCAGCAGCACCACGACGGCAATCACGGTGATCAGGTTGGCCAGCCACGACAACAGGAATGCCAGCCCCTGACGGACACCGCGCCGCGAGGAGAGCAGCAGGATGAAGGCGCTGTTGTGCAAGGGCCCCAGGGTGATGGCCGTACCGATCACCACCAGGTCGAGGACCATCGGACCAGTCGCTCCTGGGCGTCAGAGCCGTCCGCCACCCATGGACTGGGGACCGGCCGACAGAGGGATGCGGCGCTGCCACGGTGCCGCATCCCGACTGTGCAGGTGGCGGCCTGGCGGGTCAAGCAGGCCACGCCCATGAAACTTTGCCTGTCTGTTTGGGAAATGCATCGCCGGCTTACGTCTGCCTCGACTTCAACGAGGCCACCGAGACGCGATCCTGGGCGCCACCAGGCATCACAGACCGGGCCGCCTTGGTCTGGGCCTGCAACCCGAGCCACTCTCGATACACGGCCACCGGCCCACCGCTTCCCCGGCCGCCGCACCGTCTGTCGGCGGCGGCTGAACCTGGACCCAGTCTGGACAGGTGGAATCTGACCCGGGTGTCTTCGGTTCGGTTGGTTCAGTCGTTGTCGGTGGTGGTG
>NZ_JBEXFB010000064.1:0-7533 GCF_040606575.1 Streptomyces sp. NPDC005402
CCGCTGAAACAGCTCCCACAACTCATCCGGCACCAGCCGCTCAACGATCCCCACCACGACCGGCAGCTTACCCAGCCAAATGAGATGACGTCTAAAGCGCGTCCATCCTGCCCATGCCCGGCGTCCGCAATGCGGATGCCGGGCATGGGCGCATCAGCGGTGGGCGGGCAACGGGTCGGGTACTGGCGTGCACGACGATCCAAAACGGTGTCCATGGGCAAAACGTGCGGCTGTGATCCGACTGTCTCACTCCGCCAGTGCAGGTGGCAGCGGCAGACGCCGGCCTGTCCGGCTCACCGGGCGGTGCGTGTTCCGGCAGTGGAGATGACGGTGTCGCGCCGGCGGTGGCGCCGCTCGTACTCCAGCACCTGGCGGGCCACGCTGGAGGGGAGGTTGTGCAGCTGGACGGTGATCTTGTCCGGGTTCATGGTGCCGTAGTCGGCCCAGGTTCGCTGCCGCGCAGCTGCCTGATGGCGTCCAGGACGGGTGGCCGGTTGGAGTGGACGCGTTCGTATTCCTCGATGACCGTCAGGTCCGGCTGGGGCAGTGTGCGCAGCTGCTGCTGAATTTCCTCGATGCTGAGCTGGCTGAAGCGGGCGATCGGCAACTCCTCCTCCCTGGCCACCGCGCCCCGGACTGCTTCGGCCATCCGGGTCGGCTCGGGCATCTCGCGCACCGCGCCCTGGGCCGCAGCCCTGGCCCGCCTGCTGCCGGTCTGGGCGGCATCTTGCACCCGGTCGGCGGCGCTGCGCACGGTGCGGGCGACAGTGTCGGCCAGGCCGCCGCCGTTCTCCTGAGTAAAGCCGTTGGACGCGACCGCCACGGCCCGGGCCCGGTAGGCGACGGTCTCCCCCAGCTTTGCGAGCAGTTCCTCGTCCTGGCGGCGCAGTGCGGCGAGCAGGTCCGCGGTGGCCTGGTCATGGACTGCTTCCGCGATGCTCTGGCCGGCCCGGCAGGCCGCCAGCGCCCGGGCGGTGACCGCGTACTCGTCTTCGGTGTTCCTCAGCAGCCGCCGTTCGTCGTTCGGCCGCCGGCCGCGCACCATCTCCGTCACGATCATCGATCCGACGGTCAGCGGCAGCGTGGCGGTGCGCACGGCGCTGCGCGAGATGGACCGTGCGATATCCACGGTGTCCTCGACAAGCCCGCTGCGGGGCCGCAGCTCGCGCACGTGGTGCTCGATGCGCTGGAGGCTTTGCTGGACGTCGTCGGCCTGGTTTTCGAGCATCTGCCGGTGGGGGCCGGGCGGCGTGATGGTCACATCCGCCCTGAACCGGTCGAGGACCGCCTCGTGCGCCTCGCGGGCATGTTCCAGCGCCGGAACGAGCGCGTCCGTCATCACTGTCATCGGGTGCTCCTGGGGTCAGGCGGCCGGTACGGCCGGCCCTGCATCGGGAAGTGGCTGCCCGCCGGTCATTCCTGCGGCCGGGCAACCGGGACCATCCTTGAGGACTCCGAGCAAGAACGCTTGGAGGCTGGGCCCGTTCGCATCCGTACGGCTGTCCCCCCTCGCCCGGTTGGCGATGGACCAGCCGACGACCTTGCGGCTGAAGCACGCCGGGCACGTGGACGACCCCGGCGGCGCCATCGCCGACCACGCCATGTGCGACGGCGCTCGCCGTCCGCGGGCGACCGTCGACCGGTGTATCACCCCAACGGGGTGAGGCTGCGGGGCGCGCTCGGACGGACGATCGCTAGCAAAGGGGCGCCGTAGCGCCTGTCCGAGGCCGCGGGAGAACAGCTCATGCGCTACGAGATCCGGGTTGACGGACACATGTCGGAGACGTTGATCAGAGCCTTCCCGGAGCTGGAGCACGTACAGATGGCCGGTCAGACCGTCCTGTCCGGACCCGTCGTGGACGAGGCGCAGCTCTACGGGCTGCTGGCGCGCTGCCGTTCGCTCGGACTGCAAGTCCTGGAGATGCGCCAGCTGCCGGAGTGAGAGAACGACAGCGAGGCCTCGCCTCGAAGGACGAATACGCGCATGGGCATCGTCAGCGAACATCGCGCACCAGGCCGCTGATGCCGCCCGCGCACAGGTCCTCAGGTCAATGTGCGGCTGCTGACCGGCATGGCGTTGTCGCAGCCGCCGTCGGTCCGGCGGCGGCGTCAGGCGGGGGACGTCGGTGAGGGGGAGGTCGGGGCGGGCGCGGTGCAGGCGTGCGGGCTGGCGCCACCGGCCGGCGCTGTCCCGGGCGACGTCGACGCCGACTTCCACCACCAGCTCCGCTTCCACCAGCGTGACGTCCAGCGTCTCCCGGCTGCCCACCCGGCGGAGAAAGACCAGCCCGTCCACGGATGACGGTGCTGCGCCGTAGCGAGCAGGGTGGCGACCTCAGCGCTGACCGTCCGGGCGAGAGTGGTGGTGCGGCCCGTGGTCGGGTGCGTTGAGGTGGTCGTGTGGCAATGGGCCGGCATTGGCGTCGGGGCATCTACTCGATCTAGGCTGCGTCGGTTCGTGCCGCTCGTTGGCGGCCCATCGACGGAGAGGAATGCCGATGTCCCAGCAGGCCTCGGCCACGGGCCCGGCTCCCGGGCGTCGCCCGGAACTGGTCCCGGACCCGGATGTGGAGGCGGGCCGTATTGCGGCGGTACGCCGCTACGACATCCTCGATACACCGCCCGACGGTGCGTTCGACCGGGTGGCGGCGATGGCCGCCCGCCTCTTTGATGTCCCCGTGGCCACGGTCACAATCGTGGACACCGACCGCATCTGGTTCAAGGCCGCGCATGGCCTGGAGGGCGTCAAGGAGATCGGCCGCGATCCGGGTCTGTGCGGCTCGGCGATTTTGCGTGATGACGCGCTGGTCATTCCCGACACCCTTCGTGATCCCGTGGCGGCGGACAATCCGCTGGTCGCCGGAGAGATGGGTGTGCGCTTCTACGCCGCCGCACCGATCACCACGCCCGACGGCCACCGGCTGGGCACGGTCAACGTCCTGGACACCAGGCCGCGCTCCATCACCGAGGACGACACCGCCACCCTGGCCGATCTCGCAGCGATCGTGCTGGACGAGATGGAGCTGCGGCTGTCGGCGCTGCGCGCCCTGCGCAACGAGCAGGAGCGGCGGGAGGCGGAAAGCCGTCAGGCCGAGACGGAGCGAGCGCGTGCCGAGGTGGAACGGGCGGCGCGGGAACAGGCGGAGAAGGACAAGGCCGCCATCGCCGCGTTCGCCTCCACCCTCCAGCGCACCCTGCTGCCCCCGGCGCTTCCCGTGGTACCCGGCCTGGAGCTGGCCTGCCACTACCGCACCGCCTCCCTCCATGATGTGGGCGGCGACTTCTACGACGTCTTCCCCGTCGACGGCGACCGGTGGACGTTCTTCCTCGGTGACGTGTGCGGCAAGGGCCCCGAGGCGGCGACCGTCACCGCCCTGGCCCGCCACACCCTGCGCGCCGCGGCCCAGATCGACCCGGACCCGGTCAGTGTTCTGAGCACGCTCAACACCGTCCTGCTCACCGATGTCACCGCCGGAAGCCGCTTTTGCACCGCCCTCTTCGGCCTGCTGACACCACAGGATGACGGTGGTTTCACCGTCACCGTGGCCGCCGGCGGCCACCCGCCGGCCTACCACGTGCGCCCCGACGACAGCGGCGCGGTGTGGGTGAAGACGGTCCGGCAGAAGGGCGGCATGCTCGTCGGAGCCTTCTCCCAGGCACAGTTCGCCCAGGCCACTTTCTCCCTGGCCCCGGGGGAGAGCCTGTTCCTCTACACCGACGGGCTGACCGAAGCCCGCACCGCCCAGGGCGCCATGCTTGGCGAGGACGGCCTGACCGGCTTCCTCCACCAGCGCACCGGGCCCGTGACGGCCGCCTCCCTGGTCGAAGACACCGTCACGTTGCTGGATGCACTGCCCGACGGGATCGGCGACGACGTGGCCCTGCTGGCCCTGTCCGTGCCTGATGCCGAATCCATGCCCGACACCGGTGTCGCCGCCACCGCCCACACCACGGCCGCACCCGAACACTTCGGCCAGGAGGGATGACCGACGTGACCCACACGCTTCACCTGACCGTCCACCACCCCGGTCCCGGCCTCGCGATCGCCACGGTCGTCGGGGATGTGGACATGCAGACCGCACCCACCCTGTCCTCCGGGGCCCTGGAGATCATTCAGCAAGGACACCCCCGCCTGGCCCTGGACCTGGCACAGGTCGACTTCTGCGACTCCGCCGGTCTCAGCGCCATCATCGGCATCTGGCACGCGGCCCAGACGGCGGGCGGCTCACTCAGCCTCGCCGCCGTCCCCGACCGCCTGATGCGCATGCTCAGCATGACCGGCGTCGACTCACTCCTGCCTGTATATGCCACCACCGCCGAGGTGACCGAAGGCTCGTCCACCTCCGAAAAGAGGTAACAACTTCTGGGCTGTCAGACCAGAGGCTTGTGCGGCGACCAAAGTCATCGACTGAACACCCCGACCTCGGCCGAGGGGTGCCGCGCACGCAAACCGTCGCCGCGATCGAGCCGGGCACAGTCACTCAGCCGTTCATCGACGCGCAGACCGAGCTGGTCCAGGCACAGGCCGACACGACCGGATTCGTCGTACTACACCGCTGGGCGGGGACCCTGGAGCGGCATTTTCCCGCCCGGCTGCCCGATTTCCGACCACACCACGGAGCAACCCAGACAGGCCCGTGCGTCCCGTCCATGGCTGGCCGGCGCGTGGTCGGTGTGAGGGATCCCGTCAGGAGTCAAGCGCTTGGCGGAGGGTTTCGCGGAAGTCGATGACGGTGTCGACGCCGACGATCTCCAGCGTGCGCATCACGGAGTCGGTGGGCGCGGCCAGACGCAGCCAGCCGCCGACCTTGGTGACGGTCTGGTGGGCGGCGAGGGGGATGTTGATGCCGGTGGAGTCCATGAAGGGCACCCGCCGCATGTCGATCACGACGCGGGGCTGAGGGGTGTCGGAGACGTCCAGGGCCGCGGAAGGTCTCGCCGGTGTCGTGGTCGATCTCACCGGTGACAGTGAATACGCGGATGCCGTCGGCGGCGGTGGCCACGACCGACAACTGGCCCGGCTGCGCAGTCAGTTCGGTGTCCGGCATCTCTTCTCCAGCCATGTCGGCGATACTGGCACACCAGCACCGCCACCTGCAGTGCTGCCCTTGCACCGTACGGGTAATGCCTTGGTGCCGAAGGCGTAAAGCGTGTGCCGCGGGTACGCGTGGGGAGTGGACGGGACAAAGACGGGCCGCGACGGAACCAGTTCGAGTGGGTGAGGACATTCCTGCACAGGGTGAGCAGACCATACAGACCACGGTGGCCCTGGAAGGCGACGGCACGAGCATCGCCGACGCCCGCCATCTCGCCGCGGACTTCCTCACCCGCGTCCAGGCCGAGCACGGCCTGCAGATCTCGCAGCGTGCCGTGGATGTGACCCGGCTGGTGGTCAGTGAACTGGTCACCAACGCCGTCAAGTACGCGCCGGGACCGGTCCTGCTGGATCTGAGGATCGCCGGTGACGCCGTCGAGGTGGTGGTGTGGGACTGCGATCCGGTACTGCCGGCGGCCCGGGCCGCCGACGTGGGACGGGTGGGCCAGCACGGCCTGGAGATCGTGATGGCCCTCGCTCAGAGCTTCAAGGCGCAGCGAGAGCTGGTCGGCAAAGGCATCACCGCGCGCATCGCACTCCTGGACGACCCCGTCGGTGCCATCGCCGGACACCCGTCTCTGTAGGACGAACGGCTGCCCTGGTCAGAGGGGGCGTGAGCCGACGGCGTGACGGGCCAGTGCTGCGCGCAGTTCCCCGAGAAGGACATCGGACAGGCGCCGCGCCCTGCGCATGCTTGAGGACCTGTTCAGCCACGTGGGTCAGTGCTGGCGCGGGCGGAACTCTCGGCGGCGCTACGGCCGTTCGCGGAGGCGTCGTGGCGGACGCTGGAGCTACTCGGGCTGGCGGGCGGGGGAGTGCAGCCGGAGCGGGAACCTGCGCCCGCGGTCGCTCGCCCGTCGGTGGGGGAGAACCGGCGTTCTCGTTCCAGGGTTGACCCCCGGCCCTACTTCTTCCTGAGTTACGCGCACACGCCCCCTGGGGATCGGGAGGCGGCGATCCCGACGGTTCTACCAAGACCTGTGCAAAGACATTCTGGAGATGACGTCACTGCCCGGGAACGCCCCCGTGAGTTACATGGATCGGGAGACGTCTGCCGGGGAGGGCTGGTCCGAGCAGCTCAGCCGGAACCTGGCGACCTGCCGTGTGTTCGTGCCTCTGCTGTCGCCGCGGTACTTCAGCAGCGAGATGTGCGGCCGGGAGTGGTACGCGTTCAGCGAACGCGTCCTGCAAGCACGGGCAGCCGGGGCAGCCGGGGCATGGCCGGAGCCGATCTGCCCCGTCTTTTGGACGCGGGTCGACTTCGAACAACTCCCTGAGTCCGTGCGTCACATCCATCTCGACCGCACGTTCGGCGACCGTTACGAGACAAACGGCAGCATTGTCGTCACCAACGAGGCAGGGTACTCGTCACTGACCATCGATCCGCCCCCGGACGACGCCAGTCGGTGTCGACTCTTCGGATGCCGCCGCCAGCCAGGTCCGCCAGACGTGACGCGTATTGGGTACCTCGGGACGGTCCAGGAGCCAGAGAACGTATCCGGCGTGGCGCTGCGCCCATGGGTTGTCCGAACGGGCGGCTTTTTCAAGCCGCCTGCGCAGGTCCTCACTGTCCACGGCCCGGGCCACGCGCACGTACTCGCGGTCCTTGCAGCGGTAGGGCCGCTGTACGACAGTCTCGATCAGTTCCACGAGCTTGCCTCTGACCGTCTCATCGTGGCAAGCGGCAGCCACGTCTCGGATAAGGCTCTCCTTCATGCCCCACGACTTGGCAAACCGTGTCCACTCCTGCGGAGACCTTGCCTCCCACTCCAGGAAGCACAGCACGTAGGGAAGACCCGGCCACGTGCCGATGTCGGGACCGGTCGGCCGGTCCCACAACCCACCGGGCAGCGAGTACCTCAGAGCCTCCAGGTAGTTTCTGTGCGCCGCCCGCCACCCCAGCGAATACCACCGACGCCAAGCCTTGTTGAGCCGATCCAGGGCCTCCTGCGTGTTCCTCTCGGCGTCAGCCAGACGGACAAGCGCCGCAGCACGCTCAGCCGGATCGCTTGCCGTCAGCCCGAACGCCCACCCCAGCCGTTCGTGCCACACGTCGGCACCATCCACGCTTACGCCTGTACCCGCGTCCCTCTTCACTCGCCAGATCATGCTCTACCTCAAGCCACCATGCCTTCGTTTATCCCCGTCATGCACAGACCCCTGCCTACGTGACATCCGTCGTGCTTCGGCTCAACAAATGAGCCGAAGCACGACAGGTGTCACTATCGGCGGCCACTGACCTGCGGTTTCGACTGG
Source organism: Streptomyces sp. NPDC005402 (assembly GCF_040606575.1). NCBI lineage: Bacteria > Bacillati > Actinomycetota > Actinomycetes > Kitasatosporales > Streptomycetaceae > Streptomyces > Streptomyces sp. NPDC005402. The sequence continues at coordinate 7,352 of NZ_JBEXFB010000064.1, forward strand.
ACGAAGCACGGTGGTTGTCACCGGGACCGGGTCAGCGCGTTAGCTGTCACCCCGTGGTTTTCAAGGGGGAACCGGGCAAGGGCGAGTCGCTAGTGTGCTGCGCCAGAAATCCTGAGGGTTAGTAAGTACCCTGTTGCCATGTCGCATCCGGGGCCTTCTGCTGTGTCGATCACACTGTCCGA
>NZ_JBEXFB010000065.1:0-7519 GCF_040606575.1 Streptomyces sp. NPDC005402
AACTCGACTGCTCTGGACTTGTTCAGCGTTCCTCTTCCGGGATTCGACCCGCGTCGAGGTCAGTCATGAACCCCTCCAGACGCCTTGTCGCTTCGCGGGCGGACACCCCCCACCCCGTCCCCTGCGCGCCGTACGCGGCGAACGGCCCGTCGTGGGCAGGCGAGATGCGTCGAACGGTCCGTCCTGGTGCAGGCGACTGCAACCCCTTGGGGGCGCGGGGAACTGCGCGACCAGCCACAACGCGCCCGCACCCGCCCGACACGCCCCCTCCCGGCACCCCCATGGGCGCCCGGCCGGAGCCCAGCGCAGCTGCCCGCGGGGAACTGCGCGATCAGCCCCATCGGACCCGCACCCGCCCGAGACCCCCGCCCGGCGCCCCCATAGGCGCCCGGCCCAAGCCCAGCGCAGCGGCCGCGTACCCTCGCGGTCAGACCACCCCGCCCCCAGGGAGCCCCGTGTCCCCCCACCCCCTGCTCACCGAGCTCACCCTCAGAGCAAGAACCGAGGCTCACTCGCGTACCTCGGCGGCCTGCCCCTGCGGAGCGACCACCCTCGCCGACCGCCCCGACGCGACGGTCGTCCGGCATGCCGACACGGTCGCGAAGGCCCATGCCCCCGGCACCACCCCCGCCGACCTGGCCCCCCGCCTCGCCACGGCCGCCCACTTCCCCGGCATCCTCCTCAACCCCCTGAACAGGACGCCCGTAGAGCTGCACGGCAGACTCGTCACCTTCTGGCCGTACGGCGAACCGGTGGACCCGAAGAACCCCGACGCCGCCCCCTGGGAACCGGCCGCCACCCTCCTCGCCCACCTCCACCGCAGCCCCGCCCCACCGGACCTGCCTCCCATGCGCGGCCCGGTCAAGGCCGCCCTCGCCGTCGCGCGTCTCCTCAAAGCGACCCGGCAGCGACGGCAACCCGCCGTTGCCTCGGTCATCCGCGCCTGGCGTACCCTCCCGCCCTGGGCCCGCGCCGAGACCCCCATGTCCGACACCACGACGCTCTGCCACGGCGACCTCCACCTCGGCCAGCTCGTCCGCCACCCCGCCCCCGACGGCCTCTGGCGCCTCATCGACGTCGACGACCTCGGTGTGGGAGAACCCGCGTGGGACCTCGCCCGACCCGCCGCCTGGTACGCCTGCGGCCTGCTGTCGCCCGACGACTGGTCCCGCTTCCTCGGTGCCTACCGGGCCGCTGGCGGCCCCGCCGTTCCGGCCGGGGGCGATCCCTGGCCGGCTCTGGACGTCGCCGCCCGCGCCCTCACCGTGCAGACCGCGGCCCGGGCGATCGCCAAGGCGACCGAGGCGGGCCGGGCGCTGGACGACGTGGAGCAGGCGGTCGTCGACGCCTGTGACCGAATGGGTTCTGCCCCGCCGCAGTTGGCGGGCGGTGTCGAGAAGTAGGGTGCAACCGACCAGGGGCGGACGGAGTCTGTCCTGGCGTAACGCGAAGCAGGACCAACGGGCGAGGAGTTGAGCCGACGATGCAGTGTCCGAAGTGTCACGCACCGATGCACACGTACAACCGCAACGGTGTCCAGATCGAGCAGTGCAGCGGTTGCCGGGGGATCTTTCTCGACTACGGCGAGCTGGAGGCGCTGACCCGACTGGAGGGCCAGTACGGCGGCGGCCCCGTCGTCCCACCGCCTCCGGCCGCTCCGCAGTACCCCGCCGCGCCCGGCGCACCGGCGTGGGGCGCACCGCAGCACGGCGGTGGTCACTACGGCGGCCACGGTGGCCATCACGGCGGTCACCACCGCAACCGCGGCTTCGGCCACATGCTGTTCTCCAGCTGACCGAGCAACGAGGAAGCCCCCGGCCGCAGGGCCGGGGGCTTCGGTGTGTGCGCGATACTGGGATTGAACCAGTGACCTCTTCCGTGTCAGGGAAGCGCTCTCCCGCTGAGCTAATCGCGCGGGAAACACGATCAAGACCGTGCGTGCTGCGTGCGCGATACTGGGATTGAACCAGTGACCTCTTCCGTGTCAGGGAAGCGCTCTCCCGCTGAGCTAATCGCGCGGGTCAGACCTTCGATGATCTTCCGAAGATCCAGTGGACGATACTGGGATTGAACCAGTGACCTCTTCCGTGTCAGGGAAGCGCTCTCCCGCTGAGCTAATCGTCCTTGGAGGTGGAGACGGGATTTGAACCCGTGTAGACGGCTTTGCAGGCCGTTGCCTCGCCTCTCGGCCACTCCACCAGGAGTGCAGGGGCTCGGGAAGATCCCCTGGTTCCATCGAGCGGACGACGAGGCTCGAACTCGCGACCTCAACCTTGGCAAGGTTGCGCTCTACCAACTGAGCTACGTCCGCTTGTCGTTTCGTTCCGCTCTCGCGGCCCGGCGACGAGTTGAACTCTAGCGGATTCCGGGGCCAGTACAAAAACGCGTTTGCGCAGCGTGCTGCCCTGCGCATGTCGACGTACGTGGTCAGGGCGGCCGCAAGGACATGGCCAGGTCACCCGCAGGACGCCCGCCATAGACTCGACAGCGTGCTCGACCTCGCTCCTCTCGCCCGTTTCGGCGACCGCGTCGCCACCGGTCTCCTCGATGTCACCAGCGATCCCGCGGCCCTGGACTCCACCGGCTTCTGGGCCGTCGTGGCGAGTTTCGAGGGCCATCTGACCTGCGCCCGCTTCGCCGACGTACGCCCGTCACCGGTGCCCGCTCCGGCGCCGGGGGCGTGGCGGGGTCCGGCGGCCGGTCACTGGACGTCGTCGCTCGACCGCGAGGCGTACACGAAGGGCGTACGGCGGATTCGCGCGCACATCGCCACCGGCGAGGTCTACCAGGCCAACCTCTGCCGTGTCCTGACCGCGCCCCTCGCACCCGGCGCCGACGTGGACGCGCTCACCGCGCTGCTGGCCCGCGGCAACCCGGCGCCGTACGCAGGAACGATCCGCCTCCCCGCTCACGGGGTTGAGATAGCCACCGCGTCCCCCGAACTGTTCCTGCGCAGGGCGGGGCGGGTCGTGGAGTCGGGGCCGATCAAGGGGACCGGGCGCACCGAGGACGACCTGCTGGCCAAGGACTACGCCGAGAACGTGATGATCGTGGACCTGGTGCGCAACGACCTGGGGCGGGTGTGTGCCACGGGCAGCGTCACCGTTCCCGACCTGTGTGCCGTGGAGAAGCACCCAGGTCTCGTCCATCTCGTGTCGACCGTGCGGGGCGAGCTGCGCGAGGGCGCCGGCTGGGCCGAGCTGCTCGGCGCCGCCTTCCCGCCCGGCTCGGTCACCGGTGCGCCCAAGTCCAGCGCCCTGCGGATCATCGACGCTTTGGAGACCGCGCCCCGGGGGCCGTACTGCGGAGGCGTCGGCTGGGTCGACGCCGACCGGGGTACCGGGGAACTGGCCGTCGGCATCCGCACCTTCTGGATCGACCGCGCCGAAGGAGTGCTGCGCTTCGGCACGGGCGCCGGTATCACCTGGGGGTCCGACCCCGAGGGGGAGTGGCGGGAGACCGAGCTGAAGGCGTCCCGGCTGCTCGCGGTAGCGTCGGGGACGTACGAGGTGAGTGGAGGGACTCTTACGTGAAGATCTGGCTCGACGGCGGGCTGCAGGACATCGAGACCGCCCGCGTCTCCGTCTTCGACCACGGGCTGACCGTGGGCGACGGCATCTTCGAGACCGTGAAGGCGGTGGACGGCCGTCCCTTCGCCCTCACCCGGCATCTCGACCGGCTGACGCTGTCGGCGCGGGGCCTCGGGCTGCCCGCCCCCGATCATGACGAGGTCCGCCGCGCCTGCGCCGCCGTACTGGAGGCGAATCCGATGCCGCTCGGGCGGCTGCGCATCACCTACACCGGTGGCCGTGGTCCCCTCGGATCCGACCGGGGCGAGCACGGGCCGACGCTGGTGGTCGCCCTCGGTGAGTCCACCCCGCGCCCCGACACCACGGCCGTGATCACGGTGCCGTGGACCCGTAACGAGCGCGGCGCGCTCACCGGGCTCAAGACCACCTCGTACGCCGAGAACGTCGTCGCCCTGGCACGCGCGCGTGAGGACGGCGCTTCCGAGGCGCTGTTCGCCAACACGGTCGGGCAGTTGTGCGAGGGCACGGGGTCGAACGTCTTCGTCGTGCTCGACGGCGAGATCCACACTCCGCCGCTCGCCTCCGGCTGCCTCGCGGGCATCACGCGCGCGTTGACCGTCGAATGGACCGGGGCGAGGGAGACCGACCTGCCGCTGGAGGTCCTGGAGCGGGCCGACGAGATCTTCCTCACGTCGACCCTGCGGGACGTCCAGGCCGTCCACCGGGTGGACACGCGCGAACTGCCCGGCGCCCCCGGCCCGGTGACCGCCAAGGCCATGCGGATCTTCGAGGAGCGGGCCGGGGACGACCTCGATCCCTGACGGCCGCGGACAATCGGCTGCTCCGGCGCGCGGGAGCGGGTAGAACTCCGGTGATGACCACCACTCTGCGGCCGATCGAGCCGCTCCAGCGCGGCGTCGACGGGGCGCTGTCCCGCCACTACACGGTGTGCGTGAACAGCCGTCCCGTCGGGGCGATACATCTCGCGACCCACCCGTCCTTCGGACCGGCCGTCGCCCAGATCCGGGACCTGCGGATCGATGAGCCGGACCGCAGGCGCGGCCGCGGCACGGTCGCCGCTCTCGCCGCCGAGGAGGTGGCGCGGGGCTGGGGCTGTGGACAGCTGGAGATCAGGGTTCCCGCCGACGCCCGGCCCGCGCTGCGGCTCGCCACCACACTCGGCTACGTCCACCGCAACCGCGGCATGGAGAAGCCGCTCGGCGCCGACGCGCCCGGGCTGCCCGCGGGCAGCCGGGGCAGACCCATGACGGAGGCCGAGTTCTGGCCGTGGGCGGAGCGCGGCATCACGGAGTACGCCAGGGACTGGAGCGAGAGAGGGATGTCCGAGGCCGAGGCCCGGGAGAGGTCACGCAAGGACCACGAAAAGCTGGTGCAGCGGGGCCTTGCGACGCCGGAGGCACTGTTCAGCGTCCTGGAGCACGACGGCGTCCGGGTCGGGGTCCTGTGGGTGGAGTTCATCGACGCCAAGGCCTTCGTGTACGACGTCGAGACCGAGGAGGCCTTCCGCGGCCGGGGGCACGGCCGGTCCCTGATGCTGCTGGCCGAGGGGCAGGCGATCGCCTCCGGCAGAAGGGTCCTGGGCCTCAACGTCTTCGCCGGCAACACACCGGCCGAGCGGCTGTACGAGTCGCTGGGGTACGTGACGGTCGGTTACTCGATGTACAAGCGCCTGCTCTGAGGCCGGCTCAGTCCTGCCCGGCGAGCAGCCGGTCCGCGATCTCCTCGATCCGCTCGCGCAGCCCCTCCTGGCTCTTGCCGCCGTCGAGACGCTTGCCGTCGATGACGTACGTCGGTGTCCCGCTCACGCCGATCGCCTTGCCCTCGGCCTGGTCGGCGTCCACGATCAGGATGTGCCGGCCGTCGATCAGCGCGGTGTCGAACTCCTCGGCGTCGAGCCCCATTTCACGGGCCACCTCGACCAGGAAGGGTTCCCCCTTGCGGTTCAGCTCCTCGACACGCCCCAGCGCGGCCTCGACGAACTCCCAGCCCCTGCCCTGCTCCAGGGCCTCTTCGGCTGCCTGCGCGGCGGCGAAGGAGTGCTTGTTCTTCTCCAACGGGAAGTGCCGCAGCCGCAGCTCCAGACGGTCGCCGTAACGGGCACGCAGGGCCCGGACATCGTCCAGCGCGTCACGGCAGTCGGGGCACTGCAGGTCGCACCAGACATCGAGAACGGGCGCGGCGGGACGGACGGGGGAGGGGTCGCTCATGGGCCCAGTCTCCCAGCTCCTGCCCAGCGGGCCGAATCGCCCCCGGCCGTCCGAGCGGCATCCGCCCGCTTCACCGGTAGGGGCCCGACCGGCACCTGCGGAGGAGGTGACCCGGAGATGTCCCTGATGTCCTGCCGGGGCATGGCCCGGCAGGGGTCGGGAGGTGCAGGATGGATAGGGACGAAGCGGCACGTTGCCGATCGAGCCCCGCCTGGAGGACCGGATGATTGCCGAGACCGTCTGTTCCGCCGTCGCCGCGGCCGGCCTGGGCATCGCGGCGGTCACCGCGTACCGGAAGCGTTTTCTCGCGGCCACCCGTATCGCCGCCTACTCCCTCGTCCCGCTCGGTCTGGTGATGACCGGCGTCGTCGACTGGCTCGCGGACACCGCCTTCAGCCCGACCGCCTGGGCGGGCTTCGCCGTGCTCGGCCTGTCGTGGGTGCTGTTCTCCACCACGCGCGCGGTGGAGCGCCGCCGCGGCGGCACCCGCAAGGAGCGCAGGGCGGCCCGCGGCGCCCAGCAGGAGGCGGTGGCACCCGCGGCCTCGGCGCCCTCCCTCGGCGCGGCCACGCGCACTCCGGCAACCCGCCCGGCGGGCAAGCCCAGGACCACCGAGTCCGGCGCGGAGGACTTCAGCGACATCGAGGCCATCCTCAAGAAGCACGGCATATGACGGTCGCGTGGTGAACTGAAACGTTCGCAGTAGGGCCCACGTGGGTCCGTAAGCGATCACGATTCGAAACGGACATCGCGGAATCCGGCGAACTACCGCTCATTTCGGGCGTGTTGATCGCGCCGGTGGCGTCGGCTGCGCCATCATCGCCGCGAGATGCTGGACACGAAACAGAGCGATACCGCGCCGCAGCAGGACGAGCCGCGTGGATGCCTCTTCGCCCTTTCCCAGCCACCGCTGATGATCTTCCTTGCGGTGATCGGGTCTCTTCTGCTCATGGCTGCGCTGCACGACCTGCTGCTGCTCTGAGCCGTACCCGTGGTCCCCGGCGTCACCCGTCGGGGACCACGTCGACACCCCGCCCGCCCCCCGCCCCGCCGCCCAGGCCTCAGCCCGCGGCCTCCTTGCGCCGCGCCCGGTAGGCGGCCACATGCAGACGGTTTCCGCAGGTCCGGCTGTCGCAGTAGCGGCGTGAGCGGTTGCGGGACAGGTCGACGAAGGCCCGTCGGCAGTCGGGGGCCTCGCAGCGCCGCAGCCGCTCCTGCTCCCCGGCCACCACGAAGAACGCCAGCGCCATCCCGCAGTCGGCCGCCAGGTGGTCGGCGACGGAGGCGCCCGGCGCGAAGTAGTGCACATGCCATTCGTAGCCGTCGTGGTCCGTGAGCCGGGGAGTGGTGCCCGCGGCGGCGACCAGGTCGTTGATCAGGGCGGCGGCGGACCGGGCGTCCGGCGCGGCGAAGACCGAGGCGAACCGGCCGCGGATCTTGCGCACGGCCGACAGATCGAACTCCGAGAGCACCCCGACATCACTGATCTCGTGGTTTCGTACGAAATCCGCGAGCGCCGCGACATCCGGCAGCGCGTCCGGCGACGCCTCGTCCTCCGGTGCGGTGTTCACCAGATCGACCACGGTGTCGAGGGCGCACCGGGTGTCGTGGGTGATCAGCACGATTCGCTCCCTGGCCTGAGGGTCGGGCGAACGCCCGCCGATGCTGGCCGATGGTAGTGGCTCGCCGGTACTCGGTGCCGGGGCGCACGACAGGCGCCGGGGGGCGGGGGTGGGGGGCCGCGCCCCGCCCCGGCGCTCA
>NZ_JBEXFB010000066.1:0-6521 GCF_040606575.1 Streptomyces sp. NPDC005402
CTTTGCCGTGGGCACAGTTGGGAGCGTAGTGCACACCGCACCATGGTGCAGAGGATGGCGTCTCGTTATCGAACAGCGGCGGGCATGGCCCCAGGTGACGGTGCCGTATCTGGCGGATGGGGGCATGAAACATGGCAGCCGTGATGTCGCGCTGGCCTTGATTTTCGATGGCCAACTCCACAACGCGCGGATTGTTGAGTGGCAGGTTGCTGAACGTCACGGCCACACTTCTGTCCTCGTTCGGCCTGATCAGCGGCGCATTGACTCCACCCACCACACGACCCTCCGCTTCGGGTCGCTCGCCCGGAGCGTGGCCCAGGCCCCCAAGACTCCAACCGCGACGCCACTGATGATCGTGATGACGAACTGTCAGAGGGAGCCAGACGCCCACCAATGCCCCGCCAAAGGTGTCATGAGCTGAAACTACCGGACTGGTGATCGCCGCAGTGAGAGTTCAGATCGTCCGGAGCGTGCCGTCGAGGGCCTGGCGGACGTGGCCGGCAGTCAGATCCACACCGGGATGGGCGTCGGCGAACAGACGCAGCCGACCGAGCGGAGAGTCGGGGGCGTTTCGGCCAGCTCGGCACCAGCGACCTGGAGGGCGAAACGGAGGTCAGTGTCGTTGTCCATGGCCCCAGCGTAAGACGTAGGACTGACAGCCAGCACTGGATTACCGGGGCGCTCCCGCGCCCCCAAGTCGTAAGTGGCTCTGCTCTGTGGCGCCCCTGCGGCTTCGCCCCTTGCAACCCCTTCGCCGTCGCCTCAAGGCTCTGTTGCCGCCGCCAGGCGGCCCAGCCTCGAAGCCTCGCTGTGTAAGTGTGACAGCCGTCACGTCGAAGGCGTCCTGACGGAGGGGGTCGAGCTCCGCATCAGTAAGTGTAAGGGTAAGCGTGAAGACGAAGTAGCAGGCTGGAGGCCCTGTCGGGCCTCGCATACCAGAGCTGCTTGCCCCTTACGTAGAGACTCCCTCGGGTTGACCGCTTCGAGCAGCTACCTCTTCAGGTAGGACGTCACCGAGGGTTCAACTTCCACGTTGGGGGGTGATCCGGATACCGAACTGGGAAGGTTCTGACAGGCGCTCGCGCCTGCCGGCCGACTGGCCCAAGATCCGGCTCCGGGTCCTGCGACGCGACGGAGGGCAGTGCACCGCGCTGAACGAAGCGGGTGAACGCTGCGTCGAGCTCGCAACCGACAACATGCTCCGGATACTGGCGTTGCGCCGCCCAGAGCACACCAGGAGTCGCGCGCGCTGTCCTGCAATGGCACCGAGCCCGGTCCACGGCGACGGCCCTGGGGGAGTCCAAGCAACCGCCGAGGACGAACGGCGCACACAGCAGTGACCCTAGGACCGCCGGCGGCGTTGACCGGGATACCAAAGGCGCCCGGATGAGAAGCCGGGATCGACGCGACGTCACCTCCTGGCGCGGGTGCGTCCAGGAGAGCGCACGGAGGGCAGGTCGTCGCGCGCGTTGTCAGCTTCGAGGGCGTCGGCGGGCATCTGGCGATAGGAGTGGAGGAGTTCGGCTATGACGGCGGGACGGACCGCGGCCGCTGTCACGAGTGCTGCCAGAACCTGGGAACGCGATGTCTGCTCCCCGGCTGCGGCTGCAGCGCGGACCAGGACGTCCAGCCGTCGGTCGACGTCCTCCGGCCAGTCGACCAGCGTCTTGCGTCGTGGACACTGCCATAGCAATTCCACACGTCCCCCTCGCTGACATCTATCTATATTGAATATATATTGAGCCTATGGTGACGGTGCTGCAAGAGCGTGCAGAACAACGGGACTTAGAGCGCGGCCCTGCGAGGAGGATCCGTGTGGCCGGCCGCACGCTGACAGTGACGCCGGTGTTCGACACCTATTGGCGTTTCGCGGCGGCGCGGCAGAAGGTCTACGAGGCACGCCTTGCCGGGGGAGCTGGACCGTTCACGGACGACCCGATCCTGCAGCGCTACCGCTTCACCAACTGCTTCAGAGCCGCCGACCGGGTCAGCCAGGACCTCATCGGCGGCGTGATCTACCGCGGCGAGCAGACGTGGGAGGAAGTCTTCTTCCGGACCCTCCTGTTCAAGATCTTCAACAAGACCTCGACGTGGCGGCTGCTGAACACCGCGCTGGGAGAGGTGCGGTGGGACACCTACGACTACCGCGCCTTCGACCGGGTGCTCTCCCAGGCCTTCACGGCGGGGCAGCGGTTGTACTCGGCCGCCTACATCGTGCCCCCGCCGCAGCTCGGCCAGCAGCGCAAACATCAGAACCATCTGCGGCTGCTGGAGATGATGGTGACCGCAGACGCGCCGCAGCGTGTGCTGTCCGCGCCGACGCTGCAGGACGCCTACCAGGTCCTGCTGGGCTTCCCGGCGATCGGCCCGTTCCTGGCCTACCAGTTCGTGATCGACCTCAACTACGCGGCCGAGATGCCGTTTTCGGAGATGGACTTCGTCGTCCCCGGTCCGGGTGCGCGCGACGGGATCCGCAAGTGCTTCGGGCTGGCGGCCGACGGCATCGAGGCGGACGTCATCCGCTACATGGCCGACACCCAGGACGAGCACTTCGCCCGCCTGGGGCTCTCCTTCGCGGGACTGCGCGGGCGGCCGCTGCAGCTGATCGACTGCCAGAACCTGTTCTGCGAGGTCGACAAGTACGCCCGGGTCGCCCACCCGGACATCGCCGGGATCAGCGGCCGCAGCCGCATCAAGCAGACCTACCGGCAGCAGGCCGATGCGATGCCGGCCTGGTTCCCGCCCAAGTGGCAGCTCAACGGCCCGCCCGGGCCTTGAGGTTGCCCACCGCCCCCCATGCGGTCGGCTGTCATGCCGCGAGGCGGCCGGTGCCGGTCAGTAGGGGCCGCAGCTGGGTGATGGGGCCGTCCAGCCGCGCGTGGCCGGCCACCACGGTCAGCGTCCCGCAGCCCAGCCCGGCCTGAGCGGCGATGTAGGCCAGCAGCCGGCCCAGGCCGAGGTAGTTGCCGTAGGCGCGTTCGAACATGAAGTGGCTGCGGTACAGGACCGCGGCGTGCACCCGCCGGTCGCGGTCCAGTTGGAGGGAGATGTGGCTCAGGCAGGGAAAGCCGATGTAGCTGTTGTCCTTGCCGGCCGTGTGCACCAGCAGCTCCGCGCCGGCCTCCTCCGTGTCCGTAGCTGCGGCGATGTCGATCTCGTAGGCGGCGGCTATCTTGGTGCCCGCGGTCTGGGCCCGCAGCCGGCTGATGACCGTGCCGAGCTGGTCGACGTCGCTCTTCGACGCCGCAGGGTAGGACACCAGGCGGCCGAAGTACGTACCGCGGTGGTTGCCCGGATACCGCTTGATCACCTGGTACATCTGCCGGTAGCGCCGGGCGAGTTCCTCCGGACCGTCGCACCGCGCCGCCAGGGCTGCGGGGAACAGGGTGCTGGCCACCGTCTCCAGCGGCCACAGCCCGCGAGCGGTGCGCAGCCGGTCCAGTTCGGCGCGGAAGGCCGGGTCGTCGCTCGTCGGGTCGGCGATGCGCACCACGGTGTGCAGGCCGGTCCGGTCAGGGTTGTCCTTGCGGTCCAGCTTGTTGCAGGCGGCGACCCAGGCCTGGGTGACGTCGCGCTCGGTCACGGTGAAGGTGTGCATCAGTCCTCCTGACACATGCGGTGTGATCCGGGGGTCCGTGCGCTTACAGGGGCCAGGTGTCGTCGACCCCGGCACGCGGGGCTTCGCGCACCACCGTCAGCCGCAGCGGACGGCTGTGCGAGGGCGCGGTGATCTCCACCGAGCCCTGTTCGCCCGGCGGGAGTTCGTCGGTCATCACGGCACTCGCCAGCGGCGTCGTACCGTCACTGGTCCACGGCTCAAGCCCCTTGGGCAGGACGTCGAACAGCGCGTTGTCCAGGTGGAGCACGAGGACATCACCCGCGTCGGCGTGCACGGTCTGCCCCGCGGAGGCCGCCGTGATCACGTGCACCTGGGCCTGCGCGGGCAGTGAGGCCCCTCCCACCAGCGAGCTGCGCAGGCCGGCCGGAGGGATCTTGGCCCATTGGCCGGCCCGGCCGGCATCCAGCAGCCGGAGATTCACCAGGTGACGTACCGTCCCGGCGTACGACGTGCCCAGCTCGCGCGCTAGCCGGTAGACGTGCTCGGGAGACGACGGGCGACCGCCGCAGATCCTTTCCAGCGCCGCCCGCACCGCCGGCAGGGGCATCAGGAACCACGCCGCGAACGCCTCCGCCGTCTTTTCCTCCTCGGGCCAGCTGCCGTTGCCCCAGCGCAACGCGGGATCCAGCTCCTCGTCCGCCGCGGTGCGATGGCCCAGCCGGTGATGTCCCAGCTCATGCGCGGCCGTGTGCCGCTGGGTGACCGCGTTCAGCGAGGCATTCAGCATCACGGCGGGCCCCTGGTCGGCGGGGGAGAAGTACACGCCGAACAACCGGGGCATCGGCTGCGCCATCCCGATCACGCCCGCCGCCCCCAGCGCGCGGTGCACGTGCACGTACTGCGTACGGTCGATGCCGAGGTCGCGGTGCGCCTGGACCGCTGCGATCGATGCGATCCGGTGTGCTAAGCCCCAGTTCACGCCGTCGGACTCCCGCCGTCGGCGCCCTGGTCCTCGCGTTCTGCCGCACGCCGCAGGGTGAGGTACTCGGCGAACTCCAGCACGGTCTTGGCATCCCCGTCGGTGAGCTGGGCCAGCGCCCGCGGCAGACCCGCCAGGGAGTACTCGCTGGCGTCGGCGTCCTTCTCCTCGGCCAGGAAGTAGGCGACCGGCTGCCGGTACAGGCGGGCCAGCTTCTTCAGCTCCAGGCTGTCCACGCGCCGCTCGCCGCGCTCGATGTCGCTGATGGCCGAGCGGGGGATACCGGTGGAGTCCGAGACGAACTGCTGGGACATGTTCAGGTAGTCGCGGGTCTTCTTGAGCCGTTCACCGAGCCGGATCAGCTCAGGATCACGGTCGCGGCTGTCCGAGGGAGGGGTCATGGCTGCTGCCTTTCCTTGATGGCGTCCAGTACCGCCGCGGCGAACGCTCCCACCGAGCCGGTGGCCTGGGCGGCCTCCCGGTCGGCGGGAATGGCGACCTGGAAACGCTCCTCGATGCGTGTGAGAATCTCGACCACCAGAAGCGAGTCCACGGGCAACTCCCGCCCGCCTTGCTCCAGTTCAGAGCGGAGATCGTCGGGAGAGACCCCCTCGTGTTCAGCGAGGAAGTCGAGGACGACGGAGGTGATCTCGTCCGTGCTCGGTGTGCCTGCGTTCGACAACTCTCCCCAATCGTCTGCATTTCCAACGGCGCTGTCGTAGCATACGACACGTTGTCGGGAAAGCAAACAAGGCTGTCCCAAGATCAGACAGGTGTGAGTGTGGACTTCAAGCGCTACCAGGAAGCGGCCGTCAAGACCCTGCAGCCCCCCGCGGACGGCACCGATCCCGTCCTCGTGCCTCTCCTCGGCCTCGCCGGCGAGGCCGGATCCCTGACCACCGCCTACAAGAAGTTCCTGCGCGACGGACCGGCCTTCGAGCAGGGCAAGCACCAGTTACGCGAAGAGCTCGGCGACGTCCTGTGGTACGTCGCCGCTCTCGCCCACCGCTTCGGACTCGACCTCGACGACGTGGCCGCAGCCAACCTGGAGAAGACCAAGGACCGCTGGCGCCCCACCCCCCAGGACGAGCACGTCCCCTTCGACGCAGACTTTCCCGCCCACGAGCAACTGCCCCGGCAGACCTCGCTGACCTTCACGCCCACCAGGACCGACGACGGCCGCACCGTCATCATCCTCACCCGACAAGACGGAACCCCCGCCGGTGACCCGCTCACCAGCGCCTCCCACGTCGAGGACGGCTACCGCTTCCACGACATCTTCCACCTCGCCCACGCCACCGTGCTGGGCTGGTCCCCCGTCACCCGCTTCCTGCTGGGCCGCAAACGCAGGAGTGACCCTCGCGCCGATGAAGCCGAAGACGGTGGCCGCGCCATCGCCATCGAGGAAGGCATCTCCGCCCTGGTCTTCTCCTACGCCGCCCGCCACCGCTTCCTCGCCGACATCAAACACATCGACCAGGAACTCCTCGCCACTATCGGCCAGATGACCGCCCACCTGGAGGTGAGCATCTGCCGAGCCGCGGACTGGGAGCACGCCATCCTCACCGGCTATACCGCATGGCGTCAGCTGCGCGAGAAGAACGGCGGCACTGTCCACCTGGACCTCGACCAGCGCACCCTCACCGTTACTCAGAACTGACGGCCCGAAAGTGGGGGACGCCCCAGCCGCAGCGTTCCCCACCGCATGAGCGAGCCGGGCCGTGGGAGGGAACCCATGGCCCGGCTCGCCTCATTGGACTACTAGGCGGCACGTGGGTGCTGTCGTCGGCACAGGCGGCCGCGGAGCGGAACGTGCCCACGGGGTGGCCGAAAGTGGCTGGTGACCTGCACATACTCGTCTGGCTTCTGCCCAGGATCCGTCGGATAGTCCGCAGTTATCGAGTTCAGACCTTACGGGCGGGAACTGACATCGCCCCTCCGCCAACGCCTTCACGGCGGCTGGACCAACTCGCAACAGGGATC
>NZ_JBEXFB010000067.1:0-6374 GCF_040606575.1 Streptomyces sp. NPDC005402
CCGCTGAAACAGCTCCCACAACTCATCCGGCACCAGCCGCTCAACGATCCCCACCACGACCGGCAGCTTACCCAGCCAAATGAGATGACGTCTAAGCTCGGTTGACTTCCGGGCTCTCAGATGGGCGGCCGATGAGTGGGACACGGCGGTTGACGTCACTTGTCTGGGTAGTTTGGATTCTCGGGCAGCGGTGGTGAAAAGATCACCTTGCCGTCCTCCCAGCGCGCCTGGTACTCACGCTCGCCACCGGAATGACAGCACTGCGGATCCGTTGGCAGGTACACGGGATAGGACAGGTTAACCGTCTTTCCGTCCTGGCTTTTGATCGTTGATTGGGCGGCCGCCGTCACGTCGTAGCCGGCGTACTCGTTGCCGTGAAAGAAGAACACGGAAACACATTTCCCATCGACGCTGCCGGTGCAGTGAGCGTGGATCGCACGAAGGAGTCCACGGAGGTTCTTTAGAGTGCTGGCCTTGGTGTCGGCCGTGTATCCCAGGCGCTTGATGCGGAGCACCGCCCGGTCCACGTCGAAGGGCTTTTTTCCAACCTGTGAGGGCCTATCCGCCGACGGGCGCGTGGTGCCCCACAGGGAAACGGACGGGATCGACTCCGGTTGAACCCTGTCTGCTGGCCCTCCGCAAGCTGTCACCAGCGTCAGGCAGAGCACCGCCGCTGCTACCGGGAAACTCACCGGTCGTCGCACGCCGTCACCCCCAGAAAGACCCGCTCCAGCATTCCGTACCGCATATTTTTCAGGTCCTCCTGGGAGATGTTGCGTGTGACGTGTGAGCAGAGTTCGGCAGCCCAGCTACTGGCGGATGCCTGTCTCAGTTGGAAAACTGCCGTGGTCCCGAAATCCGTCTCAGTCCCCTGGATGGTGCTCACCGGCACGCTCAGCAGTAGGCGCTCACCGTCGGGGGAGGGCACGACGGCCCGAACGTGAGCGGCTGCGGGTATACGGGTTTGGGTTAAGAGCCCGCCAGGGCCCCACCGCTCCACGATGCCCTGCCTTACGCTGACTGTCTCGTCGCTATCGGAGAGGAACATCGTGGCGCGGGCGACGTCGGGGGGGATTTTGGACTCACGCTGCCCACCCTTGGCATCCCACACCTCCGCACTCCCGTCTTTGCCGATCAACAGCAGACGCCGGCCGTCGCTGCTGAACCCCACAGCGTTCCGATCGGCGAGCGGAGCGCGGGAGCTGGGTATGACGACGGTGACCCGCCGTCGGTCGCGGAGATCCCAGACCTCGACGCCGCGCAGGTCCGGGGTGGCCACGGCGATCCGCTCGGACGCGGGGTCGGCTGCCAGAGTGGTTGCGTACCGACTCCGTTCGACTTCCGAGTTCTCCCGGAACAGCAGCGTCTCACCCACCTTGCGGCCGGTTGTGACGTCCCACTGCGAGACGGCGCCTGCCACGAGGGCGACCAGGCGGCCGTGCCGGGTGAATCCAAGGTTACGGAGCTCCGTGTCCTGGGGCGCCGACCCGAGGGGCCGATCGACGTGTATCCGCCGCAGTACCTCAAGGGAGGGCAGCTTGTAGAGCGTCACCAACTCCGCAGAGCCCTCGTTCACGGCCAGCGTCTGTTCCTCGGCGTCGAACGCAAGCCGCGCGGACGTCTGGTACCCGCCCCGGCCTACCGCTGCGATCCTCCGTCCGGTCGTCGGGTCCCAGACCGCGACATCCCCGCCAGCACCTACCGTGACCAGATAGCGGCCAGAAGGGGAGAAGTGCACGGCCTCCTCGTCGCCGCCGGTGCTAAAGACGTCGGCGGTTGAGAGCGAGCCGGGCGTGGGGGCCGTGGCGACCAGTACTTCCGTCCCGCGGGCGAAGGCTATGCGGCGGCTCGCGCCAGCCAGGGCGTAGCGGGTGTAGCGGCCCTTGGTACCGTCCTCGGCCAGTACGAGAAGCCGTTGTCCGGTGGCGGCGTCGTGCACGGTCACAGCTCCGTTGTCGCGTGCCAGAACGACCTGGTCAGAGATGCCGACCAACTCGCCGATCGTCATGTCTTCAGTGCTGCAAGGCAGGCTCTGGAAGAGACGGGGGTCGGGCTTGCCGGCGGAGACATCGGTCAGCCGCCACTTTCCGTTGGCGCATATCGTGGCCACCGGACGGGGACCCGGGGCGAACTCGGGCTCGTTGAAGCCGGGGACAGCCATCAGGCGCCCGGAGCCCGTGTCCCAGACGCCTTGGGACTGGACCCCTGGCCCGGAGGCTACGACGTGCTTGCCATCCGCGGCGAAGACGAATCCAGTGGGTGAACCCTCAAGCAGCGCTTCCAGGGTGACGGGCGCAGCGGTGGGTCGGTCGAGGTTCCATACCTCGGCCCTGTCATCTCTTGGAGGGTGGGCCAACAGGCGGCGTCCCGTGCGGTCGAAGCGCAGCTCGTCCACCGCCTGAGCGGTGCTGTTGGTGCTCATCGCGGCTCGTAGGGTTAGCAGGGTCCTCTTTTCACGCAGGTCCCAGATCTTGATGCGGTTGCCGTCGCCTCCCAAAGCGAGTCGGGTGCCGTCGGGACTGACCGCGACGGCCGAGACGTCGTCCATGCGGACAATCAGGGAGGGGCCGTCAGTCCCGACACGCCATACCGACAGTCGGCCCGCAACGTTCCGTACCGCGATGACCTGGCCGGAGTTGTCCAGCGTTGTCTCCGCGACCTCCCCGCCCGCGGGCAGGATGGCGTCGTACGGGGCATCGGTCAGATAGCGGGTGAACAGGTTGTTGTGTGCTTGTTGGGTGGGCGCGGTGCGCCAGGCGGCGACGGACAGTAATGCGGCTACTTCCCGATGGGAGTCCGCCTGGCCCTGGGCCTGTTGCACGAGGCTGGCCGACCATTCGGCGGCTTTGCTGCCACGCACCGAGTGCACTCCTATGCCAGCCAGGGTCCCTATTACCGCAGTAACTGCCGCCGCGACGATGGCTTTGCGGGACCGCTGGCGCCGACGCCACTCCTGGCTCGCCTGAAGGTATTGGCGTTCACTCTCGGGGATGTCGTCCGACCGGTCGCGCAGTTGCTCCCGTGCCTGCTTGAGTTCGGAACCGCGCATCAGCAGGGCGTGGTCGCGGCCGCTTTGCTCCCAACGCGCGATGCGCTCGCGCACATGCTCCTGCCAGCTCCGAAATTCGCGGTCGGCGTCGACCCAGGAGCGCAGCGCAGGCCAGTGTTCGAGTAGCGCTTCGTGGGCGAGAGCGACCGTCTCCATGCCGTCAGACGCGCGATCGAGGTGCACCAGACGCTGTACGGCGAGTAGTTGTGCGGCCTTCCAACAGGCGGGGTGCAGCTCGGTGCGGCGTGCGGTGCGCCCGGTGTCGACCGGGTTGTTGAGGCCTCCGTCGCCTGGGCGAACAAGCTGCACGAACAGTCGCCGCACCTCATCGTGCACGTCGCCCAGCCGCTCCTTGACGACACGCTCGGCATGCGACGCCAGGGCGCCCGCCGCTCGGCCGATCTCCTCGTAGGCGGCATGCGCGAGGATGCCCTGACGCTGTTGCTCCCATAGCAGGGTAAGGGTGAATTCGAGCAGGGGCAGCCCACCGGGGCTGCGACCCGCGTCCGAGAGCAGTCGCTCGGCGAGCGAGTCCTCGAAACGTACGGCCCCGTGGAATGAGGCGATCGGGGACAGCACCACCTCACGGAGCTGGTCCTCGGCCAGGCGGTCGACGAGCACCGGTGACGCCTCGCAGACCCGCTCCAGAACGGGGAAGCGCTTCATGGCCTTCAGGAAGTCCAGTCGCAGGGCGAAGACCAGCCGCACTAGTGGTCCGCCGTCCGCGGTGCGCCATCCGGTCATGTCCACCAGTTGGTCGACCAACTTTTCGGCCGTGTCGGGCGAGCAGCGGAACAGCATCTCGAACTGATCCACGATTAGGGCGAGCTGGGTCGTTCCAGTGCGGGTGAGTAACTCTCTGACAACCGGAGCGGTCCCTCCCTCCCGAAGCCGTCCGACGAGCCGTTCAACCTGTTCGAGTCGGTCGAGCGGCTTGATAACGTCGTCCGGTGCGTTGAGTAATGGCAGCAGAGCGGAAGCCAGCATGAGCTCCGCTCCCAAGGCTGGCTCTGGGACCAGCGAGGCGATGCTGTAGTCCCCACGTTTGCGCAGCTGGGGTACGAGACCGGCGTGGATCAGCGATGACTTGCCAACTCCGGACACCCCGATGACCGGGACGATCGACGACGTGGTGACCGCCTCGGTCAACGCCTGTATCTGCTCGGCTCGCCCGAAGTAGTGGGTGGCATCGTGCTCCCGGAACGACTCCAACCCACGGAACGGCGATGGCGGTGCAGCGAGGCGACGCAGCTCAGGGTGTACCTCCAGCAGGACGCCGGCGGTAATGGCGTAGGCCGCCCGTTGAAGGAACCTCCCGTCGGTGGCGACAACCATGCCAACCACCCCCTTGACGTGCTCATCCCACAGTGGTGTGCCACTGAAGCCCTGTCGGATTTCGCAGGCACTAGTGCTCTCGAACTGCAGCCAGCCCCGTCCGCGGTCGTCCACGATCGTGCCGAGCGACCAGACGCCCTCGTCGTCGCCGGCCGGGAAGCCGAATGCCCGGAAGGGGTGGCCGCGCACTGTCTCAACGTCCAGCAGTCGCACAGGTTCAGCCCCGAGGGGTGGATCCTCATCGAGCGCGAGGACGGCAATGTCGCCCGAGCCGTCTTCTGCGACAGGTATGTGTGTGATGAGCCGCGCGCTCTGTCGGCGGGCTGCTCGTCCGGCAAGGGGAAAGTCCACATCGACGGTGAGCCCAAGAGCGAGGGGACTCCCCTCCTGTTCTCCGGCGACGGCCGAAACCACATGCGCGCACGTAAGCACGATCCTGGGGCCAGCAAGAAAGCCAGCACCCTGCGGCGTGGCCCGAGCGCCACGCGACCACATGCGGGCAATCCCGGGGTTGGGCACAGGTCCGGGCACCGCGGACTCCCCGTGCCTTATCCCGCCACGGCGCCGTCGCGCGCGGCGACGGCCTGGGTGATCGGCACAGCCTCCGGTTGCTGCCTGTCCCACTCCATGGAGAGGGTGAGTGATCCCTCGCTGGCGGTCTTGGCGAGGAAGACGCCCGCCTCCGCCGACAGCTTCAACCCAAGCTCAAGAGTGATCTTGTCTGGTTGCCGCGGCAGGTCGGCCATCTTAGCGAGCACAGCATGCGCGGCCTCGCGCACGCTCTCCAGACCGCGCTCCAGCGTCTCGGATGCTTCAGCCACCATCCCACCGGGCCTGGCAACCCTGACCACCGCCTGCGGCCCGTTATCGACTTCTACCAGCACTGAACCGCCGCTTTCCAGCGGCACCCTGAGCAATTCAGGCATCGAGCCCCCCGGCCACCTACTGCGATGTGATGCGCGCCACCCTATTTCCTGCAAGAGGTGCTCGTGCCCAGATCGGCAATTCCCCAGGCGGTCATGACGACGACTTCCGTCTCGCAGCGACGGCTTCCTGAGGTCGATCAAGGTCCTAGCTGCAAGGCCGGGCCGCCGGCGGGGGTGTGGCTTGGGCGCCCCCCGTTTGACGCTTCAGCTCAACACGCTGAACTTGACAGGGAACCTGAGGACACCGGCCTCGCCCTGGGGATTCCCCCGCACGTCGTCGGTGAGGTCGCCAAGAGTTTTCCCCATATCCGGGCCCGGGACATCCGCGGCGCCCTGGCGGAACTGCTGGAGCTGCGCCAACTGGCCTCTGAGGCGGTGAAGTTCGGGCCACTGTGGGAGCTCGCCGAAGGCCTGGACGCGCTGCCGCGCGGCTACGCCATGCACCCCTGCGGGGTGATCCTGTCGAACGCGGCGCTGCTGGAGAGACTTCCGGTGCAGCCGACCCCGGCCGGCTACCCGATGGTCCAGGCCGACAAGGAGGACGTGGAAGATCTCGGCCTCTTGAAGCTCGATGTGCTGGGCGTGCGCATGCAGTCCGCGATGGCGTACGCGGTCTCCGAGATCCGCCGGACGACCGGACGTCTGTTCGATCTCGACAACCCCGACCACGTCGACCTGAACGACCAGCGGGCCTTCGAGATGATCCGGGCCTCGGACACCGTCGGCCTCTTTCAGCTCGAAAGTCCTGGTCTTCTCTACTGTCTGAGCCACTGTCGGTTTTTGGCTCGGAGGAAGCATGGAGGAGCCCGCAGGCTCATGGGCAGACGCTCGGCCTCACCCGCCAACCCAACGCCCCGTCCACCCAGACGCCTCAGCGCTCACAGGCCGAACTCGACGCTGTTCTGAAGACATGGCTGGCCGAACCCGGCCACCTCGTCCCCGTCCAGGAGACGACCCGCACCACCTTCCAAGGAGACCAGGTTGTCCGCATCGGCCCCCCCCCCCCCCCCCGGGGGGGGGGGGGGGGCCGGCGCGGGGGCGGGGCGGTGCCGGACCAGCACATC
>NZ_JBEXFB010000068.1:0-6044 GCF_040606575.1 Streptomyces sp. NPDC005402
TCCAGTGGTTCTTCGGCGACCAGGGTGTCCGGTCGGGACGAGATCGCTCCGTCGCGGATGCGGATCACCTTGCGTCGTTCCGTGACTCGTCCCATGTCAGGCCTCAGTTCCGTATCGCCACGACGGGCGTCTTCTCGATCCGGATCGCGGCGGCCTCGAACTCCACGGCCCCCACGATCGGACAACTGGCGCTGGAGGCACCTCGGTTGGCGTCCGCTCCGTCCGGCGGACACCCGGTCATGAACGCCAGACCGGGCCGCAGCCCCGGATCCACCCACACCGGCGCCGCCGTCGCACCCCGCCGGGTCGCGACCCGCACTTCCTCGCCGACCACCACGCCGTAGCGCTCGGCGTCCTCCGGGCCCAGCTCGACACACTCGGCGCGCCGCGGCGACGACGCCGAACCGCCCCTCCGGAGGCGGACGTTGTACGAGTCGATACGGCGCCCCTTGGTGAGCCTGACCGGATACTCCTCGTCCGTCAGATCGACGGGAGGAGCGTGCCGGACCAGGTGGAAAGGTGCACGCGGTGCCGGATCGCCGTGACCGCCGCCGGTGAGCAGCGACAGATTGATCAGCGCGCGGATCCCCTCCTCCTCAGTGCCGTCGCATGGCGGGAACGGCTCACCGCGCGCGCAGGCCTGCGCCAACTCCCGCAGCACAGCGGCCGGTACGCCCGTCACCTTCACCGCGAGCGACACCGTCCACGGCTCGACGAGCTGCCTGTACTCCTCGAAGCCGGAGGTCGAGTGCTCGATGAACTCCCGGTCGGCCAGCCCCGTCCGGATGATCTCCCGGCCGATCGCATGGGCCATCGGGACCTCGCTGCCGGCGTTCGGCCGGATCCGAGGTCCCGCCCCGATGGCGTAGGTGCCCGGTTCCGTCATGCGGCGGACCGGATCGCGAGGAGGTCGGAGAGCGCGTGCACGGTGCGGAGCGTGGGCACGTCCACACCGGTGATCTCCGCCAGCTCGATGACGGCCGTGAGGAGGACGTCGAGTTCCAGGGGCTTGCCGCGCTCCAGGTCCTGGAGCGTGGAGGTGCGGTGGTCGCCGACGCGCTCGGCGCCGGCGAGACGACGTTCGATGGACACCCCGACGGTGCAGCCGAGCGCCTCGGCGACCGCGAGGGTCTCGGCCATCATTGTCTCGATGACCTTGCGGGTGCCGCCGTGCAGGCACATCTGGCGCATGGTGGCCCGGGCCAGCGCGCTGATGGGGTTGAAGGAGATGTTGCCCAGCAGCTTGAGCCAGATGTCGTCCCGCAGGTCCGGTTCCACCGGGCACTTGAGCCCGCCGGCCTGCATGGCCTCGCTGAACGCCTGGCACCGGGGTGAGAGGCTGCGGTCGGGCTCCCCGACGGAGAACCGGGTGCCTTCCAAGTGCCGTACCACACCTGGTCCTTCGAGCTCCGTCGCCGCGTAGACGACACATCCGATGGCCCGGGAGGGTGCGAGCACCGCACTGACCGCGCCGCCCGGGTCCACGCTTTCGATGCGGTGACCGTCGTGAGGGCCGCCATGCCGGTGGAAGTACCACCAGGGGATGCCGTTCTGGGCCGCGATGACCGCGGTGGTGTCGGTGAGAAGGGGCTCGATGAGCGGCCCGCACGCCGCGTACGAGTTGGCTTTCAGACCGAGGAAGACGTAGTCGACCGGGCCGATCTCGACCGGGTCGTCGGTGGCATGGACATGGGCGGTGAAGTCACCGCGCGGGCTGAGGACCTGGACACCGTGCTCCCGCATGGCCGCGAGATGCGGACCGCGGGCGATGAGATGGACGTCGGCGCCGGCGCGGTGGAGTGCCGCGCCGACGTAGGCACCGATGGCTCCGGCGCCGAGGACTGCGACTTTCATGGGTGGAAGCTCCGTTCGGTGAGGGTGACCGAGGAACTGCCGACTTTGTCGACTGGATATTGTCTACAGGATGGGGAGAGTGCTCAGCAAGAGTCGTGACGTCACCAAGCCCCATGAGCTGCCGCTACGGCCCGGCGCGAGCTGCGGCGATCGTGGTTGTGCGCCGTAGACTGTAGGCGAAAGCCAATTCATACTTGGCTCTCAGCCGCAGCGACGACGCTGTACAGGAGGGACCGCGATGTTGCCGACGACAGGACTGCCGTACGGGACGGTGCCCAGGCTCGAGCGCCCCGGTCCACTGCGCGACCGTGTCTACGGCGCGCTGTTGGAACTCATCACGACGCGTGCGTTGCAGCCGGGTCAGCATCTTGTGGAGAGTGAGCTGGCCGGGCACCTCGGGGTGTCCCGGCAGCCGGTGCGTGAGGCGTTGCAGCGGTTGAACACCGAGGGGTGGGTGGATCTGCGGCCCGCTCAGGGCGCGTTCGTGCACGAGCCCACGGACGAGGAGGCCGACCAACTCCTCACCGTGCGCACCCTGTTGGAGGCCGAGGCGGCCCGGCTCGCCGCCGCGAACGCGGGCAGCGCCGGAATCGCCGTACTGGAGGAACTGTGCGCGCAGGGGGAGAGCGCGGTCGCCGCGGACGACGTGGATGCCGCGGTCGCCCTGAACGCCCGACTCCACGCCAAAGTCATGGAGTTGGCGGGCAACTCGGTCCTCGCCGAACTGGCCGCCCAGGTGGACCGCCGGGTGCGCTGGTACTACACACCGATCGCCCGGCAGCGCGGCCACCAGTCCTGGATCGAACACCGTGAACTGATCGCCGCGATCGCCGCCCGCGACGAGCAGCGCGCCACGGCGGTCATGCGGCAACACACCGAACACACGCGGAAGATGTACCACGACCGCGAGAAGTAGCCCACGGGGCGGGCCGGTTCGCGGCCACCCTGCGGGCGACTCGGGCGGCTCAAACGGCCGTTCGGATCAGGCGGCCCCTTTCCCCGACGAACGTCGTGGGGGAGGGGCCGCCCGATGTGCGAACCGCTGTCCTCAGGCCGCGGCCTGAGGCTGCGCTACCGAGGCTCCGCTCCGGGGCCGCCCCGGCTGCCGCAGCAGCAACGCGATCGCCGCCGCGAGCATCGAGGTGGCGCCGGCCAGGGCGTACGCCCCGTCGTAGCCCCAGGCCGCGACGACCATCGAGCCGAGGCCGCCGCCGAACAGGCCGCTGATCAGCTTGCCGCTGTACACCAGCCCGTAGTTGGAGGCGTTGTAGTTCTCCCCGAAGTAGTCCGGGGTCAGCGCCGCGAACAACGGGTAGAACGCGCCGCCACCGAACCCGGACAGGAACGCGAACACCAGGAACAGCGACTCGCTCTTGATGTCACCCGCCCAGATCACCCCGAACTGTGCGAGACCCAGGACGACGATGACGAACACCAGGGTGGACTTGCGGCCCCACTTGTCGGACAGCCAGCCCACCACGCCGCGCCCGATGCCGTTGACGACGGCCATGACACCCATCGAGGAGGCTGCCACCAGCGGGCCGAAACCGACCTCCTTGGCGTAGTCGACCTGGAAGGAGATCCCGAAGATCGACACTCCCGCGGTCATGACGAGGGCGATCCACATGAGGGGAAGCATGCCGGTCCTGACGGCCTCCTTCGGCGTGTACTGCCGTACCGCCGGAGGGTTCTTGGCGAGAGCGCCGGCCCCGTTCCCGCTGCCGCCGTGGGTGAGCGGGTCGATGTCCGCGGGCCACCAGTTCTTCGGCGGGTCCTTGAAGAAGAACGCGCACCCCATGACCACGATCAGGATGTAGCAGCCGATGAGGTCCAGGACACGGTGGTAATTGGCTGTGTCGAAGCCGTAGTTGAAGATGAAGATGAAGGGCAGTGATCCGTACGCGAAGCCGCCGTTGACGAACCCGGTCCTCGCTCCCCGGCGTTCGGGGAACCATTTGCCGACCATGTTGATGCAGGTCGCGTAGACCAGTCCGGCGCCGATTCCCCCTATGACGCCGAATCCCATGATCGCCAGCAGGACGTTGTCGAGGTGGGACAGGGCGAGAAACCCGACCATGCACATCCCCGAGCCGATGTACATGGCCTGACGAGCCGTCAGC
The DNA here is from genome assembly GCF_040606575.1 of Streptomyces sp. NPDC005402. NCBI lineage: Bacteria > Bacillati > Actinomycetota > Actinomycetes > Kitasatosporales > Streptomycetaceae > Streptomyces > Streptomyces sp. NPDC005402. Next base: position 3,975 of record NZ_JBEXFB010000068.1, read on the forward strand.
ACGCCTTTCTCCCGCAGCCAGCCCGCCGGGAAGGCGATTCCGGCCTGGAAGAAGACCCAGACACTGAGGATCCAGAAGGTGTTGCTCTGCGTCCAGCCGTGGGCGTGGGACAGCGTGTCCTCGGCCGAGCCGTACGCGTACTCGAAGACGCTGATGGCCATCATGGTGAGCCAGGGCAGATACACCATGAGTTTGCGTGAGTGGCCGAGGATGTCCCGGTCGGTCTCGCCGACGCGGTAGACGCGGCCGTGGGCGTCGGTCACTTCTCGGTAGGGACGTTGTGCGGCGGTGGAGTGTGCGGTCTTGTCGGTCTCGCTGCGTGCTGCGTACGGATCTGCCGTCATGTCAGGCCATTTCCTCGCCGAGCGGTTGCGGGTTGGGGACGGTCCGACGGCTGGTCCGGGGCCTGCCGGGCGCTTTCAGGAACAGCGCGAGGACCGCGGACGCCAGACCGATGGAGCCGGCCAGGACGAACGCGCCCTGGTAGTCCCAGGCGCCGACCACGATCGAGCCGACACCGGAGCCGACGAGCCCCGAGATGAGCTTCGAGCTGTAGACCATGCCGTAGTTGGAGGCGTTGTTGTTCTCACCGAAGTAGTCGGCCGTCATGGCGGCGAACAGCGGGAAGATCGCGCCGCCGCCGAAGCCGGAGACCATCGAACAGAAGAGGAAGAACGGCATGCTGCCCATCTGGCCGGAGACCAGCACACCGAACTGGGCGGTGCCCAGCACCAGACACACGATGATCAGGGTGTTGCGGCGGCCGAACTTGTCGGAGATCCAGCCGATCACCCCGCGCCCGGTGCCGTTGACGATCGCCTTGAGGGACATCGCCGTGGCCACGATCCCGCCCGCGAAGCCCATGTCCTTGCCGAACGGCACCTGGAAGGCGATGCCGAAGATGTTGATCCCGGCCGTGCACAGCAAGCAGAACCACATCATCCACAGGACGGGCGTGCGTGCCGCTTCCCTCGGGGTGTACTGCTTGACGGCCGGCGGGTTCTTCTCCAGCGCCCGCCGGATCTTCGGGTCGTCGGTCATCCTCAGCGGGTCGACGTGCGGGGGCCACCAGTTCTTCGGCGGGTCCTTGAAGAACCAGCCCGCGAACGCCACCACCGAGCAGCAGACGAGGCCCACCGTCACCAGGACGCCCCGGTAGTTGCTCAGGTCCATGTACGAGGTGAACAGGAAGACGAAGGGCACCGAGCCGTAGGCGAAACCGCCGTTGACCATGCCGGTCTTGCCGCCCTTGCGTTCCGGGAACCACTTGCCGACCATGTTCACGCAGGTCGCGTAGACGAAGCCGGCGCCGATGCCGCTGCACACACCGAATCCGAGATAGGCGACGATCACGTTCGGCGCGAACGCGAGCGAGAGATAGCCCAGGATCGTGCCCAGCGCGCCGACCATCATCGCGTAGCGGGCGGGGAGCTTTCCGCTCTCCCTGAGCTGCCCGGCGGGGAAGGCCACGGCCGCCTGGAAGAACACCCAGACGCCCATCAGCCAGAAGATGTGTCCACTGCTCCACAGATGCGCCTCGTGCAGTGTGTCCTCGGCCGACGTGAACGCGTACTCCGAGGAACTGATGCCCAGCATGCCCATCCACGGGAAGAGCACCATGGTCCATCGTGGCCGTCCCATGATGTGCCGGTCGGTCTCGCCGATCCGGTACACGCGGCCGTTGCGGTCCGTCACCTCCCTGAAGGTGGCGGACGACGAGTAGTCGATGGTCGTCATAGTCTTCAAGCACTCCTTGCGTCGAAAGATCTGGCCAGCGCCCCCTGTCCAAATTCCTTTCGTGCGCGCACGGATCCCGGGGTTCGCCGACGCGCACCGCCGCCGGACCCCGTGCTCATTCACCTCATGGACCACCGCCCAGCGGCCTGGGAACGCGGCTCCGGTTCACCACGTCAGATCACCCCGCCCGACCTGAGCAGCCGCAACTCCTCGTCACCGAGACCGAGTTCGCCGATGTAGATCTCTTCGTTGTGTTGGCCGAGGAGGGGTGGGGTGGTGATGGTGGTGGGTGAGTCGGAGAGTTTGAGGGGGTTGCCGACCGTGGTGAACGTG
>NZ_JBEXFB010000069.1:0-5628 GCF_040606575.1 Streptomyces sp. NPDC005402
ACCTGCTGAGGTGCTGGACCGGCACCTGCAGCACCTGCGGCCGCCCCCTCACCACAGCCAGACACAGAGCCAGAACCTAACGAAGCACTACTAGGACTTGTCCGGCCGATCATGTGACTAGTCCGCGCCGTAGTCGTTGGTGTGGACATGGGGCGGGGTGATCTGACGGATGACGAATGGGAACGGCTGCGGCCGTTCCTGCCGGTCAGCAACCGGCGTTGTGGACGACAAGGGCAAGGTCGAGCGCATCCCGTACGAGTTGTGCATCCTGGTGGCGCTGCGGGACGCGATCCGCCGCCGGGAGATCTACATCGAGGGCGGGCTACGCTGGCGCAACCCGGAGGACGACCTGCCCGGCGACTTCGAGGCCACCCGCACCGTGCACTACGCCGCGATCCACCAGCCGATGGACCCGCAGGCGTTCATCACGGACCTGAAGCGGCGCATGACGGACGGCCTGGACAGGCTGTCGGCCGCGCTCGCGGACGGCTCGGCGGGCGGGGTGAAGGTCACCACCCGGCATGGCGAGCCGTGGACACCGTGCCCAAGCTGGAGAAGCTGGACGAGCCCACCGGCCTCCAAGCGCTCAAGGACGAGGTCGTACGAAGGTGGGGCGTCCTCGATCTGCTGGACGTGCTGAAGAACGCCGACTTCGCCGCCGGCTTCACCGACGAGTTCGCCTCCGTCGCCGCGTACGAGCGCATCGACCGGGCCGTCCTCCAGCGCCGCCTGCTGCTCGCCCTGTTCGCACTGGGAACGAACATGGGCATCCGCGCCATCGTGGCGACCGGCGAGCACGGCGAGACCGAAGCCGCGCTGCGGCACGTGCGCCGGCACTTCATCACCGTCGACAATCTGCGGGCCGCGGTGACGAAGCTGGTGAACGCCACCTTTGCGGCCCGCGACACCGCATGGTGGGGACAGGGCACGGCGTGCGCATCGGACTCGAAGAAGTTCGGGTCCTGGTCCTCGAACTTCATGACCGAGTACCACGCCCGCTACGGAGGTAACGGCGTGATGATCTACTGGCACGTGGAACGGAAGAACGTCTGCATCTACTCCCAGCTCAAGAGCTGTTCGTCGTCCGAGGTCGCGGCGATGATCGAGGGCCTGCTGCGGCACTGCACGGACGCAGAGATCGAGTCCAACTACGTAGACACCCACGGCGCGAGCGTCGTCGGGTTCGCCTTCACTGAGCTGCTCAACTTCCGGCTTTGCCCCGGCTGAAGAACATCGGCAGCATCCGCCTGTACCGGCCCGACGACGACCCGCCCGGCCGGCCAGCGCTCGGCGGCTCCCTGACCCGGGCGATCCGCTGGGACCTGATTGCCCAGCAGTACGACCAGATGGTCAAGTACGCCACCGCCCTGCGCCTGGGCACCGCCGAGGCAGAACAGGTGCTGCGGCGCTTCACCCGCGGCGGCCCCAAGCACCCGACCTACCAGGCCCTCGAAGAGCTGGCCCGCGCGGTGCGCACGATCTTCGCGTGTGACTACCTGGCCAGCCCCGGCCTGCGCCAGGGAGGTCCACGGCGGGCCAGGTCGTGGAGATCTGGAACAGCGCGAACACCGTCCGGCACTACGGCAAGGACGGCGCCCTGACCGGCCCGGACAAGGAACACGCCGAGACCTCGATGCTCGCCCTGCACCTGCTCCAGAGCAGTCTCGTGCATATCAACACCCTGCTGCTTCAGGGGGTACTCGCCGAGCCGGCCTGGGCGAAGAAGCTGAGCGGCGAGGACAGGCGTGGGCTGACCGCGCTGTTCTGGTCGAACATCAACCCGTACGGCACGTTCCGCCTCGACATGAACAAGCGCCTCGCCCTGTCGGGCGTGACCATGCCCGGTCAGCGTGCCGCCGTGAGCGAGCGAGCCGAGGCGGACCCCGCCACCCGCTGAGCAGAATGATCACTCCCCAAGGTGAGTAGACAGTGTCTACGAAGCATGGTAGACACTGTCTATGACTGATGAGGGCTCCCTTCGGGAGCGGTTGATCGATGTCGGGGTCGACCTTGTGCTGACCGAGGGCTCCGCGTCCGTGGGCCTGCGGGAGATAGCCCGTCGAGCGGGGGTGTCGCACGGGGCGCCGCGTCGGTACTTCCCCACACACCACGCGCTGCTCTCGGCTATCGGCCGTCGCGGCTTCGAGGACCTCGCAGCCATGTTCGAGGCCGCGGTCGCCGGCACGACCACACCGCGCGGCCAGCTGGAGGCCCTCGCGCGGGCGTACGTCGGGTACGCACTGGAACGTCGCGGCATGTTCGAGCTCATGTGGCGGCACGACCTGCTCGACGGCGCGGCGCAGGCATCGGACCAACCGAGGCTGCGCGAGTCGACCCTCCCGCTGTTCGGGGACTTCACCGGACTCGTCTCCCGATGCCTATCGGAGACGGAGGCCGCGCGACGCGTCGACGGGCCGAACGAGGCCGGACCGCCGCCCGCGGTGACCGCCGCCGCCTTGTGGTCGAACCTGCACGGCATGGCCCAGCTGTGGGCCTGGGGCAGCCTGCAACTCGCCCTCGGCGCCCCACCGCTGGGCGGTGACCCCGGCGACGACCAACGCGACCGGCTCATCGCGGCAGTTCTGGACGCCCATCTCGGTCCGGTGACCTCATGACCGCCCCCGCACAGCGGCAGATTGCACTTCTGGTCAGCGTGGTCGGCGCGGTGATCGTCGCGCTGGACGGAACCATCCTGCTCATGGCGCAGCCCGGCATGCAGCGTGATCTCGGCGCGAGCGTGGCGCAGATCCAGTGGACGAGCACCGGCTATCTGGTCGCCGTGGCCGCGTTGCTCGTGATCGCCGGGCGCCTCGGGGATCGGTACGGGCACCCGCGCCTGCTGTTCGTCGGCGTCCTCGGTTTCGGGGCTGCCTCGGCCGGGATCGCGCTCGCGCCGACCGTCGGCTGGGTGATCGTCCTGCGCGCGGTGCAGGGCGGGTTCGCCGCGTTCCTCCAACCTGCGACGCTCGCGCTGCTACGGCTGGCGTATCCCGCGGACCGGCTCGGCAAGCCGATCGCCATTCGCACCAGTGCGATCGCGGTGGCGGCAGGGTCCGGTCCGCTCCTGGGCGGTGTTCTCGTGGCTCATCTGGGATGGCGCGCCGTCTTCTGGGTCAACGTGCCCCTCGCGTTCGTCATCGCCGTCCTCGCCCTCGCCGTACGGACGCCGGCACCTCAACGTGCCAACTCTCCACGGCTCAACCTCACCAGCGCCGTCCTGCTAGCGGTCGCGCTCGCCATCCTGGTCCACGCCTTGGCCGACATACCCGTGCGGGGGTGGACCGCCGCGCCGACGCTGCTCGAATTCCTCGCCGTCATCGGCGCCGCAACCGTGCTCACCTGGCACGAACGCCGCACCACACACCCGATCGTTCCACCAGCCGTAGCACTGTCCGTATCAGTGACGGCTTCGATGGCGATCCTGCTGGTCACCACCGCCGCCATGTTCGGCGCACTGTTCAGGGCCACCTTTTACCTCCAGGACGTACTTCGACTCGACCCACTCGCCAGCGGTCTGCGCGTACTCCCGCTGACCGCGCTCATGGTCCTCGGCTCACCCGCCGCGGTCGCCGCACTACGCCGGTATGGTGCGCGCCACACCGCGATCGCCGGTACGGTCCTCGTCGTGGTCGGCATCGCGGGGCTGTCCCGGCTCGGTCCCGCCAGCACATGGATGGCCATGGCTGCAGCCTTTGCCGCCATCGGTGCCGGGTTCGCCACCGTGATGGTCACCGCCACCGGGACCGTCGTCGGTGACGCGCCGCCCGGGTACGCCGGGGTCGTCAGCGGACTCAAGCAGACCGCCATGAACACCGGGCCGACCTTCGGCATCGCCGTCGCGGCCAGCGCAACCGGCACCGCTGCTTCGACCATGAGCTCCACTCTGCTGATCCTGGCCGCACTCGCCACTCTCGGCCTGCTGCCCGCGTCGCGGCTGCCCTGGCGCCCGGCCCACCAGGAAGGAGACGACACGACCGCCTCACGCCCGGCGCAAGCACCAACACCACAGGCAGCACCCGCTCGACACCCAAACAGTTGAGCAACCGCCGAACGCACCCAGGCTGATCCGGTCATGTATCAGACCGATATTCAGTGTCGGCAAACGATCGTCTGCCGACACTTGGGGACGTGATCACGCACCCGCAGGTGGGCAGTGTCGGAAACTCGCGTCGGAAAACAACGTCGGCGAACGGTGCGCCCGTTAGATTCCGACACATGCTCATCGGCTACGCGCGGGTCTCGACCGCCGACCAGAACCCCGATCATCAGATCGACGCCCTACTGCGGGCCGGCGTCGACCGCGACAACATCCACGTCGACACCGCGAGCGGCGCGAAGGCATCCCGGCCGAAGCTCGACCTCGTGCTCCAGTTGTTGCGCGAGGGCGACACGTTGAAGGTCACCCGGCTCGACCGGCTCTCCCGCTCCGTGCTCCACCTGGTGACGCTCGGCGCTGATCTGCGCGAGCGCGGCATCGGGCTGCACGTGATCGAGCAGGGCATCGACACGTCCACAATGGAGGGACGGGCGATGTTCGGGATGCTGTCCGTGCTGGCCGAGCTCCAGCGCGAACTGATCGTGGCGAACACCAACGACGGGCTCGCCTCCGCCCGCGCCCGGGGCCGGGTTGGCGGACGTCGGCCGAAGCTCACCGAGGACCAGGCCGCGCTCGCCCAACGGCTTTACGACGAGCGGGAGAAGACGGTCAAGCAAATCGCCGACATGTTCGGCGCGCCACGGTCAACGGTGTACGGGCACCTCGACAAGACCAAGACCGTCCCCCGCCAGCCCAAGAAGACCGCCGCCCCGAAGTCCTGAAACCAACCGGCGGGCTACTTTGCCCCTGGGGTCAGAGCTGGGAGTCCGGGGCCATCTCGGTCGACTCCACCATCGTCCGCGCGCATCAGCATGCCGCCGGCGCCCGCACCGATCCAGCGCCGGCCCTCGCGTCAAAGGGGACCGAACTGGCGGAACACCAGGACGAAACGCCGTGGCAGAGCCTGATCGCCCGCCTGGTGGAGGTGGTGCTGGAGGTGAGGGCCTGAGCCGCTCGCGCGGCGGGTTCACCAGCAGGCTCCACCTGAGCGCGGACGGCCGTTGCCGCCCGCTGTCTTTGATCGTCACCGCGGGCCAGCGCGCCGACTGCACCCAGTTCGAGCCCGTCCTGGAGAAGATCCGCGTGCCGCGGCCCGGGCGGGCAGGCATCGCAAGAAGCCGGACAGCCTCGCGGCCGACAGGGCTTACAGCAACAGGCCCTGCCGCGAGTACCTGCGCCAACGCGGTATCCGGCACACGATCCCGGAGAAGACCGACAGCCAGGCTGCCCGCCTGCGCAAAGGCTCACGCGGCGGACGGCCGCCCGGCTTCGGCGAGGACCGCTACAAGAAGCGCAACACCGTCGAACGGGCGATCAACCGCTTGCAACAGTCCCGGGCCGTCGCCACCCACTACGACAAACGCGGCTACGTCTACCTCGGCACCACGACAGCGGCAGCCCTCACCATCTGGCTACGAACTTGATCGGCCGGACAAGTCCTAGTAGTGCTTCGTTAGGTCTATACGTTTGTGCTGATCAAGAGCATGTTGAAAGTGTGGACACGCATGAAGTGAACCGATTACGGGCGGCGT
>NZ_JBEXFB010000070.1:0-2617 GCF_040606575.1 Streptomyces sp. NPDC005402
TGTCAACGGCCACTGAGATACCCAGGCGGGTGGCCGTTGGTTGACCAGGCTGGTGGCCATCAGAAACCCAGGTGTGTGGCCGGTGGTGTTCCTGGGGTGGGGGTCAGTTCAAAGGGATCACTCCCTTCCCGGCGAGGGCCTCGGCGAGGCGGTGCGAGTCGCCGGTGGTGGTCACGAGGTGAGCGTGGTGCATGAGGCGGTCGGTGCTGGCGCCCGCGAGGGTCTTGGGCATGATCGTGTCGAAGCCAGAGGGGTGGATGTTGCTGGTGACCGCGATGGACCGGCGCTCGTAGGCGGCATCGATGATCCGGTAGAACGCCTCGGCGGCGTCCTCGCCGACGGGCAGCAGGCCAATGTCATCGATGACGATCAGATCGGCCCGGCAGATCCGGGCGACGGTCCGTGCGGTGGACCCGTCGACCTTCGACTTGCCGATCGCGGAGCTCAGCGTCTCCAGGGTGAACCAGGACACTCGCATGTCCTTCTCGATCGCGGCCTGGGCGAGTCCCTCGGTGAAGTGGCTCTTTCCCGTCCCCGAGGGTCCGGCGATCACCAAGTTCTCGGCCCGGCCGATCCATTCGAGGGTGGTCAGGGCGTTCTGGGTGGGTTCGGGGATGGTGGAGTCCTCGGCCCGCCAGGAGCCCAGCGTCTTGCCGGTGGGGAAGTTCGCCGAGTGCCGGCGAAGCCGACGGGTGGCCGCGTCGCGGCCGGTGACTTCCTCGGCTATCAGCAGTCGCAGGACCTCGGCGGGGTCCCAGCGTTGAGCGCGGGCGGTGGCCAGGACGTCGGGGGCCGCTTTGCGCATATAGGGCAGGCGCATGCGGCGCATGAGCTTGTCGAGTTCCTCGGGGATCGCGGGCGCGTTGGGAAAGCTCATGGAGGTGCCGTTCTCTTGGGTGACGTGCAGTCAAAAGGTGGTGGCGGGCGGCTGATTGGATCAGCGGCCCAGTGCCTGCCAGCCGCTGGTTCCGTTCTGGACGGAGTGGGCTTCGTCCGCGCGGATGACCTCGCCGGCGGGCTTGCTGTCGGCGATGTGTCCCAGGATCGACAGCAGGTCGCCGTCGGCGAAGCGCCCGGCCGTGGCCGCAAGTCCGAGGGCCTGGTCGACACGGTCGTTGCCCAGGACGGTGGCCAGCTCGACCGCGCGGGCCATCTTGGCGCGGATGCGGGTGGCGCCTGCGGGTCCGGCTTCCTTGAGCCAGCGGCCCGCGCCGGGGCCGATGCCCACGAACGCGATCTCAGCTTCCGAGCGGGGCTGCAGCCTCGGCTGGTGAATGCTGCGGCCGTCGGGATGGTCGGGATAGTGGGCGTCGATGATCTGCGGAACACCCGGAGTGGAAAGCTGATGGCGCCAAATCTCCGACAGATCACCGGAGTTGGTGCGGGCAGTGATGGACAGTTCCTCGCCGACCACCCGGCACCACACCCGGACGCCGGTATAGCCCGGCGGAGTCGAGTAGCGCACCGAGTTGAAGCTGATCGTGCGATCCGAACCGACCAGCCGCTCCTCGCCCAACGCGAGCGCGAGCGGCTCGATGGGCAGGATGTGCAGCGTGGTGCGTTCGATGTCGAGGCGGTCGGCAGGTATCTGCCCCGTCGCCCGGTGACGGCGCGAGTTCACCGCGTCGCACCAGGTCAGGCAGGCATCCGCGAGGTCGGCGAAGGAGTCGTAGGCGGCCAGCAGGTTCGCGTCCGTGGGCACGAGGTCGGCCTTCGCGATGCGGACCGTGGCCTCCGCGCCGCCCTTCGATTCGGGGTCGTAAGGCACGCAGCTGACGACCTGGCAGCCGTAGTGCCGGCCCGCGGCGACCATCTGCGGATGCCGCACCGGAATCCCGGCGATGTGCTCGACGGTGACCGTCTTCGCGTTGTCCGTCAGCACATACGTCGGTGCCCCGCCGATCCGCCGCAACGTGGTGTCCAGGCAGGCCACCAAAGTGCCCAACGTGCAGTCCCAGACCGGAATCACGACCCTAAACCGCGACCAGGACAGCCACGCGCAGAACAGCCAGGTCCGACGTCCCGCGATGCGCGGGCCTTCGCCCCAGTCGAACTGCAGCCACCGGCCCGGCTCGGGAATCCACGGCCGGTACGTCCGGCGCTTGCCCGCCTTCCACGCAGTCTTCGCGGTGTTCACCGCCCGTCTCGTCGAGCGCGCGCTGCCCCGGTAGCCCATCTTCACCAGCTTCTCGTGGACCACATCGGCGCGGATCGTCGCCTTCGACTGCTCGACCCACTCCTCGACCTTCTCCAGGAACGCGTCGATCATCTTCGGCCGCGGCTCTCGCTCATAAGGATTGCGCCCGCCGTTACGGGCCTCGACATACCTCTTGACCGTTTTCGGGTCGTGTCCCGCCAGGCTTGCCGCCGACCAGACCGTCCCGGTCAGGTCGTACGCCTCAAGGATTTCCATGATCTCCGTGTCAGACTTCGTCACAGGACCTCTCCGGCCGGTAGCTGATGCGTGCAAACACCAGCAAACGGTCGGAGGGGTCTCCTCCAGTTAAGGAAGTGATCAGGAACACCACTGGTCAGACGGCCATCCACCAGGAATCCCGGTGGCCATCAGCCTGGACTCGGCTGGCCGCACATCTGGACTTTGCCACGGCCGCCGTCA
>NZ_JBEXFB010000071.1:0-2268 GCF_040606575.1 Streptomyces sp. NPDC005402
TGTCGGCGGCGGCTGAACCTGGACCCAGTCTGGACAGGTGGAATCTGACCCGGGTGTCTTCGGTTCGGTTGGTTCAGTCGTTGTCGGTGGTGGTGGGGACGCGTCCGAGTTCGCGTCCTCGCATGCGGTAGGAGTCGCCTTTGAGGGAGTGGACCTCGGCGTGGTGGACGAGGCGGTCGATCATGGCGGCTGCGACGGTCTCGTCGCCGAAGACCTCTCCCCAGCGTCCGAAGGGTTTGTTGCTGGTGACGATCACGGACGCGCGTTCGTATCTGTTGGAGATGAGCTGGAAGAACAGGTTCGCGGCCTCGGCTTCGAAGGGGATGTAGCCGACCTCGTCGACCACGATCAGCGGGTAACGGGACAGTTTGGTGAGTTCGGCCTGCAGGCGGCCGGCGTGGTGGGCGGCGGCCAGGCGGTCGACCCACTCGGCGGCGGTGGCGAAGGCGACGCGGTGGCCGGCCTGGCAGGCACGAACCGCGAGCCCGATCGCCAGGTGCGTCTTGCCGGTGCCGGGCGGGCCCAGGAAGACGGTGTTCTCCTTGCCGGCGATGAAGTCCAACGTGCCCAGATGCGCGAGCTGTTGTCGCGTGATGCCGCGCAGATGGGTGACGTCGAGTTCCTCGATCGTCTTGATCGCGGGGAAGCGGGCGGCGCGGACGCGGGCCTCGCCGCCGTGCGATTCGCGGGCGGAGACCTCGCGCTGGAGGCAGGCGACCAGGTATTCGGCGTGGGTCCAGGACTCCTTGCGGGCGCGATCGGCGAGCCGGTCGGCGGCGTCCAGCAGGGCCGGGGCCTTCATCGCGCGGGCGAGGAAGGCGAGGTCGGCGGTGGTCTGAGAGCCTGTTCTGTGGCCCGCTCCGGTGTTCTCGGCCGGGGCAGTGGTGGTGCGGGGCATCAGCCGGCCTCCCTGTCGCCGCCGCCTTCGATGACGGTGAACAACCGGTCGTAGGAGCGGAGTTCGCGTTGTTCGACCTCGACGAGCGGCCCGTCCCCGGCCGCGGGTCGGCGGGTGTCTTTGGCCTGGGCGGCCTGGTGATGGTGGGCCTGCCCGCGCATCGTCTGGCTGGCGGCGGCGTGATCGGGATCGGTGAGGGTCTGGTGGCGGGCCCAGCAGCGGGGGTGGCGGGCAACGATCACGCCGCCGGGCGCCAGGGCGATGACTTCATCGTTGTCGGTGAGGACGGTGACGGTGTGTCCGATCGCCTCCGGGTGCACGGAGTAGTCGTTGGTGTCGACGCGGACGTAGTGGTCACGCCCGATGCGGGTCTGCATCCGCCACCAGGCCGGCGGATCGACGGGCGGCAGTGCGAGCATCCCGGCCCGGTCGGCCTCCCAGCGTTCGGCGGGACGGGCCTGCAGCGTGCGGTGCAGGCGCCGGTTCGCGACGGCCAGCCAGGCCGTGAGCTGGGTGTTGAAGTCACCGGGACCGCTGAACGTGCGGCCGGGCAGGAACGAGGTCTCCAGATAGCCGTTCGCCCGCTCGACCAGCCCTTTCGCTTCCGGGTCGCGGGGCCGGCAGAGATAGATCTTGGTGGCGAGCAGACCCGCGAACGCGGCGAACTCCGCGGTGAGCTTGCCGCGGCCGACCCCTGCCTCGTTGTCCCAGACCAGTGTTTTAGGCACGGCGCCCCATCCGTTCAACAGCCGCCAGTGGCCGTCGATCAGATCGCCGGTGGTGCGTGAGGGCAGCATCCGCGCGGCGATCACCCGCGAGTAGCCCGACACCATCACCAGCACCGGCGGACGTCCCGTCTGCCCATAGCCCAGCGGGATGTCCGCCTCGGGAAACCACAGGTCACACTGGGCCAGCTCGCCCGGCTGATAGGTCGTGCGCGAGACCGGATCGACCGGAACATAGGCGGGCCGCAGTTCCCGCACCCGTTCCTTGAGGACCGTCATCCCGCGTTCCCACCCGATCCGCTCCGCGATCACCGTGGCGGGCATCGACGGGGTCTCCCTGAGCAGCTCACGGATCTGTACCTCGACCGCGTCGACCACCGAGCCCTTGGCCGGGCGCTCGTACTTCGGCGGCCGGTCACTCGCCAGCGCACGCTTTACCGTGTTCTTCGAGATGCCCAGATGCCGGGCGATCGCCCGGATCGGCATCTGCTCGGCCCGGTGCAGCCTGCGGATCTCTGCCCAGTCCTCCACGCGGATCACCCTTCCCTCCTGACCTTCCGATCAAGATCAGGTTCAGGCGAAGACCACCCAGAGGGTCACTTTTGATCCGCCGTCAGAGGGTCAGAATTCAGGCGTCGCCGAGAC
>NZ_JBEXFB010000072.1:0-1738 GCF_040606575.1 Streptomyces sp. NPDC005402
GGCCGATTGACCCCCGTCGAGTACGAGACCATCATGACCCCACCCGCAGCTCTGGCTGCATAAACCCCGCTGTCACCCGATCATGCAGCAGTCCCTACTGCTGAAACGTGACCTTGCCCCGCCGGGGGTCCACGTAGTCGCCGCTGTTCATGTCAGCTTCGAGCTTCGTGAGCCACTTCTCAGCAATGCGCTTCTGTCCGTCGGGGAAGCTCTTGGACTTCTCGGTTCCGTCGGGGCCGACGTAGCGGGCCCGGTAGCGCAGGCCCGTGCCGTGCCGGTCGGTCTTGACGCGGACGGGCTTGCCATCGGCGTCGGTGATGGTCTTGAACCAGCGGTCTTGGATGTGGCCAGCCATGGGGGCTGACTCCCTTCTCGGTAGCAGGGCGCGGCGGGGCCTGGTGGCTGCGTCAGGCCGGTTTCGGGGTGTGCTGGACCGAGCCCCGCTACTTGCTAGGGGGCTGATCACTCCGACGGCCCTCACAACGAGCAAGAAGAGCACCACGGCGGAGCGTGCTCCTCTTGGTTGTGCACGCCAGGCCCCCTCTACCTGGCGGCGCCGTACAAGGAATGAAGAGGCCACCCCCCGACGCGCCGGGTGGTCTCTTCGTCGTTTCGGAGTGTTCAGCGTCCGCAGCGTCCACACCTCGCCGTCTCCTAAGAGCCGCCCTGACCAGCGAAAAGAGACTCTTAGGAGCAGAGCGTGACCGGACGCTGCGGACGCTAGTGGACGCTAAACATTTTGTTTAGCGTCCACAGGAAAAGTGCAGGTCAGATGGGGTGAGCGACGCCCGGCGGACGCTGCGGACGCTGTCTTCCCTCAACTCTCTAGTAAGAGAGAAGGAAGGCTCTTCAGGCGGGGGCAGGATCGTGGTACGGACGACCGTCTGCCCCTTGCTGAAGAGCCGTGGTGAGCCGCGAGAGCGGAACGGGCCCGGCGGTACTCACCCAAGCCTGCCGTCCACCCCTTGGAAGGCCCCGAGGACGGCAATCCAGGCGGGGCGGGAGGGTTTGCTGCCCCGCCTGGATTGCCGTCCTCAGTGGCTGGGTGCAATCACAGGCAGCAGACTCGGCCGCCCTATAGGGGGAACGATTCCAAGTGCCGTGCAGCCGTGGCCCCGGGCGTCTCGCGCCACATGAGAAAGAGGACGGCTCCGTCGTAACGAGCGTTTTCGGCCGGTACCTGAAAGCGTGCTTCCGCTCCCGCTGGCAGGGATTTCCAGGTCTTGACGGCGCAGGTTGAGCGCGGAATTCCGTCATCGTGTACCCAGCCGACAGTGGCCGTGAGTAGGTACACGGGGCGGTATCCGTTGTTACTCAAAACGTATTCACTGGCGTTGCCGGTGGGTCTGATGGCCAGACGGATGGGAGGATTCTCTTGGCGGTGGCGTCGGAGGTTCAGGGCTTCCGTGGCGCAGGCGCCGGCCACGGCGCCGACAATTGCGCTTACGACGTTGTCCCACATGGCCGGGAACCTATGTGAATCCCGTGCGCCGTGCAGCGTTTCAGGGCGGGAGGATGGCGCGATCACCTGACTGCCGTATGTGCTCCGGCGAACGGCCGAATAGCTCGGCCAACGGCGGGACTCCCGCGCTAAGAACTGGTCGGCTCGTCACGGTCCGGCAACATTGGCCCATGCGCCTGGTTGTCGGCGGCGGCTGAACCTGGACCCAGTCTGGACAGGTGGAATCTGACCCGGGTGTCTTCGGTTCGGTTGGTTCAGTCGTTGTCGGTGGTGGTG
>NZ_JBEXFB010000073.1:0-1576 GCF_040606575.1 Streptomyces sp. NPDC005402
GTGCTGGCCGCGACCCTCTCGCCGACCTGGGGCATCTACTCCGGCTACGAACTCGCCGAGAACACCCCCCTGCGCGAGGGCAGCGAGGAATACCTCGACTCGGAGAAGTACCAGCTCAAGGCCCGCAACTGGGACACCGAGGACAGCCTCGCCCCCCTGATCACCCAGCTCAACACGATCAGACGGGAGAACCCGGCCCTCCGGCAGCTGCGCGATCTCCACTTCCACCACGCGGACAAGGACGAGGTGATCGCGTACTCGAAGCGGAGCGGCTCGAACACGGTTCTGGTGGTCGTGAACCTCGATCCGCACCACACCCAGGAGGCCACGGTCTCGTTGGACATGCCGCAACTCGGCCTGGAATGGCACGAGTCGGTGCCGGTGCGCGACGAGCTCACCGGTGAGACCTATCACTGGGGCAGGGCGAACTACGTGCGTCTTCAGCCCGGCGGGGCACACGTCCTTGTGGTCGGCCGGGGGTCCGGGGGTCACCCCCCGGATGAGCACAGCACCGTCCTGCGACCGTCCACCCCGCAGATCGGAGGGTCACCCACAACATGATCGTCAACGAGCCCGTCCACGACACCTTCGAGGACACCCCCGCCAAGGACCGTGACCCGGACTGGTTCAAGCGGGCGGTCTTCTACGAGGTCCTCGTCCGCTCCTTCCAGGACAGCAACGGCGACGGCGTCGGCGACCTCAAGGGCCTGACCGCGAAACTCGACTACCTCCAGTGGCTCGGTGTCGACTGTCTGTGGCTGCCGCCCTTCTTCAAGTCGCCGCTCAGGGACGGCGGGTACGACGTCTCGGACTACACCGCCGTCCTGCCGGAGTTCGGTGACCTCGCCGACTTCGTGGAGTTCGTCGACGCCGCCCACCACCGGGGCATGCGCGTCATCATCGACTTCGTCATGAACCACACCAGCGACCAGCACCCGTGGTTCCAGGAGTCCCGCAAGGATCCCGACGGCCCCTACGGCGACTACTACGTGTGGGCGGACGACGACAAGCAGTACCAGGACGCGCGGATCATCTTCGTCGACACCGAGGCCTCCAACTGGACCTTCGACCCGGTCCGCAAGCAGTACTTCTGGCACCGCTTCTTCTCCCACCAGCCGGACCTCAACTACGAGAACCCGGCCGTCCAGGAGGAGATGATCTCCGCACTGCGGTTCTGGCTCGACCTGGGCATCGACGGTTTCCGTCTCGACGCCGTGCCGTACCTGTACCAGGAGGAAGGCACCAACTGCGAAAACCTTCCGGCCACCCACGAGTTCCTGAAGCGGGTCCGCAAGGAGATCGACGCGTCCTACCCGGACACGGTGATCCTGGCGGAGGCCAACCAGTGGCCCGAGGACGTCGTCGACTACTTCGGCGACTACGAGTCCGGCGGCGACGAATGCCACATGGCCTTCCACTTCCCGGTCATGCCCCGCATCTTCATGGCCGTGCGCCGCGAGTCCCGCTACCCGGTCTCGGAGATCCTCGCCAAGACGCCGGCCATCCCCAACAACTGCCAGTGGGGCATCTTCCTGCGCAACCACGACGAGCTGACCCTCGAAATGGTCACCGACGA
>NZ_JBEXFB010000075.1:0-1531 GCF_040606575.1 Streptomyces sp. NPDC005402
GTGCTGGCCGCGACCCTCTCGCCGACCTGGGGCATCTACTCCGGCTACGAACTCGCCGAGAACACCCCCCTGCGCGAGGGCAGCGAGGAATACCTAGACTCGGAGAAGTACCAGCTCAAGGCCCGCAACTGGGACACCGAGGACAGTCTCGCCCCCCTGATCACCCAGCTCAACACGATCAGGCGCCGCCACCCCGCCCTCCAGCGTCTGCGGAACATCCGCTTCCACCACACCGACAACGACGCGGTCATCGCCTACAGCAAGCGCACCGGCGACGACACGGTCCTGGTGGTCGTGAACCTCGATCCGCACCACACCCAGGAGGCCACGGTCTCGTTGGACATGCCGCGACTCGGCCTGGAATGGCACGAGTCCCTGTCCGTCCACGACGAACTGACGGGCGAGACCTACCACTGGCGCAGAAACAGCTACGTGCGCCTGGAGCCCGGCCGGGCACCGGCGCATCTGTTCCAGGTCCGCAGGTCGGCGCCGCAGAGCGGAGGATCCACAGCGTGACTGTCAACGAGCCCGTCCACGACACCTTCGAGGACACCCCGGCGAAGGACCGGGACCCCGACTGGTTCAAACGCGCGGTCTTCTACGAGGTGCTGGTCCGCTCCTTCCAGGACAGCAACGGCGACGGCGTCGGCGACCTCAAGGGCCTGACCGCCAAGCTGGACTACCTCCAGTGGCTCGGTGTCGACTGTCTGTGGCTGCCGCCCTTCTTCAAGTCGCCGCTCAGGGACGGCGGGTACGACGTCTCGGACTACACCGCCGTCCTGCCGGAGTTCGGCGACCTCGCCGACTTCGTGGAGTTCGTCGACGCCGCCCACCACCGGGGCATGCGCGTCATCATCGACTTCGTCATGAACCACACCAGCGACCAGCACCCGTGGTTCCAGGAGTCCCGCAAGGACCCCGACGGCCCCTACGGCGACTACTACATGTGGGCCGACGACGACAAGCAGTACCAGGACGCGCGGATCATCTTCGTCGACACCGAGGCCTCCAACTGGAGTCACGACCCGGTCCGCGGCCAGTACTACTTCCACCGCTTCTTCTCCCACCAGCCGGACCTCAACTACGAGAACCCGGCCGTCCAGGAGGAGATCCTGGCCGCCCTCCGCTTCTGGCTCGACCTCGGCATCGACGGCTTCCGCCTCGACGCCGTCCCCTATCTGTACGCGGCGGAGGGCACCAACTGCGAGAACCTGCCCGCCACTCACCAGTTCCTCAAGCGGGTCCGCAAAGAGATCGACGCCATGTACCCGGACACGGTGCTGCTGGCGGAGGCCAACCAGTGGCCCGAGGACGTCGTCGACTACTTCGGCGACTACCAGGCCGGCGGCGACGAATGCCACATGGCCTTCCACTTCCCGGTCATGCCCCGCATCTTCATGGCAGTTCGGCGGGAGTCGCGCTACCCGATCTCGGAAATCCTCGCCAAGACGCCGGCCATCCCCAACAACTGCCAGTGGGGCATCTTCCTGCGCAACCACGACGAGCTGACCCTCGAAATGGTCACCGACGA
>NZ_JBEXFB010000076.1:0-1443 GCF_040606575.1 Streptomyces sp. NPDC005402
ATCCGGCGCGTCGCCGCCTGGGCCCGCGCCGCCCTCGGCCGGCACGCCTCCCGCAGCCTGCGCCTGGCCCGCTTCGGCGACAACATGCGCGACGTGGCCGTCACCGAGGGCGACAAGGTCGAGGCACAGCTGCGGTTCGGGTTCTCGGTGAACACCTACGGGGTCAACGACCTGGTCGCCGTGGTCGACGCGGTCGAGGACAAGGCGGCCACCGAACTGGCCGGTGAGTACGTCGAGTCGTACGACGTGGTGCCGTCCTTGCGTCCGGGCGGCATCCGGCACGACTCGCTGCTGTATGCCGCCCGCCAGGAACTGGGCCTGCGCACCTTCCTCACCGAGGGCGGCTTCACGGCCTTCACCACCAACTTCGAGGACCTCGGCGGGCTGCGCCAGCTGCCCGGCCTGGCCGTGCAGCGGCTGATGGCCGACGGCTACGGCTTCGGCGGCGAAGGCGACTGGAAGACCTCCGCCCTGCTGCGCACGGTGAAGGTCATGGGCACCGGACAACCCGGTGGCACCAGTTTCATGGAGGACTACACCTACCACCTCGGCCCGGGGACTCCGCGTGTGCTGGGCGCCCACATGCTGGAGGTCTGCCCCTCGATCGCCGCCGACCGCCCCAGCTGCGAGATCCACCCGCTGTCCATCGGCGGCCGCGAGGACCCCGTCCGTCTGGTCTTCAACGCGGCCGAAGGCCCGGCCGTCGTCGTCGGCCTCTCCGACCTCGGCGACCGCTTCCGGCTCACCGCCAACGCCGTCGACGTCGTCTCCCCCAGCGAACCCCTGCGTCGCCTGCCGGTGGCCCGGGCGGTGTGGAAGCCGCAGCCCTCATTGGCCGAGTCCGCCGAGAGCTGGCTGCTGGCCGGTGCCCCGCACCACACCGTGCTCAGCTCCGCCGTTGACTTGGAGACCCTGACCGACTACGCGGCCATGACCGGCGTCGAACTGCTCACCATCGACGAGAACACCACCACCGAGCAGTTCGCCAAGGAAATCCGCTGGAACGCCGCCTACCACCGTCTCGCCCAGGCCCTGTGACGGCCATCCCAGGAGAGAACTGATGACCGTACGAGTCCGCGACGGCCTGCGGCAAGAGGTACTGGACGCCAACCTGACCATCCCCCAAGTCGGTCTCGCCACACTGACCTGGGGAAACGTAAGTGGGGTCGACCGTGAGGCCGGCGTCTTCGTCATCAAGCCCTCGGGCGTCCCCTACGAGGACCTCACCCTCGACCACCTGG
Organism: Streptomyces sp. NPDC005402; assembly: GCF_040606575.1. Lineage (NCBI taxonomy): Bacteria > Bacillati > Actinomycetota > Actinomycetes > Kitasatosporales > Streptomycetaceae > Streptomyces > Streptomyces sp. NPDC005402. The sequence continues at coordinate 1,242 of NZ_JBEXFB010000076.1, forward strand.
TGACGGTCCGCCTGTCCGACGGCGCCGTGGTGGAGGGCGACCTGCGCCCCTCAACCGACACCGAGACCCACCGCTGCCTCTACCGCGCCTTCCCTTCCATCGGCGGCGTCACCCACACCCACTCCACCCACGCCGTCGCCTTCGCCCAGGCCCACCGCGACATCCCGGTCCTGGGCACCACCCACGCCGACACCTTCAACGG
>NZ_JBEXFB010000077.1:0-1422 GCF_040606575.1 Streptomyces sp. NPDC005402
CTAGTGTGCTGCGCCAGAAATCCTGAGGGTTAGTTCTGCTCTGTTTTCTGGCCGGTGGTTCCGACCTTGGTGAGGTAGTCGGCGAGGGAGTTGAGGATCTCGTCGGCGGTCTTGGTCCAGGTGAAGGGCCGCGGGTTCTTGTTCCAGGTGTCGATCCATGCGGTGATGTCGTCCTCCAGCGCCTTCACGGAGGTGTGGACGCCGCGGCGGATGAGCTTGTCGGTGAGCAGGCCGAACCACCGCTCCACCTGGTTCATCCAGGAGGAGCCGGTGGGGGTGAAGTGGACGTGGAAGCGGGGGTGTTTGGCGAGCCACGTCCTGATCTCGGCGGTGTTGTGGGTGGCGTAGTTGTCGCAGACGAGGTGGACGTCGAGCCCGGCGGGCACCGCCTTGTCGATCCGGACCAGGAACTTCTTGAACTCGATCGCCCGGTGGCGGCGGTGCAGTGCCGATATGACGGTGCCGTCGGCGATGTTGAAGGCGGCGAACAGGCTGGTGATGCCATGCCTCAGATAGTCATGGGTACGCCGCTCGGGCATGCCCGGCATCATCGGCAGCACCGGCTGGGACCGGTCCAGCGCCTGGATCTGGCTCTTCTCGTCCACGCAGAGCACGACCGCCTTCTCGGGCGGGTGGTGGTACAGGCCGACGACGTCGACGACCTTGGCGACGAACTGCGGATCGGTGGACAGTTTGAAGGAGTCCTGCAGGTGGGGCTTGAGATCGAACCGCTTCCAGATCCGCCCGATCGTCGATTTCGACAGGCCGGTGCGCTGTGCCATCGAGGCCCGTGACCAGTGCGTGTCCTGGCCCGGGACCGACTCCAGGGTGGCCACGACGACCTCCTCGACCTGGTCGAGGAGGATCGAAGGCGGCCGGCCCGAGCGCGGCTCGTCCTGCAGGCCATCGAGGCGTTTCGCGATGAACCGGGCCCGCCAGCGGTCCACGGTCGACCTGTCGATCCCGAGGTCGGCCGCGGCCTGCTGGTTCGTCCCGCCCTCCGCGCAGCGCAGCACGATCTTGGCTCGTAACGCGAGGAACTGGGCAGTTTTGGCCTGCCGCGCCCACTGTGTCAGCTGCCTGCGCTCGGCCTCGTCGAGGATCAGGTCGGCCTTCGGGCGGCCGATCCAGCCGGCGTCCTCAAGCCCGGCCATCCGCTCTGCGGCGAAAGCCCGGCGCCACTTACCGACCGTCTTGGACTGGACACCGACGAGCCGTGCGACAACAGCGTTTGACATGCCGTCAGCACACGCCAGGATGATGCGGGCCTTCTCGGCCGAGCGCCGGTGCGGCATCTTTGTGCGGCGCACCAACTCGGCGCGCTCCGATTCGGACAGTGTGATCGACACAGCAGAAGGCCCCGGATGCGACATGGCAACAGGGTACTTACTAACCCTCAGGATTTCTGGCGCAGCACACTAG
>NZ_JBEXFB010000078.1:0-1418 GCF_040606575.1 Streptomyces sp. NPDC005402
AGGCTGAGACCTGATGCCGAGCCGATTGTGGTGAAGTGGATGATCCTATGCTGTCGAGAAAAGCCTCTAGCGAGTTTCATGGCGGCCCGTACCCTAAACCGACTCAGGTGGTCAGGTAGAGAATACCGAGGCGTTCGGGTGAACTATGGTTAAGGAACTCGGCAAAATGCCCCCGTAACTTCGGGAGAAGGGGGGCCATCACTGGTGATCCAATTTACTTGGTGAGCTGGGGGTGGCCGCAGAGACCAGCGAGAAGCGACTGTTTACTAAAAACACAGGTCCGTGCGAAGCCGTAAGGCGATGTATACGGACTGACGCCTGCCCGGTGCTGGAACGTTAAGGGGACCGGTTAGTCACATTTCGGTGTGGCGAAGCTGAGAACTTAAGCGCCAGTAAACGGCGGTGGTAACTATAACCATCCTAAGGTAGCGAAATTCCTTGTCGGGTAAGTTCCGACCTGCACGAATGGCGTAACGACTTCTCGACTGTCTCAACCATAGGCCCGGTGAAATTGCACTACGAGTAAAGATGCTCGTTTCGCGCAGCAGGACGGAAAGACCCCGGGACCTTTACTACAGTTTGATATTGGTGTTCGGTTCGGCTTGTGTAGGATAGCTGGGAGACTGTGAACTCTGGACGCCAGTTCAGGGGGAGTCGTCGTTGAAATACCAGTCTGGTCGTGCTGGATGTCTAACCTGGGTCCGTGATCCGGATCAGGGACAGTGTCTGATGGGTAGTTTAACTGGGGCGGTTGCCTCCTAAAGAGTAACGGAGGCGCCCAAAGGTTCCCTCAGCCTGGTTGGCAATCAGGTGTTGAGTGTAAGTGCACAAGGGAGCTTGACTGTGAGACCGACGGGTCGAGCAGGGACGAAAGTCGGGACTAGTGATCCGGCGGTGGCTTGTGGAAGCGCCGTCGCTCAACGGATAAAAGGTACCCCGGGGATAACAGGCTGATCTTCCCCAAGAGTCCATATCGACGGGATGGTTTGGCACCTCGATGTCGGCTCGTCGCATCCTGGGGCTGGAGTCGGTCCCAAGGGTTGGGCTGTTCGCCCATTAAAGCGGTACGCGAGCTGGGTTTAGAACGTCGTGAGACAGTTCGGTCCCTATCCGCTGCGCGCGCAGGAATATTGAGAAGGGCTGTCCCTAGTACGAGAGGACCGGGACGGACGAACCTCTGGTGTGCCAGTTGTCCTGCCAAGGGCATGGCTGGTTGGCTACGTTCGGGAGGGATAACCGCTGAAAGCATCTAAGCGGGAAGCCTGCTTCGAGATGAGTATTCCCACCCCCTTTGAGGGGTTAAGGCTCCCAGTAGACGACTGGGTTGATAGGCCGGATCTGGAAGCCCAGTAATGGGTGGAGGTGACCGGTACTAATAGGCCGAGGGCTTGTCCTCAGTTGCTCGCGTCCACTGTGTT
>NZ_JBEXFB010000079.1:0-1399 GCF_040606575.1 Streptomyces sp. NPDC005402
GACGGCGTCACCACGCGCAGGCCCTGCTCCTCGGCCTTGGCCTTGGACTTGGAGCCCTCGTGCAGACCGACACGCACGTCGACACCCGAGTCACGGAGCGACAGCGCGTGGGCGTGGCCCTGGCTGCCGTAACCGATGACCGCGACCTTGCGGCCCTGGATGATGGACAGGTCGGCGTCGGCGTCGTAGAACAGCTCGGCCACTTTGGGTTCTCTCCTTGTGTGCAGGTGTTGCGTCCCACCGTATGACGGCGGGCTGAGATGAAGTTTCGGGGTCTCGGTATACGGGCGGCCGGAGCCGCCCGTATACCGCGTCACGCGCTGCGGTCGAGTGCGCGCAGCGAGCGGTCCGTGATCGAACGGGCGCCGCGGCCGATCGCGATGGTGCCGGACTGGACGAGCTCCTTGATGCCGAAGGGCTCCAGCATCTTCAGCATCGCGGACAGCTTCTCGCCGCTGCCGGTGGCCTCGATGGTGACGGCCTCCGGGGAGACGTCGACGGTCTTGGCGCGGAACAGCTGGACGATCTCGACGATCTGGGAGCGCGTCTCGTTGTCGGCGCGCACCTTCACCAGAACGAGTTCGCGCTGAACGGCCGAACCGGGTTCCAGCTCGACGATCTTCAGCACGTTGACGAGCTTGTTCAGCTGCTTGGTCACCTGCTCCAGCGGCAGTTCCTCGACCACGGTGACCACGATGGTGATCCGGGAGATCTCGGGGTGCTCGGTGACACCGACCGCGAGCGAGTCGATGTTGAACCCGCGGCGCGAGAACAGGGCGGCGATCCGGGCGAGGATGCCCGGGGTGTTCTCCACCAGGACGGAGAGCGTGTGCTTGGACATGATCTGCTTCCTTTACGGCTCTCAGTCGTCTTCGTTGTCGCCGAAGTCGGGGCGGACGTCCCGGGCGGCCATGATCTCGTCGTTGGACGTGCCGGCGGCGACCATCGGCCACACCATCGCGTCCTCGTGGACGATGAAGTCCACGACGACGGGACGGTCGTTGATGGAGTTCGCTTCCGCGATGACCTTGTCCAGGTCCTCCGGCCGCTCACAGCGCAGACCCACGCAGCCCATCGCCTCGGACAGTTTCACGAAGTCCGGCACGCGCGTGCCCTTGGCGTCCGGGTTGACGTCCTCCGGGCCGCTGTGCAGGACGGTGTTGGAGTAGCGCTGGTTGTAGAAGAGGGTCTGCCACTGGCGGACCATCCCGAGGGCACCGTTGTTGATGATGGCGACCTTGATCGGGATGTTGTTCAGGGCGCAGGTGGTCAGTTCCTGGTTGGTCATCTGGAAACAGCCGTCGCCGTCGATCGCCCAGACCGTGTGCTGCGGCATGCCCGCCTTGGCACCCATCGCGGCCGGGACCGCGTAGCCCATGGTTCCGGCACCGCCGGAGTT
>NZ_JBEXFB010000080.1:0-1280 GCF_040606575.1 Streptomyces sp. NPDC005402
GGGACTGCTGCATGATCGGGTGACAGCGGGGTTTATGCAGCCAGAGCTGCGGGTGGGGTCATGATGGTCTCGTACTCGACGGGGGTCAATCGGCCCAGGCGTCGTTGCCGTCGGCGTCGGTGGTAGGTCCGTTCGATCCAGGTGACGATCGCGATCCGCAACTCCTGGCGGGTGGCCCAGACGCGGCGGTCGAGGACGTTCTTTTGCAGCAGTGCGAAGAAGCTCTCCATTGCGGCGTTGTCGCCGGCGGCCCCGACCCGGCCCATTGAGCCGACCAGGCCGTGCCGGGTGAGGACGGCGGCGACCTTGCGGGACCGGAATTGCGATCCGCGGTCGGAGTGCACGATGCATCCCGCAGCGGGGCCGCGGCGGGCGACGGCGGACTCCAGCGCGGCCACCGCGAGGCGGGACTTCATCCGGGCGTCGATGGAATAGCCCACGATGCGGCCGGAGTACACGTCCTTGACCGCGCACAGATACAGCTTGCCCTCGCCGGTCGCGTGCTCGGTGATGTCCGTGAGCCACAAACGGTTCGGCCCGTCCGCGGTGAAGTTCCGCCGCACCAGGTCATCGTGGACCGGTGGCCCGGCTTTGGCGTTTTTCCCGCGGCCCCTGCGTTTGCCGAAGGCACTCCACCAGCCGTTGTCCCGGCAGATCCGCCAGGCGGTCCGCTCGGCCATCGCCTCACCGGCGGCGCGGGCCTCGTCGAGAAGGAAGCGGTGACCGAACTCGGGATCGTCGCGGTGCGCGTCGAACAGGGCGTTGGCCCGGTATGCCTCGGTCAGTTCGGCGTCGGTGGCAGGCCGGGCCAGCCACCGGTAGTAGGGCTGGCGGGCCAGCCCGAGCACCCGGCACGTCACCGCCACCGGCACCCGGTAAGGGGCATCGGCGGCGGCAAGCTCACGGACGAGCGGGTACATCATTTTGCCGGCAGGTTCGCCTGCGACAGATACGCCGCAGCCCTCCTGAGCACCGCGTTCTCCTGCTCCAGCAACCGGATCCGCTTGCGGGCCTCGCGCAGCTCGGCCGACTCACCCGACGTCGTTGCGGGCCTGGCGCCCTCATCGGTCTCGGCGCGGCGCAGCCACTTCGACAACGTGATCGGGTGGACCCCGAAATCGGCGGCGATCTGTTCCAGCGTGACGCCAGGCTCGCGGTTGCGCGCGACCCGCACGACGTCTTCGCGGAACTCCTTCGGATACGGCTTGGGCACTGCAACATCCTTCCAGGCCGCTTCTCAGCAAGCCAGGTCAGGTGTCACCCAACCCTGCAGCAGTCCC
>NZ_JBEXFB010000081.1:0-1138 GCF_040606575.1 Streptomyces sp. NPDC005402
CGTGGGATGGGTTCGTTTTTTAAGGAGTGTGGGCATCCGCGGTCGCGGTGGTCGAAGTGTCCTCACTTCTACAAGATCCGTTACCGGGCGGCGGGTGGGGGTCAGAGGGAGGAGTCGGGGTTCGCGACCCAGGATCAGGCCGCCGAGCGGTTGGTGGAGATCTACAACGGGAAGAAGGCTGCTCCGCGGGGGCAGGTGAAGGCGGAGCGGGTCGCGAAGTACGGGGCGATGCGGTTCGGGGAGTATGCGGCGGGATGGAAGGCCGCCCAGCGTGATCTTGGGCCGGCGTCTGTGAGGCACCTGGAGTCGCTGCTGGACATTCATCTGCTGCCGCAGCTGGGCAGCCGTCGGATGGAGACCTTCGACCACAAGGTCGTCGAGGGGTTCCTCCAGACGATGGAGCGCAACGGGGTGGGACTGGCGGCGCAGTCCAACGCGTTCGACAAGCTCAAGGCGATCCTGCTGGACGCGCACCGGCTGGGGCTGTTCGACGACAACCCGGTGGCCGGCATCAAAGCGCCGCAGTACGACCCCAAGCGGGTGGTGATCCCTTCACCCGCCCAGTTGCAGGACATACGTTCCGCCGGCGACGACAGCTTCACGCTCGTCACCGACCTGATGAGCGGATGCGGGATGCGCAACGGCGAGGCCTTCGCCGTGAACGTCAACAACATCGTCGCCGACGACGTCTACCGGATCACCGAACAGGTCAACCGGACCACCTGCCAGTACGACCGGCTCAAACACCGCCGGCCCGACGAATACCGGGACGTGCCCCTGCCTGCCCGCACACGGCGGACCATCGAGTGGTACGCGGACAAGCACGGCACCGTCGACGGCTACCTGCTGCGTCATCCCGGCGACCCGTCGCGCACTTTTCCCCACTACCACATCGCCAACCAGTGGAAGCGGATCAAGAAAGCCGGGCAGACTGACATCCCCGAGGGAATGGTCGTCTACAGCTTCCGGCACTTCTTCGCCTCGAACTGCCTCAACCACGGCATCCCCATCACCGACGTCGCAGAATGGATGGGACACAAAACCATCGAGGTCACCTACAAGATCTACCGCCACCTCATGCCCGGATCCATCAGCAAAGCCGCCAAGATCCTCAACCACGACCTCACGACACAATAGC